>CAVHCL010000026.1:911-10352 GCA_963634425.1 Bacteroidaceae bacterium
CCCTCAAGGCGACATTCAAGTCACCCAAATCCTGTACGTTGAGAAATGTCTTCATAATGTGAATTTTCCTTTTTCCCTTATCTCCACTCTTCTTATCTTTCCGCTGATGGTCTTGGGCAGTTCTTCCACGAATTCTATGATGCGCGGATACTTGTAGGGTGCGGTCTCGCGCTTCACGTGCGCCTGCAGCTCCTCCACCAACTCTGGGCCCGCCTTGCTCTTGTAGCTGTCGGACAGCACCACCGTAGCCTTCACCACCATACCTCTCACCTCGTCGGATGCGCCCGTAATGGCACACTCCACCACGGCGGGATGGGTCATAAGGGCATTCTCCACCTCAAACGGGCCGATGCGGTATCCGGAACTCTTGATGACATCGTCGGCACGCGACACGAACCAATAGTACCCGTCGCTGTCCCTGTACGCCATGTCGCCGGTATAGTACAGACCGCCGTTGCGGCTCTTGGAAGTAAGCTGCGGCTGGCTGTGGTATTCCTTGAACAACCCGAGAGGCGCGCCTTTGTCGATGTGTATCACCAGGTTTCCAGTCTCCCCGTCGGCACACACGTTGCCGTCGGCATCCACCACATCCACATGAAACTGCGGATTGGGCAACCCCATAGCTCCCGGGCGCGGCTCCACAAACGGATATGTGCCAAGCACCATGGTTGTCTCCGTCTGTCCGTACGACTCGTATATCATGATGCCGGTCTTCTCTTTCCACTCCAGGAAGACGTTCGGGTTGAGAGCCTCGCCTGCCGTGGTGCACCACTCAAGGCTGGAAAGGTCGTATTTCGAAAGGTCTTCCCTTATCATGAAACGGTACACGGTGGGCGGAGCGCAGAACGAGGTGATGTGGAACTTCTCTATCATCTCCAGCATCTTGTCGGGCTGAAACCTTCCCTCAAAGTCGTAGACGAACACCTCCGCTCCGCATATCATCTGTCCGTAGAACTTGCCCCATACGGCCTTGCCCCATCCGGTGTCCGCCACGGTGAGATGAAGTGAGCCCTCGTGGAGGTTGTGCCAGTACTTGGCTGTCATGATGTGCGCCAACGGATAGGAGTGGTCGTGCACCACCATCTTTGGCTTGCCGCTGGTGCCGCTGGTAAAGTACATCAGGAAGTCGTCCGTCACACGGTTCTCGCCCTTCTGGCTCTTGAACCTCGGAGCCATCATGGCACCCTGCCACAGATTGTCCCATTTCTGCGGAACCACAGGGCCTATGGATATGCAATGCGCCAGAGACGGGCAGTAGGCGCGTGCCCTGATGATATTGCGCAGCACCACAATGTCTCCAGCCGCCACCACTGCCTTTATCTGCGCCTTGTTGCATCTGAAGATGATGTCCTTGTCCGTGAGCAGATGCGTGGCAGGAACTGCCACGGCGCCTATCTTGTGAAGTGCCACCATGGTTATCCACCACTCAATGCGGCGTTTCAGAATGAGCATCACGCAGTCGCCGCGTTTCACTCCCAAGGTCAGGAAGTAGGATGCCACCATGTCCGAGAAACGTTTCATCTCCTTGTAGTTGAGATGCTGCACATCGCCTCTGTCATTGGTCCACAGCAGACATTCCTTCTCCGGTGAAATTTCGGCGTATGCGTCTATCACGTCGTACGCAAAATTGAAGTCCTCGGGCACATTCACCTTGAAGTGCTGCATGAAGTCGTCGTAATCTTTAAACTCCGTCTGTGAAAGAAATTTCTCTATCATATCTTGTCTTGGTTTTTCAGACCCGGGGGTTGCCACCCTCACCTTTCAAATTCCTGTTTTATACTAAAGACTGTTATTCCCTTATCTGTCCGTCACCGTTTATCAGCCACTTGTAGGTGGTGAGTTCCTCCAGCCCCATAGGGCCGCGCGGACCTAACTTCTGCGTGCTTATCCCTATCTCGGCTCCCAAGCCGAACTGCGCCCCGTCGGTGAAGCTGGTGGGCGCATTCACGTAAACGCACGCCGCATCCACTTCCCTCTGAAACCTGGCCGCCGCCGCCTCGTCCTCCGTGACGATGCACTCGCTGTGTCCAGAGCCGTAGCGCATTATGTGCTCCAAAGCCTCATCCATGGAGGACACCATGCACACGCTCAAGTCGTACGACATCCACTCACGCCCCCAGTCAAAGTCTTCGGCTTCCACATGGAGATGGAAGCGCACCTTTCCTTGCATGGGTTCAAGCAGACTGGCGATGTCCGCCTCCCTGTCCTTGTGCACCAGTAAGCAATCCAAGGCGTTGCATACGCTCACCCTCCGCATCTTGGCGTTGGCTACTATGGCACGTCCTTTGCGCAAGTCGCCGGCCTTGTCGAAATAAGCGTGCACCACCCCTGCACCGGTCTCTATCACCGGCACACGGGCGTTGTCTCTGACAAAGGATATCAGGTTCTTCCCTCCGCGGGGGATGCACAGGTCTATATACCCCACAGCGTTGAGCATCTGTGCCGTGGCCTCGTGTGTGGCTGGCAGCAAGACCACCGTCTGCGGGTCTATGCCCACGGCGGCAAGCGTCTCCTGTATGAGGGACACTATTGCACGGTTGCTGTGGTCGGCATCCTTGCCTCCTTTCAGCACACACGCGTTGCCGCTCTTGAAACAGAGCGCAAACACGTCGGAAGACACGTTCGGACGCGACTCGTATATGACCCCCACCACACCGAACGGCACCGACACTCTGCGCAAATGCAGACCGTTGGGAAGGGTGCGTTCGCATGACAACTTGCCCAAGGGCGACGGCAGAGCCGCCACCTGACGCATATCGGACGCCATGCCGTGTATGCGTTGCGGCGTAAGCAAGAGTCTGTCGTAAAGGGGGCTGTCGGGGGACATACGCGCCAAATCCTTCTCGTTGGCGGAGACAAGGCTTTCCGCCTGGCTGTCCATGGCATCCGCCACACGGAGCAGCACCTCGTTTCTCCGTGTGTCCGGCACCAATGCGAGACTTCGTCCCGCACGCCTTACGTTTTCTAACAACGCTTTCATGTCGGTAGAAATTGTGTATGTGGAGTCTCCTCCGGTCTGCATATAAGATCCACCAATATGCCGTCACGCTCTCCGTTGGCTATCAGCACGGTTATCCCGTGTCTGGCTGTAACGGCGGCTGTGCCGCACTTGGAGACCATGCCGCCCCTGCCCATACTGCTTTTGGTAGTCTGTATGTACCCGTCCACAGCATCGTCCGGACGGACGGTGCGTATGAGTCTTGAGTTGCCGTCCGAGGGGTCTCCCGTATACAGGCCGTCTATGTTGCTGAGCAGGATGAGCATGTCGGCATCCATCATCCTTGCTATGAGGCCTGACAACTCGTCATTGTCCGTAAACATGAGTTCTGTGACGCACACCGTGTCGTTCTCGTTGACCACAGGTGTTACGCCGTTGGCCAGCATCACTTCCATGCAGGCCTGCTGGTTGGAATACTGCTCGCCTGCGCTGAAGTTCTCTTTCATGGTCAGCACCTGCCCTATGTGCATTCCGTACTCGCGGAAAAGGTCGTAGTAAAGGTTCACCAGCTTCACCTGCCCCACTGCGGAGAACAACTGCCTCTGCTCCACCGAGTCCAGTTCGTGGTCCACCATAAGCTCATTGCGGCCGCACGCCACCGCTCCGGACGAGACGAGTATCACCTCGTAACCATGATGCCGCATCCACGCTATCTGGTCCACCAGAGCCGACACACGTGTCACGCTGAGTTTGCCGCCCGACTGTGTGAGGACATTGCTTCCTACCTTTACCACCACTCTCTTCATAGTGCCGCCGTCTATTTGAGACCTGCTTTGAGACATCTGATTACAGCCGAGTTGAACCCTGCATGGTCAAGTTCGTTGAGCCCCTTTATGGTAACCCCACCGGGAGTCGTCACCTTGTCTATGGCAACTTCGGGATGCAGGCCTGTGTTCTCCAGCAGAGCCACTGCTCCTTCCATGGTCTGCATGGCTATCTGCTGCGCCTCGCCCGGATAGAAGCCCATCTCCACACCGCCCTCGGTCATGGCGCGGAGGAAACGCATCACATACGCTATGCCGCATCCGGCCATCATCATGCCGGCGGACATACGGACGGCATCCACCACCTGCACCTTGCCCACCAGCGAGAAGAGAGACACCGCCTGTTGCACACGTTCCTTACTGCCCGCCGGAGCGTCGGCGGGGACGGACTCCACGAAACTCATGCTCTTGCACACCGCAGCGGCTATGTTGGGCATCGCATACACGTCTATCCGCGGATTTCTCGCGCCTGCCGCCACGCTTATCACAGTGGCATCGCCCAGTGCGTCGCCCATCTGCGACAACACGCCGTCCACAAGCCAGGGCTTCACGGCTATCACCACCACATCGGCGGCTCTTGCCGCCTCCGCATTGTCCAAAGTGACGCGTACCGACGGCATCTCCGCACTAATACTGTCCAGGGTGCGCCGCGTCTTTGCCGTCACTGTAAGACGGATATCCGCATCGGCAAGGCACCAGCCTTTGACCAACGCACTCCCCATATTGCCTGCACCTATTACTGTGACATTCATGAGCGCAACACCTTAGAGAATTTTTCAACAAACCTGTCGGCCTCGGCCATGCTGAGACACAACGGAGGCAACAGACGCAGCACGTTAGTCCCGGAACAGCCTGTGAAGACGTGTTCCTCGAAGAGCAACTTCTTGCGTATGTCGCCGTAGGGGATGTCCAGTTCTATGCCTATCATCAGGCCTCTCCCTCTCACCTCCACGATGTGGGGGACAGCGGTCTTCAGGGCGTTCAATCTGTCCATCAGATGTCTGCCCACTGCATCGGCATTCTGCACGAGGTTCTCCTTTTCCATCACGTCAAGTACAGCAAGGGCTGCCGTGCAAGCCAGGTGGTTGCCTCCGAACGTGGTGCCGAGCTGTCCGTACACCGCCTTGAAGCGTGGTGAAATGAGCACGCCACCCATCGGGAAGCCGTTGCCTATCCCTTTTGCCACGGTGATGATGTCCGGCTTTATGCCGAGATGCTGGTGGGCGAAGAACTTGCCGCTGCGTCCGTAGCCGCATTGTATCTCGTCGCAGATGAGCACGGTGCCGTACTTGTCGCACAACGTCCTGATGTCCTGCATGAAGTCCGCGGAAGCCAAACGTATGCCCCCCACGCCTTGTATGCACTCCAAGATGACGGCACAGACATCGCCATGCGCCAGTTCCTTCTCCCATGCCTCTGTGTCGTTGAGCGGCAAGTAAGTGACGTGGCCGTTGGCGTTGACGGGAGCTATTATCTTGGGATTGGCCGTTGCCTCCACCGCCAGCGAGGTGCGTCCGTGGAAGGCTTTTTCCGCACTCAGCACACGTGTGCGTCCGTTGTGGAAGCTTGCCAGCTTGAGTGCGTTCTCGTTCGCCTCCGCACCGCTGTTTATGAGAAAGAGGCTGTAGTCCTCATAGCCGCACGCCGCCCCCAGCCGTCTGGCCAGTTCCGCCTGCAAGGGGTTTATGACGCTGTTGCTGTAAAAACCGAGCCTGTTCAGTTGCTCCGTCATCCTGGACACATAGTGCGGGTGGCTGTGGCCTATGCTTATCACGGCATGGCCTCCGTAGAGGTCGAGATATTCCGTGCCGTCTGCATCCCACACGCTGCATCCCCTGCCACGTTCTATGGTGACATTTAGAAGAGGATATACATCAAAAAGTTCCATAATAGCGTTTTATTTGTTAAAATGCCGATGCCTTGAGTCCCAAGCCCTCTTTCTCGTCGAGCGAGAACATGAGGTTCATATTCTGAACAGCCTGCCCCACCGCGCCTTTCAGCAGGTTGTCTATGCAGGATATCATCAGCAATTGGTCTTCATACTTCTCCACATACACCACGGCTTTGTTGGTGTTTGCCACCTGCTTTATGTCGGGGCTCTTGGCTACGACGTGCGTGAACGCCGCATCGGCGTAGTACCGCGCGTACATCTTTCTCACATCCTCTATCGGTGTGCCGCAGTGTGCGTATGCGGTGACAAAGATGCCCCTGCTGAAACAGCCTCTTTGGGGGATGAAGAGCACACGCCCGTCATAACCCGGACACTGCTCCCGCACCGTCTGGTTTATCTCCAGCAGGTGCTGGTGTGTGAATGTCTTATAGACTGAGCAGTTGTCGTTGCGCCAGGAGAAATGTGTGGTGGCTCCGGGCTTCTGGCCGGCTCCGGTACTTCCCGTTATGCCGTTGACATGTATGTCGCCGCTGAGAATGCCGTTCTTCAGAGCCGGGAGCAGAGCCAGCTGTATACATGTGGCGAAGCAACCCGGATTGGCAAGACGGGAACATCCCCTTATGATGTCGCGGTGCGTCTCCGGAAGTCCGTACACATAGTCGTGCGAAGGGGACGCTATGCGGAAGTCCTGCGCAAGGTCTATTATCTTCACGTCCGCCGGGACGGCATGTTCCGCCAGGAACGCTTCGCTCTTGCCGTGCCCGAAACAGAAGAACAGCACGTCCACCTGGTCGAAGGGCATCTCAGAGGTGAACCTGAGGTCTGTATCGCCCACCAACCCCTCGTGCACGTCGGACACAAGGTTGCCGGCATTGCTCTCGCTGTTTGCGAACACTATCTCCGCCCGTGGGTGCTGCACAAGCAGGCGTATCAGTTCGCCTCCCGTATACCCCGCAGCACCCAGTATGCCTGCTCTAACGTTTCTCATCGGGGTGTGCCAGATAGTAAGCCCTGAGGGCTGTAGATGTCACCTTTATGAAACCCTTGGCGTCTTCGCTGCTCCATGCCTTGGCTGTCTCGCCGTATTCTCCGAGTTTGTTCTTCACCAAGTCGTTGGGGCTGTCCACTCCCACCGTCTCAAAGCACAAGGGGTGCAGACGCAGAGTCACCTTCCCGGTGACATTGCGCTGGCTGCTCGTAAGCATGGCCTCTATGTCTTTCATCACAGGCTCCAGGTACTGGCTCTCGTGGAGGAACATGCCGTACCAGTTGGCCACCTGGTCTTTCCAGTACTGCTGCCACTTGCTGAGCGTGTATTTCTCCAGGAAACGGTGAGCACCGATTATCAGCATGGGAGCCGCCGCCTCAAAACCGACACGCCCCTTTATGCCTATGATGGTGTCGCCCACATGACAGTCCCTTCCTATAGCGTATGCCGAGCCTATCTTCTCCACATCCCGGATGGCCTGTATCTTGTCTTCGTAGCGCACGCCGTTCACGCTTGCCAGCTCGCCCTCCTCAAAGCCAAGCTCCAACAGCTCGGGCTCTTGCTTGACGGGGTGCTTCAGATACGCGCTCTCCGGCAGCCCCTGCTTGCTGTCAAGTATCTCACCGCCGCAGATGCTGGTGCCCCAGATTCCCACATTGTAACTGTACTTCAGCTTGGTGAAGTCGGCACTGAAACCGTTGGCGTTCAGATAGTCCACCTCTTCCTGACGCGAGAGGTTGCCGTCGCGTGTAAGGGTGATGATCTCCACACCCGGACACATCACCAGAAACGTCATGTCGAAACGTATCTGGTCGTTGCCGGCTCCGGTGCTTCCGTGCGCTATGGCACTGGCCCCTATCTCGTTGGCATAACGGGATATGGCGAGTGCCTGAAAGATACGCTCCGAACTCACAGATATAGGATAGCAGTTGTTGCGCAACACGTTGCCGTACACCATGTACTTGAGGGACTTGTCGTAATACTCGCGCGTGACATCCAGGGTGACGTACTTCGTCGCGCCCAACTTATAGGCATTCTCTTCGTTGGTTCTCAACTGCTCCTCGCTGAAACCTCCTGTGTCGGCACAAGCGGCATACACTTCATACCCTTTCTCCTTGGCGAGGTACATCACCGTATAACTGGTGTCCAGCCCTCCGCTGAACGCCACCACCACCTTCTTCTTCTTAACTTCCATATCCGTATGTTGTTTTTCTGTTTTTGTCATTTCCACACATTGCGTCCGCCGCACTACTCCAATCCCCTCAACACCAAAGTGCGCATCACATCCTTTATCACTTCCAGCGAAGTGGGTTCGCCGTGGTGTTTGTCCGGATCCCACAACATCCCGGTGCAGACGCAGAACTTCCGCTGCTTCAGCTCCAGTATGTCGTGGTTGCAGCATCCTTGGCACCCGTGCCAGAAAGCGTCGTCGTGGGTAAGCTGGTTGAAGCTGACCGGCACATACCCGAGTGCCGTGTTCATCTTCATCACCGCGTCTCCGCTCGTGAGGCTGAATATCTTGGCGTGGGGCCAACGTATGCGCGCCAACGTGAACGTGTAGTCCTTTATGCGCTTCGCCACACCCATGCCTTGATAGTCGGGATGCACTATAAGGCCGCTCGTGGTGACATAGTGTTTGTTTCCCCATGTCTCTATGTAGCTGAAGCCGGCAAACCTGTCGCCGTGCAGTGCCAACACCGCCTTGCCCTCGCACATCTTGGTGGCCACATACTCGTGCGTGCGTTCCGCTATGCCGGTGCCGCGCTTCTTGGCGGCCTCGCGTATGGTATCCAGAATAGTGTCCACATATACCTCGTGACGCGCTTCCGCCACCATCACCTTTATATCCTCCGGATTTATGTCGCTCATTTTGTTGTTACCCTTATTGCCCTCTGTATAATATTTACTATAATGTGTGGGACTTCTCATCTCATCCACGCAACTGCGGCAGTATGCTCTGTATAGCTCTCTTGGCGTCCTCGTGCGCCACATTCTCCGCCATCACCACCATCACCGTGTCGTCGCCCGCCACCGTGCCTATGAAGAACGGATGGCCTGTCTTGTCTATGTCGTACGCCGCCATGCCGGCGTGTCCGGGAGGCGTGTGCACCACCATTATGTTGCCGGAGAACAGTATGCGCCACCGTGTCTTTTCCGTATCGTCGCGCAACGGCTGCACCATGTTCTGCGTCTCGGACGGCAAGACGTACACGCTCTTGCCGTTGGGCATACGCAACTTGCTTATGCGCAGTTGCCGCAGGTCACGGCTCAACGTCGTTTGCGTGCAAGCATAGCCAGCCTTGCTTAGTTCCGCCAGCAGACGTTCCTGACTGTCTATCCGCTGCGAACCCACTATCTGCCGTATGGTGTGCTTGCGCATCTTCCTGTCTTGCATACTTCGTCTGTTTCTTCCGCAAAGGTACGACATTTGTTCCATTCGGACGCATAATCTTGCACAGAAAGCGCATTTTATAACTATATTTATGCATAAAAGCTCTTGTGTACGCATAAATATGCGAAACCGTCAGTGCCTTCAGGACACCCAGGCAGGAAGACACAAGAAAAGCCGGGAAAAGCTTCCCGGCCTGCCTGTTGTCGGATAGAGGAGACTCGAACTCCCGACCCCTACGTCCCGAACGTAGTACGCTACCAACTGCGCTACTATCCGAATGGATTTCTCCGCTGCAAAGGTACAAAAAAATATTCATTCACGTTTCGTTTGCGAAGTTTTTTTTGCCGACACTTGCACAAACGGATTATTATGACTACCTTTGCACCCACAAAAACAATGGTGCCATAG
>CAVHCL010000027.1:0-2023 GCA_963634425.1 Bacteroidaceae bacterium
TGGGTTCAGAACGTCGTGAGACAGTTCGGTCTCTATCTATCGTGGGCGTTGGAGATTTGCGCGGTTCTGGCACTAGTACGAGAGGACCGTGCTGGACAGACCTCTGGTGTACCAGTTGTGCCGCCAGGCGCATCGCTGGGTATCTAAGTCTGGACGGGATAAGCGCTGAAGGCATCTAAGCGCGAAGCCCGCCGCAAGATGAGATCTCCTTTTTGAGGGCCGTCCCAGACGAGGACGTTGATAGGAGGCAGGTGCAAAGGCGGCGACGTCAAAGCCGAGCCTTACTAATTGCCCGAATCTTGCCCCTTGTGGCGCCGTGCCGCCGTGTTCCGTCCCCCGGCTCCGTTGCGTCCTTTTCCAAGTCCGTTTTTTCCCCTTCCTTTGCCGCTTTCCCGACATCGTCATCCTTATTTTGGCGGTTATTGCGGCGGGGCTCCACCTCTTCCCATCCCGAACAGAGAAGTTAAGCCCGCCCGCGCCGATGGTACTGCGTCCAGCGGGAGAGTAGGTCGCCGCCGTCTTTTTCAGGGCCCTCCAGGACATCCGTGTCCGGGAGGGCTTTTTTGCGTTGTGTGCGGCCGGTATGGGCTAGGAGCCACAGGAGCCTAGAGGCTCTAGAAAACCTAGAGGTTCTAGAAAACCTAGAGGCTCTAGAAAATCTAGAATATCTAGAAAACATAGAGGTTATAGAATATCTATAGAACCCCTAATAACAACAAAGAAGCGGGCCAATATTGGTCCGCTTCTGAGAATCAATGGCGATTACACGAAATCGTCAATATCAGATACCCTTCGTGCTGAACTTGTATATCGTACTTGTGTGGTAGTAGTCGCCTGGATTGAGTGTCGTGCTTGGCCATTCTGGGTGATTGGGGCTGTCTGGGTAGTGTTGCGTCTCAAAGCAGAATGCACTTCTTTTTGGGTATGCAATGCCTTTTTTGCCGATGAAACCGCCATCAAGGAAGTTTCCTGCGTAAAACTGCACTCCCGGTTGGTCTGTGAACATCTCCATCACAATACCTGAATTGGGGTCGTAAACACTGCCAAAACATTTCTCGATATCACCTCCTGTATTGAGAATCCAGTTGTGGTCGTAGCCTACACCATTCTTTATCTGTTCGTCAGAGTCCTTGTTGATACCGTCACCGACGACAGCTCCTTTACGGAAGTCAAAGGGTGTCCCTGTTACAGCCAGGACTTTGCCTGTTACCAACACGTCCTTGTCCACAGCAGTGATGCTGTCGGCATCCAATGTCAGCACCTCATCCAGACAGTCTTTCGTGGGATTGCCGCTCAGGTTGAAATAGCAATGATTGGTGAGGTTGAGGACTGTAGGTTTGTCTGTTGTGGCATCGTATGTGATTTGAAGGGCATTGTCTTCCGTCAGGGTGTAGAGAACCTTTACTTCAAGGTTGCCAGGATATCCGTCCTCTCCGTCTGCGCTGAAGGTGGAAAACTCAATATTGTTGTTGTCTATCTTGTTAGCAGTCCAAATTCGGTTGTGGAACGCTGTCTCACCTCCTCCGTGGAGGCTGATACTGCTTTTCGTCAAGAGTGAATTTGCCTTTGGCGATACGGTTGCCGTAACGCCCGATTAACGCTCCGAAGTTGCAACCCTCGGCTCCATACTTCACGTAGTCCGCTATGCAGCTGTGCCCTAAGCACACATCCGTGAGACTGTCGTTTCTGTCCGGCACCATGATGCTGACGATTCGTCCTCCGAAGTTGGTAAGGCAGACTTCCATACCGTTGGAGTTGCCCAACACGTACAAAGCCGTGCTGTCTGTCTTGAAGTCGGCAGGATTCAGTCCTGATGCGGTTAGGGATGCTGTTCCTTCAGCTTTTCCTTGTGATTTGAAATCACAGGACACCATACTCAAGCCTATGACAGACGCTGCAAGGCCGTAAAAAAGACTTTTTTTCATTTTCTTCTTTTTTTTGATTGTTACAAATTGTTATAGATGTTCCCATTTTTCCTAAATGAAAGATTGTATATGGCAAATGTATGGCAAAAAGACGAAAA
>CAVHCL010000028.1:0-6182 GCA_963634425.1 Bacteroidaceae bacterium
AGCACCTCTGCCTGTACAGCCATAGATTCCCTGGCTGTACAGCCATGCGACCCCATAAAAACTGCCGTGAGAGTGGCACAAAAGACAAGCAAGCAATGGATGAAAAACTAACCATGCAATGGCACAAAAAACAGACACGCAATGGAAGAACCCACAACCATAATATTCAACATCAACATCAGAAGTCAAATTGTTTGGCGGTGTCGTGGAAAGTGAACGGGTATTTTTTCCTCCCGAGGAAAATTTCACTGCCTTCCGAGGAAATTGAAATCAGCCACAAAAATGGCGGGCACAAGGTTTCCGCCTTGTGCCCGCCACAGGTTTAGTCCGCACCGCTACGTATTGCGCTATCGGCGAGCGGTGCTTTGTCTTTACGCCACCTTGTTGAGCTTCTTTATTATTGAGAATATAAACAAAGCGGCAAGCAGGCAGATGCACATCAGTGTGCCCCACACTATGGTAAGATCCATACCCCACATATGCCCCGGAATGCTGACGAGTTTGTTGCCGACAGCCGTGGCGACAAACCAACCGCCCATCATCATGCCCTTGTATTTGGCAGGAGAGACTTTGCTGACAAACGCTATGCCTATGGGGGAAAGCAAGAGTTCCGCAAATGTGAGTATCAGATATGTGTTTACCAGAAGCGAAGGAGTGACATCCGCCATGTGGGTGTGGTTTACCGGGTCGGCTGCTGGGAGTCCTATGGAATACAACATAAGCATGAGGTACGCTCCGGCAGCCACCAACATTCCGAGACCTATCTTCACAGGAGCCTTGGGTTCCTTGCCCCTGCTGCCAAGCCAAGAGAACAGGGCTATACTTACAGGGGTAAGCATAACCACGAAACAAGCGTTGAACTGCTGGAAGATAGGCGCGCTGACGGGTGTCACGGTTTCGCCCGAAGGTATCATGTTATAGAGGAAGAACACAGCTGCCACAAGCATCACGCCCGCCAGACCGCGCGCAAGTCCCTTGTTCTGGAAAATGCCCAAAAGACCATAGACAATGAATATGCAAGCCAAGAGGTTGCGCACGTCGAACATCATGCTCTCCACACCGGTTGACGAAGTTGCCGTGTATTCGTCGGCAAACCACGTGAGCGTAAGCCCGTTCTGGTGGAACGCCATCCAGAAGAACACAACCACAGCAAAGACCAGACAGAGACACACGATGCGTTCCTTGGTGTCTTTCTCCTCCTGCACGGGAGCCTGTTTCTGCTCCACCACAGTCTTCTTTTTGCTGCCTATCACATGAGCGAACGTGCTCTTTCCGGAATAGTAGATGAGGATGGAGGCTATGACGCTGACACACGCCACCGCAAAGGCGAAATGGTAAGAGTCCGCCTTGGAGAAGCCCAACGAGCCTTGCGCCCAGTCCATCACGGCAATGGCCGCTGTGGGAGCGAACAAGGCACCCAGGTTGATGGCCATATAGAAGAGGGAAAAACCGCTGTCACGCTTGTCCTGGAACTCGGGCGTGTTGTAGAGCTCGCCCACCATCACCTGGAGATTGCCCTTGAAGAGCCCCGTGCCAAGCGACACGAACAGAAGACCGCCGCACATCGCCACAAGGGCAGGACTGCCGCCGCCCAGAGGCACGGAAAGGACAAAATAGCCTACAAACATCACGAAGATACCCATCACCACCATCTTGCTGTAGCCGAACTTGTCGGCAAGCATGCCACCGAAAAGGGGAAGCAGGTACACCACACTCAGAAATGTGGAGAATGTCTCCGAAGCCCAATTGGCGTCAAAGTGGAAGTTGTCTCCCAGAAACAAGACAAACACGGAAAGCATGGTGTAATAACCGAAACGCTCGCCCGTGTTGGCAAGCGCCAGTGTCCACAGACCTTTTGGCTGCCCCTTGTACGAAAGCAGAAGAAACCAAAACCAAAC
The DNA here is from genome assembly GCA_963634425.1 of Bacteroidaceae bacterium. Classification (GTDB taxonomy): domain Bacteria; phylum Bacteroidota; class Bacteroidia; order Bacteroidales; family Bacteroidaceae; genus Physcousia. Next base: position 1,899 of record CAVHCL010000028.1, read on the forward strand.
TACAAACAGACCCACTATTATAGGGGTTGAAAGCATTTCAAACATGATAAAAATTGATTTAAATTAAGTATTCTGGCACAAAGATAATGAATTTTAACGAAAGGGCAGCCCCGAACCCCCATCTTTTCATACCTTTGCACGCAAAATCGAAACGTAAGTCAAAAAGACACATTACTACGACAATGAAAGGATTGACACCGAGAATTATCAGTTGTCTCAAGGAATACAACAAGGAGACGTTCACCAAAGACCTGATGGCAGGCATAATAGTTGGAATTGTGGCATTGCCCCTTGCCATAGCATTCGGCATAGCCTCCGGGGTAACTCCGGAAAAGGGCATCATAACAGCCATAGTGGCAGGATTTATCATCTCGCTTCTGGGTGGAACCAAAGTGCAGATAGGAGGTCCAACAGGAGCTTTCATCGTGATAATATACGGCATCGTCAACGACCCCGAGTATGGGTTGCAGGGTCTGCTCATCGCCACGTTGTTGGCGGGAGTGATACTCGTAGCCTTGGGAGCGTTCCGTTTGGGGGCGGTCATAAAGTTCATCCCCTACCCCATCATCATCGGTTTTACCGCAGGCATAGCCGCCACCATCTTCACCACGCAGATAAGTGACGTGCTCGGCCTCACACAGGATGCCGTGTCGTCCACCGGCGAGGCCATACGCATACCGTTGAAGACCCCGGGCGACTTCATCGGCAAATGGATATGCTACTTCCGCAACATAGGGACATTCAACCCATGGAACTTCATGGTGGCCATGGGCAGCCTGGCGGTGATAACGCTCTCCCCCAAGGCTCTGTACAAAGCCCCCGGGCTCAACAAAATTCCCGGCTCGCTGTACGGTATCGTCCTCGGCACGGCTGCGGTGATACTGCTAAAACAATACGGAATAGAAGGCGTGGACACCATTGGCGACCGCTTCCACATACAGGCGCAGCTGCCGGAAATGGTTGTGCCATCCATCACTTTCGAACTGATACAGAAACTGATGCCAGTGGCATTCACCATAGCCATACTCGGAGCCATAGAGAGCCTTCTCTCCGCCACCGTGGCCGACGGTGTGACAAGCGACCGACACGACTCCAACATGGAGCTGATAGCGCAGGGCGTGGCCAATATGGTGACTCCCCTCTTCGGCGGAATTCCCGCCACGGGAGCCATAGCGCGCACCATGACCAACATCAACAACGGCGGACGCACTCCGGTGGCCGGAATCATACACGCCGTGGTGCTGATGCTCATACTGCTCGTGCTGATGCCGTACGCCGAATACATACCCATGGCTTCCTTGGCCGCCATACTCGTGACGGTGAGCTACAACATGAGCGGATGGCGCACTTTCAAAGGGTTGCTCAAAAACCCCAAGAGCGATGTCACGGTACTTCTCGTCACATTCTTCCTCACCGTCGTCTTCGACCTCACCGTTGCCATAGAGATAGGCCTCCTCATAGCGTGCGCCCTCTTCATAAAGCGTGTGATGGAGACCACGGAGATTTCGGTCATCAAGGACGAAATAGACCCCAGCTATGAAGCCGACATGGACGTGCACGAAGAACATTTGACAATTCCGGACGGGTGCGCTGTGTACGAGATTAACGGCCCTTACTTCTTCGGCATCGCCAACAAGTTCGACGACCTTATGGCAGCCATGGACAACAGGCCGCGTCCGCGTGTACAGATCATACGTATGCGCAGGGTACCGTTCATAGACTCCACCGGCATGCACAACCTTGCCAATCTTGTGGAGATGAATCATGCGCACGGTGTGCACGTGATACTCTCCGGGGTGAGTCCAAAAGTCCACAGCCAACTGGAAAAAGCCCACTTCTACGACAAGATGAACCCCGAGCACATCTGCCCGCATATCGACGTGGCACTACAGAAGGCAAGGGAAATACTTGAAGGCGTTTGACCGCTTTAACGCCAAAATGCGAACCGAAGATACCGCGTATCTCGGATTTTATTGCTACCTTTGCTGCGTCTTGTGGCGGTAAGCCATAATAAAGACAACCTGATGACATTGACATAACGAAACTACACACAATGACACACACAATGGAAGCAAAGGTATTGGCGGCAGCATTGTTGCTGAGCGTATCCGCCGCGGCGGAGGACAATCTTGCAAAGTATGTAAATCCGGTTATAGGGACAGGGGACCACGGCCATGTCTTCATGGGGGCGAGCGTCCCCTTCGGTATGGTAAACGCAGGCCCCACGCAGCTGGAGCAGGGCTGGGACTGGTGCTCGGGTTATCACGAGAGTGGAAAGAAGATAATAGGCTTCGCCCAGATGCACCTCAGCGGCACCGGCTGCGGCGACCTTGGAGACATTTCCCTGATGCCCGCGTACGGAGACATCGAACACTCCAGGGAAGGACTCGCCAGCGAATACAGCCACGCCTCCGAAGTCTCGGTGCCGGGGTACTACAGGGTGGTGCTCGACCGCTTCGCCATCCAGGCGGAGATGACAGCTACCCAGCGTGCCGCGCTTTACCGTTTCACTTACCCCAAAGGCAGCAACAACGCACGTATCGTCATAGACCTGGAGAACACGGTGGGCGACGAAGCCACAGAGACACGCGCAGCGCAAGTGTCCGAGGACATGGTGATGGGCTACAGGCGCAGCCGCGGATGGGCAAGCGACCAGAAGGTGTTCTTCTGCATGCGTTTCAGCAGACCTATACACAACTTCATTTCCGAAGGACCCGACGCCCGTTATGCGGAAGCCACGTTTGAGGTAAACCCGGGCGACGCCGTTATGGTGCAGGTGGGACTATCCCCCACAAGCGAAGCCAACGCCCTCATAAACCTCAATGCCGAAATGGGGACTGTCTTCAACTTCGACGCTGTGGCGGATGCCGCGTCGGAGGCATGGAACAAGGAGCTGAGCCGCATCAAAGCCACTTTCCGCACCGAGCGCGAACGTACCATCTTCTATACTGCCATGTACCACTTCATGGTGGCTCCACAGATATGGAACGACGTTACGGGAGACTACATGGGCGCCGACAAGAAGATACACCGCTGTGCGGACTACACCACGCTTACCACATGGAGTCTTTGGGACACCTACCGTGCTGCCCACCCCCTTGCCACACTCATCATGCCCGACCGTATGCGCGACTATGCCAAGACCATGCTTGCCATCTACAAGGAATGGGGCGAACTGCCGGTGTGGCATCTGGTAAGCAACGACACCTACTGCATGGTAGGCGAGCCGGGAGTCCCAGTGTTGGCGGACATCATACTGAAGAACGAACTGGACGACGTGCCTGCCGAAGAAGCGTATGAAGCCATAAAAGCCAGTATGCTGCCGACGGTGTTCGGCAACGGCAAACGTGTTCCGCTACGCGGCAAGGACAATCTGGCAGACTTGGGTTATCTTCCCTACGACGGCAAGGAGGGGGAATGTGTGGCAAAAAGCCTCGAATACTACCTCGCTTCATGGGCTGCCGCACAGGTGGCCGGAAAACTCGGACACAAGGAAGACAGCGTCCTGTTTTACAATTTGAGCATGAACTACAGGAAACTGTGGGACAAAAACGCGGGATGTATGCGCGCTCTGGACAGCAAAGGAGATATGCGTCCTCTGCCGGCGGACTTCAACCCCAACATACAGACACACGACTACACCGAGGGCAATCCCTGGCAGTATGCCTTCCTTGTGCCGCACGATGTGAGGGGGCTTGCCGCACTGATGGGAGGCGACAAGGCCATGGAGGCACATCTGGACTCGCTCCTTGCCGCTGACAGCAACTTGGGAGACAATCATGCGCCCGACATCTCCGGGCTCATAGGACAATATGCGCACGGCAATGAGCCGAGCCACCATATACTATATATGTACAACTACGTGGGACAGCCGCGCAAGACACAGAAATGGGTACGTTACGTGATGGACAACCTGTACACCGACAAAGCCGCCGGCCTTTGCGGCAACGAGGATGTGGGTCAGATGTCTGCATGGTACATACTGTCCGCACTCGGACTCTATCAGGTGGAACCGTGCGGAGGTGTATACCAACTGGGGTCTCCCATCGTGGAAGAGGCCTCCATTCCCGTGGCCGACGGCAAGACTTTCACCATACGCACTCACGGAGGAAGCGACAAAGCCGTTTACGTGAAGAAATATGTTCTCAACGGCAAACAGATAAAGGGAACAACCATCACCCACCGCCAGATAATGGACGGCGGCACTCTGGATGTGTACATGACAACAAAATGAAAAAACCATAATCACAACCATTACAAAAAAAAACAACACATGAACCGATT
>CAVHCL010000028.1:6192-15138 GCA_963634425.1 Bacteroidaceae bacterium
CCGATTATTATTGACCATCATGCTGGGCACACCGTCTGCGACCGCTTTCTGCTCCAACTACACAGAAGCTCCTGCCCCCAGAAAAGAAGTTGCCGTACAGTCTACAATCAAGGACCTCCGTCCGGCAGAAAAAGACCGTCTGTTCCGCAGCGAAGCTGTAGAGAAGCAGATACTTGACCTCAAGTCAAAACTGACGGCCATTGCCCCGAAACTCTACTGGATGTTCGTCAACTGCTTCCCCAACACTCTTGACACCACAGTGCATTACAGCAACAAGGACGGAGAGGACGACACGTTTGTCTACACAGGCGACATACACGCCATGTGGCTGAGGGACAGCGGTGCACAGGTATGGCCTTACCTCAGATACGTAAACCAGGACGAACCGCTCCGTCACCTTATCCGCGGTGTCATACTCCGCCAGTTTGCCTGCATACTTATTGACCCGTACGCCAACGCTTTCAACATGGGAGCCGAAGGCGGTGAATGGCAAGAGGACGAGACTGAGATGAAACTGGAACTGCACGAGCGCAAGTACGAGATAGACTCGCTCTGCTACCCATACCGTCTCGCATACGAATATTGGAAGAAGACCGGCGACACATCCATTTTCAATGACACGTGGCTGAAAGTTGTGAGAGCGACTCTCGACGTGTTCCGTGACCAGCAGAACTGGAACGGCTTCAAGACCAACTACCACTTCCGTCGCGAGACACGGGCATACCACGACACACGCAGCAATGCGGGATACGGACATCCGGGCAAGGCCTGCGGACTGATAGCAAGTGCGTTCCGCCCCTCGGACGACAGTACCATTTTCCCGTATCTCATACCCAGCAACTTCTTTGCGGTTAGCATTCTACGCAAAGCCGCGGAAATCCTGCGCACCGTGAACAACGAGAACGTGCTGGCGTCGGAATGTGAGCAAATGGCTAACCAGGTAGATGCCGCCATCAAGGAATACGCCATAGTGGAACATCCCAAGTACGGCAAAATATACGCTTTCGAGGTAGACGGCTTCGGTAGTGCCCTGCTCATGGACGATGCCAACGCACCCTCGCTGCTGTGCCTGCCATACCTCACGGACGTGCCTATCGACGACCCCATCTACCAAAACACGCGCAAGTTCGTGTGGAGCGAGGACAACCCTTATTTCTTCAAGGGCAAGGCGGGCGAAGGCATAGGAGGTCCGCACTGCGGTTTTTACCAACCGTGGCCTATGAGCATCATTATGAAAGCGTTCACCACCAACGACCGCGAAGAGAAAGAATGGTGTGTGAGGGAAATTTTGAAAACCGACGGCGACACGGGGTTCATGCACGAGTCCTTCAATATGGACGACGCTAAAAGCTTCACACGCTCATGGTTTGCCTGGGTAAACACTCTCTTCGGAGAACTTATAGTGGACATGTATGCCGAATAAAACGAAAAAACTGTTTCAAGGAGTCTTCTTAGGAGGACTTCTTGTGCTTTTGTCGGTCAGTTGCGTACAGGGGGACAGAGCCGCCGAGCAGGAAGCCCTGGAGTTCCTCTATGCCAATATGCCCCTGCCCGACAGCGTTGACTATCCCCGCGAATATTGGGAAAAATGCGTACGCGCATCACTCAAAGCCCGTAAGGAAATGCCGTGGGGACAAACCGTCCCCGACAGGGAATGGAAACATTTTGTGTTGCCCGTGCGTGTGAATAACGAGAATCTGGACGATGCCCGTACAGAACTCTACGATATGCTGAAAGAACGGGTGCGCAACAAGAGCATGTACGGAGCCATACAGGAGGTAAACCATTGGTGCCACGAACACGTCACATACCAACCGTCCGATGCCCGCACCTCGTCTCCCATCGCCACCATGCGTTCCGCCATAGGAAGATGCGGCGAAGAAAGCACCTTCACCGTGGCGGCCCTGCGTGCCGTGGGCATACCCGCCAGACAGGTTTACACACCCAGATGGGCGCACACCGACGACAACCACGCTTGGGTGGAAGCATGGGCAAACGGCGAATGGTACTTCCTGGGGGCGTGCGAGCCGGAAGCGGCACTCAACCTCGGATGGTTCAACGAGCCTGCCAGCCGCGGCATACTTATGCACACCAAAGTCTTCGGCACGTACGACGGACCGGAAGAGGTTATATCCAAGAACAAATGCTACACGGAAATCAACGTCACCTCCCACTATACTCCCACATCGCCCATAGTGGTGTGTGCGCAGGACACGTCGGGAACGCCTGTGGAGGGCGCATCCGTAGACTTCCGTGTGTACAACTACGCAGAGTTCTACCCCATGGTCTCAAAGACCACCGGCAAGGACGGATGCGCTTCGCTTTCATGCGGCAGGGGCGACATTGTGGTATGGGCGAGCAAGGACGGACGCTTTGGTTTCGGGAAAGCGAGTGTCGGCACACAGGATACAGTATGCGTCACCATTGACAAAGACTCCTCATACAGAGGCTCCTTGGACCTCGACATTGTTCCGCCTACGGGTGAAAACCGCTCTCCGGAACTTTCAGGCGACCAGATTGTCGCCAACAAGAAACGTCTGCAGCGGGAAGACAGTATCCGAAACGCTTATATGGAGGAAAATTTCTTCCGCAGCGACGACAAGGACGACCCTCGTGTAAAGGCACGCGCCAACTGGAAGACAATAGACAGCTTCATGAACAGCGATGCCGGAAAGAGCACGGCAGGCAAGAAGTTGCTCGGCACTCTCCGCGACAAGGATTTCAGGGACATAACTCCGGACGTTCTCACAGACGCCACTCTCAACGTAGAAGCCGTTGACGACGACAACTGGGCTCAATATGTCCTTTGTCCGCGTGTCAGCGACGAGATGCTGACACCTTGCCGTCAGACACTCCTCGGCAAGTTCGCCGGCATGAACACTGCGGACATGATACAATGGGTAAAAGACAGCATTGCCGTAGACGACAGCCGCAATCCGCAGCGTCTGTGCATGTCGCCGTTGGGAGTGCTTCGCCATAGGACGACAGACAGCCACAGCAGGGACATCTTCTTTGTGGCTGCATGCCGCAGCATAGGCATTCCCTCACGCATCAACGGAATGACAGGCCGTGTACAGACTTTGGACAAGACCTGTGGCGTATGGACAGACATCCGCTTAGGTGAAGAGGATACGGTAAAGCCCGGAGCTACTGGCACAGTAAAACTCCCGTTCACAGACAGTGACGTTGCACAGCATCCGGCTTACTACAAGCATTTCAGCCTGTCCCGCATAGAAGACGGCAGGCCTTGCCTTATGGAGTTCCCCGAGGATGCCACATGGCAGTCCACATTTGCCGACGGAGAAACGATGGGCACGGGGACATACATGATGGTAAGCGGAACACGCATGGCAGACGGCAGCGTGCTCGCCCACATAGAGTTCTTCCCAGTAGAAGAAGGCAAGACCTGTACCCAGAAGCTGCAACTGCGTAACAAGGAGGACGAGCTTAGAGTAATAGGCACGTTTGACTGCGAAAACATGTTCACCAACCACAAGGGAACCCACAAGACAATTCTCAAGACCACAGGCAGAGGTTACTATGTAATAGGTCTCATCACCAGCAACCATGAACCCAGTATGCACATCCTGCACGACATGGAAGAGGCGAACATCTATCTGGCGCGGTGGCCTCACTGCTTCCTGATGCTGTTCCCCTCACAAGAGGAATACGCCAAGTTCCGCAGACAGGACTTTGACGAGCTGCCGTCCAACTTCGTGTTCGGAGTGGCTGATCCGGAGACTGTGGAAGCCATGCACATAGAAGAGCTTACACACGGCTCCAAGGAACTGCCCATACTGATGCTTGCCGACACGTTCAACAGAGTGGTGTGGTTCAACCAAGGCTATACCATAGGCATAGGGGAGCGCATCATGAAGGTGATACGTCGGCTGATGAAGACTGACGATGTCTGATACTTTCCACCACCCGTCTCACGATGTCGGGGTTGGTGTGACTGTCATTTCTCAGGGAGCCGTGGATTTCCATGGCCCCCGTCTTTTGCAATATCTCCTGTGCGTTGTCTGCCGTAACTCCGCATCCAGGCATAATGTATAAGGTGTGTCCGTACATCTCTTTAAGAGTCTCGGCTCTCTCCACCAGCGACTTTATCATCGGCATACCTTGGTATGCGGTGGCAGCCTGGCCGCTGGTAAGCAACCGGCGGCATCCCATCCCATATATGGCGTCCAGTGCGGCGAATGGGTCTGCACACACGTCAAAAGCCCTGTGGAAAGTTATCTTCATGTCTTCCGCAGCTTCTGCAAGCCTAAGGCACGTTTTCATGTCTATTCTTCCGTCAGGGGTAAGTGCGCCTATAACCACACCGTTTGCCCCTGCCCTCTTTGCCGCTTTTATGTCGCATATCATACAGTCCGTCTCCTCGTCGGAATAAACGAAGTCACCCACACGCGGACGTATCAGCACATTGGTGGCTATGCCGCACTCCAACGCAGTCTCTATGAATCCCATAGACGGGGTCAGGCCGTCCAGCTCCAAGGCGGCACAAAGCTCTACCCTGTGTGCGCCACCCTCCACAGCGGCATACAGACTGCGCACATCGGCACAGCACACCTCCAATATTGGCGTTTCGTTGTCTTCGGCGCGGTTGTTGTATGGCATCGCTTCACTTTACATTGTGTACCGTAATCTGTGTGGCGCCATAACCGTATTCCCGGAACGAGGCATCCTGCCATGTGCAGTTCTTGTAGCGGTATTTCAGTTCCTGTATTATGGACTTGCGGAGCACACCGTTGCCCTTTCCGTGTATAACCACAATTCTCCTGCCGGGTCTCTTCACATTCTCGTCCATGACACGGTGAAACTCGTTCATCTGCGTCAGCAGCATATCAGCGTTGCTCAGACCGGCGGTGTTGTCCAACAGTTTGTCTATGTGAAGGTCAACCTCCAGCGTGGAATCGGCAGCCTTGGCTTCTTGCCTCCGGCACTCGTCCTTTTTGTTGCGTGTGCTGTCTTTCTTAGCTGTCTGCGGCGTGGCAGACGACACCAGGGCCTCCTGCAATTCTTCCGCATTGACGAAGACGCTGCGCACAGGTTTGTCGTCGCGGATGACAGGCAGTGTCCAATTGGGGTCTGTGAAGAACTCGTTGGGACTGAATGTGTGCAATTTGTAGAACTTGGTGCCGTCCAGCCGCATCTCCACAGTCTGTGCTGGTTTCAGTGCGAAAGGCTTGTCCTGCTTCCATGCCAGCGTCTGTATGCATATACGTGGCATGTCGTTGAGGACAGACCTGTCAAACTCCTCCACGAAAACCTTGCTGTTGGGCTCAACCACAGCGTTGAAACGGGCGTGCCAGTTGGCGCCTTCCCCACACATGTAAAGCACTTGTACGTGATAGTTGCTGTCATTTACGAGATACGTCTCAAACGACGTGGTGGAAATCTCCTTCACATCATTGGGGACAAAGGACAGGTAGAGGTTAATCCGCTCCGCCCCTTTCCGCTCGGTATACTTATGGAAAACCGGCGGAGTGACGGAAGGTGTCTTCTCCTGCCGCTCAGCTTCGCGCTTGTTTGCGGCGGACTTGTGCAGAGGTGTCTCGCCTGTCATCTTTCCGTCGTCGGTAACTGCCACCACCTCCTTTTTCAACATGGGTATCTCAAATCCGTCCTCATCCTCCACAAGAACTATGTCCTTGCCCTGGAATCCGCTTATTCTGCCGCCTCCCACTTCCGAGAGGAACCGCACAGTGTCTCCTATCTTCATTTTCCTGTTTCTCCTTGTTTTTGGCGACAAAAGTACAAAAAAATCAGCGAGAATGACGTACCTTTGCAGAAAATTATCAAGACAATGGACACAAGGCACATACAGATAAAAGATTTCAGTTACACACTGCCTGACGCAAAGATAGCCAAATATCCCTTGGCGGAAAGAGACGGCAGCAAGCTGCTCATATACGACAAGGGACATGTGAGCGAGGACATATTCCGGCATCTTGCCGGGCACTTGCCTAAGGGAGCGTTGATGGTTTTCAACAACACAAAGGTGATACGTGCCCGTCTGCATTTCCGCAAGGACACTGGAGCACAGATAGAGATATTCCTGTTGGAGCCTGCCTGTCCTGCTGAGTATCAAGAGAACTTCGTTTCCAGAGGTTCGTGTTCTTGGTACTGTCTGGTGGGCAACATCAAGAAATGGAAAGAAGGCGTTCTTTCGCGCACAGTGTCTGTGAACGGTACGGAGGTGACTGTGCGGGCCGAGAAGAAGGGCACACACGGCACCAGTCAGGTGATAGCGTTCCACTGGGAAGGAGATGCCACATGGGCGGACATTCTCGAAGGAATGGGAGAATTGCCAATCCCTCCATACCTCAACAGAGAAGCTGAGGACAGTGACCTGCGTACATACCAGACCGTGTACGGCAAGATAAAGGGCAGTGTGGCTGCGCCTACCGCCGGACTTCATTTCACAGAAAAGGTGCTGGACGACATAGACTCTCTTGGCATAGAGCGTGAGGAAGTGACACTGCACGTGGGAGCCGGAACGTTCAAGCCGGTGAAAAGCGAAGAGATAGGCGGGCACGACATGCACACCGAACACATAGCGGTGAACCGCAGCACCATAGAGCGGATGGTAAAGCACGGAGGCAAAGCCATAGCCGTGGGCACTACCAGTGTGCGGACTTTGGAGAGCCTCTATTACATGGGCATCAAGAGCGGTATGCTGAAACCTGAGCAGGAGACTGGCGACGGAGAAGAACTGCACATCCCACAATGGATGCCTTACGACGAAAACCTGCCCCGGACGGACACAGTGTCCGCTTTGGAAGCCTTGCTTAGGTATATGGAACGTCACAACATGGAGGTGCTGCATTCCAGCACACAGATTATCATTGCGCCCGGGTACGACTATCACGTGGTGGAGATGATGGTCACCAATTTCCATCAACCGCAGAGCACTCTGTTGTTGCTTGTCTCCGCATTCGTCCATGGAGACTGGCACAAGATATACGATTATGCCCTGGAACATGAGTTCCGTTTCCTCAGCTATGGGGACAGCAGCCTACTTATTCCATAAACATAAACACAATACAGACATGAATGACAAGACCCAACACGAACCGTCCGACGAGCTTCTTCCGGTAGTGGACGAAAACGGCAATGTGCTGGATGCAGCCACCAGAGCGGAGTGCCACGGAGGCAGTATGCTGCTGCACCCTGTGGTGCACCTGCACCTCTTCAATTCCGCCGGTGAGTTGTACCTGCAGAAACGTCCGTTGTGGAAAACCATACAACCCGGCAAGTGGGACATTGCCGTAGGCGGTCACGTGGACTTTGGAGAGAGCGTGGAACAGGCTCTGCTACGCGAGGCGACGGAAGAGATTGGCATCACGGACTTCAACCCCGAAAGACTTCCGCACTACGTGTTCCAGTCCGATGTGGAGCGCGAACTGGTGTTTCCCCACAAGACAGTCTACGACGGAGAGGTGAAGCCAAGCAACGAAACTGACGGCGGCCGCTTTTGGACAAAGGATGAGATAGAAGCCTCCATTGGCAAAGGTGTTTTCACACCCAATTTTGAGAAAGAATACAGAAGGCTCTATGCCCTACTCTATCACTAATTCCACAGGACAATGGTCGCTGCCGAAGATTTCCGTATGTATGGAAGCGGATTTCAGTTGCGTGGCCATACGGTTTGAGACGAGAAAGTAGTCTATACGCCACCCTGTGTTCTTCTCGCGCGCCTTGAATCTGTAGCTCCACCAGCTGTACACACCTTCTTGCGCAGGATAGAAGTGACGGTATGTATCTATGAACCCGCACTGTAGCAACGTCGTCATCTTGTTTCTCTCCTCGTCTGTGAACCCGGCATTCATACGGTTCGACTTGGGGTTCTTCAGGTCTATCTCTTGATGCGCCACGTTCATGTCGCCGCACACCACAACAGGCTTCTTGGAGTCGAGGCTAAGCAGATAACTGCGGAAATCGTCTTCCCACTTCATGCGGTAGTCGAGCCTGCGCAGTCCATCCTGACTGTTGGGGGTGTACACGCACACCAGATAGAAAGAGTCCATCTCCAACGTTATCACCCTACCCTCATGGTCGTGCTCTTCAATTCCCAATCCGTAAGTCACACTCACCGGCGTGTGTCTCGTGAAGACGGCAGTTCCCGAATACCCTTTTTTTTCCGCATAGTTCCAATACGACTGGTATCCGTCAAACGCAAGGTCCAACTGTCCTGCCTGCATCTTGGTCTCTTGAAGGCAGAAGATGTCCGCCCCGAGAAGTTCAAACACCTCATGAAAGTTCTTCCCTACTACGGCGCGCAACCCGTTCACATTCCAACTTACAAGTTTCATCTTCCTGTACACATTACTTCATTACAAAAGTAATGATATTTTATTAAACCGCTTATTTGTGTCTCAGAATCTAAATCCTAATGTACAGGTAAACGACTGGCGTGTGAGGTTTGTGGTTACAGGATCTATCCTGACCCCAGTCAAAAGCGGGTTTTCCTCCGAGAAATCAGAACCCTTATTGGTGAAAGTACAGTCGAAAGCATAGAAGTCTGCCTTTTGATTGCGAACCTTATAAGCCAAGTCTGCATAAAAAGCCTTGTATTTGTAGCCAAGTCCAAGAGTAAGGATGTTGGTGGCTCCAAGATTCATGTAACTTGTGTTCACGGCATAGTCCATGGCGTAACTGTATGTCTTGCCCGCAGCCAACGAAATTTGGTCAAATCCAGCTCCGCTCTTGTACGACGAAGTGATGTGGTTGTAACCCAAACGAACAGCCCATGCCGACGCAGGACGGAACTCCAAGCCTGCCCTCAGGGTGTGAGATGCCTTCAATGTATTCTTGGTATGCTCCTCCATCACTCGGTCCCTGTCACTGGCAAAAGAATTGGAAAGGTCGTCATACTCGTCATTCTTTGGATAGCCCATCTTGCCAAATCCGTAATGTGCGAACTCGTAATCCACATCCCAA
>CAVHCL010000028.1:15148-18856 GCA_963634425.1 Bacteroidaceae bacterium
GTACTCCCCACACATGCACGCAGTTTCCATGGTGTGCGGAGGGTGAACTCAAGATAATTATCATACACCACATCGGAGATATTCTTGACATTGGCACTGTAGTAAGTGGAATTTTCAAGTCTGTACCATGTGGAGGTCTCCACGGCAAACCCTATTCTGAACGAAGAACCCTCAACAGGACGTACAATGCCGCCCAACTTCACATTGAGTCCGTAACCTGTTATCTTCACATCGTTGTAGACCTCGTAGTCATCAGTTCTGTCGTCTGTTCCGGCTATTTCGGTATATGTGCTCCAGTTGCGATAGTTCATGTTGTCAATGCCCACGGTCAGTCCGGCATAGCCTCTGTCCTTTATGTTGATGCTTGCACTGAAATCATAGCCCTGCAGTCCGCCCTCGGAGTGATGTGTGTAGTAGTTGTTGCTGCCTGGGGCGAGGTTCTTGTAGCGTTTCTCTCCGTCCACGCTGTATTCCGCAAACACGCTGTTGTCATTCTCATTGTTTAATCCGCCCATCAGGCCGGCCAGATTGTATTGAGTGGCACAATTGTAAGTCAGGAATTCCGCTAACTGATCCATTTGGCTAAGTCCCTTTATGTCAGGATTGTCAGCATAAAAATTATAGTTATAATTGGCTTTCTTCTGGTAGTTGAAAGCAAAGTTGACATACGGCACGTCACGCTCTTGCGTACGTAGACTATAGACAAATCCAATTTGGTCGAAACTGCCTGTCCCGCGGTTCTCCTCCGTTATCCTGGAGACACCCCACAGTCCCCCGAAGGAAAGTGAGATGTCGCTTTTGCGCAGGAGTCCCAGTCCCGCCGGATTCCACGCTATGGTACTGATGTCTGCCCCCAAGGCACCCATGGCTCCTCCCATTCCCACATAACGTGCTGTGCCTATCACATCGTTGGAGGTATTGGTAAGTCGTTCATTGAGGTATGTGTCCTGGGCGTGCAGGCCTAAACACGCCGACACTAATATCGCAAATGCTACTTTTTTCATAATCTTTCTCTTTTGTTTTTTCTGTTTCTGGTCTCACGACAAAATGCTTCTCTCCAGACTTAACGTCCTCTCACTCCGCCACTCCTGCCAGAGCCGCCGCCTCTACTGCCGCCGAAAGAACCTCTGGAACTTCCGCCCATAGAGCCACTGCCTACCGAACTTCCGCCCCTGGGAGTGCTCACGCTGCTGCCTCTCGGGCTGCCCGTCCCTCCGCGCGACGAAGAGGAATGTCCGCTGCTATTTGTCACCTTGCCGGAAGACCTGCTTGTACTGACTCCCGACCTGCCGCTCCTGCCAATGTTGCGGTCAAGTATTGTTCCCCTTGGAGTACCTCTGCCAGGAGAAGAAACAGTTGTCCTCCCTGTCCTTCCGCCTCTCATCACCGGATGACTGATGCTACGGTAAGTCCTGCCGGCATATCCGAACGAGCCATGGCCATGATGATGCCCTCCCCAAGTGAAGCCACCGTACCAGCCGCCATACCACGGGCTGTGCCAATGGCCATGCCACGAATAGCACCAGGGGTCGTACCACGAATAATACCATGGGTTGTACCAGCCATATGCGAAATCGGCATAAAACGGGTCGTAAAGATACACTCCGTGATATCTGCGCAGACGCACGGCATAGTGAAAGTCATCATAGTCGTCGTCATAATAATAGTATTCCGGCTCTTGCGACTTGCCTTCCGCCTTGGAGCCGTCCACGTCGGCGTATATGGTTTCTTCCCCATCGTCGGAAACAACATAGAGCGTATCGCCCACCAGACGTGTCCTTACCTGTTGCGAGCCGCGCCTGTTGTATTCGTCCACATCGCGGAGCTGCCCAGTATGGTAGTCCGCATCAGCATCCACAACGTCCTCTTCCGCCTCATCTACAGGAGTCTTGACAGGAGCAAGGCTCTTGTCCTTGGTCTCCGTTTTCTTTTTTGGCACGTAATACATATCGTCGTCAGCAGACTGAGCCAACGTCAACACCGGCAGACATACCGCCACTATCAATGCAAGCAAATTTCGTTTCATAATCTACCTCCTACCTCACTTTTCTTTTTATTACAATGGCAAAGATACATCCTTTGCACGACACCTACAATAGGATTTTTCCTATTTCAAAGGGGAAATATCCCCATTGTATTCATTTTTTTCCTATTTTTGCATATCTAACAGACAGAAGACATGAAATATTACAAGACGACACTGCAAATATCCCCATTCTGCGAGGACTTCGCAGACGCTATCTCCGCTATGCTCTGCGATATGGGCTACGAGGCCTTTGTTTCCACAGGTACAGGTTTGGAGGCTTACATACAACAACCGCTTATGGATATTCAACTTTTGGAACAAACTCTTGCCGGATGTCAGTTGCCTGGCGTTTCTGTCACTCAAACTACCGAAGAAGTTGAATACGACGATTGGAACAAGACGTGGGAGGAGGAAAGTTTCCGCCCCATTATCGTAGGAAAATCCATTGCAGTACACTCTCCTGAGCACACAGACATACCAGAGGTGAACTACGACATCTTGATATCCCCTCACCAGACGTTTGGCACCGGTAGCCATCAGACCACACGCATGTTGCTGTCCGCAATGGCAGAAATGCCTTTGGACGGCCTACACGTGATAGACGCAGGCACAGGCACTGGAATTCTGGCCATAATGGCTGCCAAAAGAGGAGCTAAAAGCATATTTGCATACGACACAGACGAATGGAGCGTGGAAAACGCCAAGGACAACATACGTCTCAACCACACCGAGGACAGGATAAAAGTCCTGTTGGGCGATGCGTCTGTTCTCAGCCAAACCCCAAAAGCAGACCTGCTAATAGCCAACATCAACCGAAACGTCATCCTTGCCGATATGCCTGTATTCCAGAGAAAGTTAAAAGACGGAGCCGCCATGTTACTGAGCGGCTTCTTGGACGAGGATATACCCCTGCTTACAGACAAAGCAAGAACGTCGGGAATGAGACTTACAAGTCAAAACACCGAGGACGGATGGAGTATGTTGCTATTCGAAGCGGATACTGTCCACCGGGCGGATATGTGATATGACTGCACAGGGAACCAACAACGAAAGCACACTCACCACCAAAGTGGCGGTGTCTATTGCCAGAATGTAAGGTATATTCACGTCTACAGGCATGGCGGACATATAGTAGACTTCCGGGTTGAGGGCTACTACAGAACAATGCTTCTGAAGCAACAATAGGACAAAAGCCACCACGTTGCCCCATAAGATTCCTTTAAGTACCATGAGGGAGGAGAAGTTGAGGAAAATCCTGCGTACGGCACTGTCGGACGCACCCATAGCTTTCATAACGCCAATGAATCCTGTGCGCTCCATGATGATGATAAGCAGACCACTCACTATGGTGAAGCCTGATACACAAACCATCAGTATCAGTATAGCCCACACGTCCATATCCAACAACTGCAGCCAAGCGAATATCGTGGGATAAAGGTCTTGAATGGACATGACAGTGTAATAGGAGCCATAAGTATCTTGCGTCTTGCTGACGTTCTTTACCATATAGTCCATGGCAGGAACTATGTGATTGTATGAGTCAAGGATAACTTCGGCTCCGGAACATTGATAAGTGTCCAGTCCCAAGAGTTTGTGAACTGTATAAAAATCACAGAAAACCAACTGTTTGTCAAAATCTGTCAAACTGGTGTTGTAAATGCCGGCAATGCTGAATTTGCGGG
>CAVHCL010000028.1:18866-21748 GCA_963634425.1 Bacteroidaceae bacterium
GTCCACAACAATGGGCTGATACAGTTCCGAACCAAGGCTTTCGTAGGCGAGCACTTGGATGTGACCACCTACTCCGTACAATTTGTTGCGTATCTCGTTTTGGAAACCCTTAACCACACATACGCTCAGTATCATAATCGCCACACCCACAGCGATACCAGCAGTGGCTATCGTCATAGCGGGACGCGACACTTTGAAACTTGTGTCTTTATCGGAATACAGACGCTTGGCTACAAACCACTTGCCATTCATCGGCTTACCTTATAGTGCCCGGATAGTTCTCCAAGGCTTTCCGGAGGACAAACAACGCACGGTTCAAGTCTTCTTTCTTCAGCACATATGCAAGGCGCACTTGGTCTTTTCCTGCTCCCGGTGTGGTGTAGAAGCCTGCCGCCGGAGCCATCATCACTGTCTCTCCCTCGTACTGGAAATCGCTCAGACACCACGCACAAAATCTTTCGGCATCGTCTACTGGAAGTTTCGCCACAGTATAAAAGGCGCCCATGGGGATGGGACTGTACACTCCAGGTATGCGGTTGAGTCCGTCTATCAGACATTTCCTGCGTTCCACATACTCTTCATAGACCTCCCTGCCGTATTCTTCCGGCTCGTCCAAGCTTGCCTCTGCGGCAAGCTGACCTATCAGAGGTGGGCTCAGACGTGCCTGACAGAACTTCATGACAGCCTTTCTCACCTCCAAATTCTTGGTTATCAAAGCGCCTATACGTATTCCGCATTCACTGTACCTCTTGCTCACAGAGTCTATCAACACTACATTCTGCTCTATCCCGTCAAGATGGCAAGCACTGATATACGGACTTCCCGTATATATGAATTCTCTGTACACCTCGTCCGAAAAAAGATAGAGGTCATACTTTTTCACCAAGTCACGTATCTGGTTCATCTCCCTTCTGGTGTATAAATACCCGGTAGGATTGTTGGGATTGCAGATGAGAATGGCACGTGTACGCTCGTTGATAAGTTCCTCAAACTTCTCCACCTTGGGGAGCGAGAACCCCTCTTCTATAGTTGTAGCTATAGTACGTATCACAGCCCCCGCAGAGATGGCAAAAGCCATATAGTTGGCGTACGCAGGCTCCGGAACTATTATCTCGTCACCGGGATTGAGGCATGCAAGGAATGAAAACAACACCGCCTCCGAGCCTCCGCTGGTGATGATGATGTCGTCGGCCGTAAGATTGATGTTGTATTTTGCATAATAACCTACGAGCTTCTTTCTGTAGCTAAGATAACCCTGGCTCGGACTATACTCAAAAATCTTGCGGTCGATATTACGTACGGCGTTTATCGCCGACTGGGGAGTCGGCAAATCAGGCTGACCGATATTCAAATGAAAAACCTTTACACCCCTCTCTTTTGCGGCAAAAGCCAACGGAGCCAGTTTTCTGATAGGCGACTCCGGCATTTCAAAGCCTCTGACTGAAATATTTGGCATTTTCTTTGGTTGTTTTCCTTACTGCGAATTGCCTTGCAAAGTTACGACAAGTTTCACAAACGAGCAAGTAAAAGTCATACAAATACGGATTGGCATCCGTCAGCACCACACGAGCGCTGTATGCGTAGCACAGGGAAGCGGCCGCCTTGCCGTACACTCAATAAACATACACCTTGAAACCCTTTACGGCTCCCGGAGTTCCGTGGTCGGCACGTGGGAGATATTCAAGAGCCGTTAGTGTCTGTTCTGCCCCAAGGTCTATGACAAGGAGATGCGGGAGCACAGCTCCCTTGACAGTCTGCCAGTAGGTGGACTCTTGGAGGTCAAACACTTTATCGCCTGTATGGTTGCCGTTCATGTCTTCGCTGTCGGCATATCTCGTCTGCCAAGACTCACGGCTCAACCGTTTGCCGTCTGTGGAGCGGACGTAAATCTCTGCTATGCTCACCACTTCTGACTCTCCGTATGTGCCAAGGCATTCCAAGGCTAAATAGCGTCCCTTTGCAGAACCGGCAAACTCCACCTTCTGCCAACCGTTCTCTTTTTTGAAAGTGCCGGAAGCCACAGGAGTCATAGAGTTGAGGTCGGGTTTGTCACCTATATTGTTGTGCCTGCCGTCGCTCTCCAACTGCAGTTTGTCCAAGACCGGCTTGCTGAGTCCGCACACGCTTGCCTTGCGTGGACCTACGACATCCAGCACCACAACCTCGTTGTCGCCCTTCTTCAGCCAACATCCCGGCACATAGAGTGTCTGTTGGGGACCTATGCTCCAGATGCGCCCCACGGCATAGCCGTTGACGTAAACTTGCCCCTTGCCCCAAGTCTCAAAATTGAGAAATGTGTCTCCCACTTTCTTCAGCGTGAAATGTCCACGGTAATAGCCCCGTTTGCCGAGGTCGGGCAACGCAGGAGTCTGCTCTTTGGCTTTCACGAACGCCCTCACAGCCGTGGCGTAGTGGTCGGAGATGGGAAGGCAAGTCCAGACCTTGGGCTTGACTATAATGTCAGACATCTTCGTCTCTGTGGAGATTGTCACATCGCCAACGATGCCTTTATAGTCCTTGACAGCACGCCCGAAGTTGATACGTCCCATCCCCTCAACCAGAACCCAAAGCTTAGAGCCGGCTTTGACTGGAGGCAAGACAAGAGACTTCTCATTCTTAACTCTGTCTATCTTGCCTATGTAGTTGTTGTCTATGAAAACCTGGCCGAAGTCGTGTACGTCGGCATAAAGAGTGCTCTCGTATGTAAGCTCGGGCAAAGTGCACACATACAGTACAGAGCCCCACCCCATGTCCAAATCCTCAAAAGTCTTAAGGGTGCCTCCGTCCTTTGAGATGCTGTCTATCCCCTTTGTCAATGGGGCAAACTCGTCGAGACTGAACTCGGGAACGCTGATGAGCGGCATAGGCATCTTGGGTACGGA
>CAVHCL010000029.1:0-6331 GCA_963634425.1 Bacteroidaceae bacterium
GAACACTCCAGTACGCTGGTCGTAATACACGCTCTCCTTCACATAATACCTGGTTGCTTCGGCACTGGGCACGTCGCTGTCTGCCACGGTGAGTTTGCCGTCCTTTTCTTCGTAGTAGATGCCGTAACGCTCCAACAAATCCTTGACTGCCATCTTGTCCTTCTCCTCAAAAGACTCGTTGCCGTCAAGCTTATACGTATAAGCGTCTACCCGCCCCGTGAGAATAAGGCGAAAGAGATAGGTGAAGAGGTTGACCTGGCGTCCCATAGGCTCCACTGGGTAGTACATGGGGGCATTCTTGTCTTTCATAAGGTCGAGCTGCCTGTACACGTCGCGCTTCCACGATACGTCTTCCGGCATTTCAGGTGCCGTGGGGAACATTAGCGAAGCACGGTCGGAGACTGTCTTGTTGGCCTGTTCCGTCTTAGCCGAAGCGACGCGTCGTTTAGCTGGCTGCGCCATAGCCGCTTTCCCTATGAAAACGACCGCCGATATAAGAATAAGTATTCGTTTCATCAGTACCTAATTGTTACTTTATAATCACTTGCATTGCACCTTCCAGAGTTCGCTCTATGCCGTCTGGGCCTACCGCACGCACATCTGTGATGTAAAACCGTTTGTTGCGCGCAAGACCGCGCATCTGATTTTTCTGTTGGTCGGTGAACTTTTCTCCGTTGCTCTTGTACGGAACGGCATTGCCCATGGCATCGTAAAAGACTGTCTCGAAACCCTGTACCTTAAAGTCTATATTGAGAAGCCCGTCGTCTATGGCAGCTCTGATACCATCCGTTCCCATAAGCACTTGCTTGCTGAGCGCACCTCCACGGAAATGGTTTTCTCCTCCATTGCCGTCGGAGTATGAAATGTACGCGGTCGGGTCTGGCAACTTGCGGACACGGAAAGTGAACTTTCCCATCACCTGACTACGCCCTTCGTTGTCCACGGACACTGTAACGACAGTCTCTCCGCCAGGGTTGTCGGGACGGGCTATGTATTTGCCGTCACCTGTTTTGGTGAGCTGGCCTCCGCTCGTGCTTACACGAAGTTTGTTGTTTGGAACGCCAGGTACGGAAACACTCATGGGGTTGTCGTATCCGGCATACAGGACATTCATGATGTCTGCGCTGACTGTGGCGCTGGGAGCCACCACAGAATATTTCTGTGTAAAATCCCTGTGTACCTTCTCTCCGCTGCCATTGAGCATTTCTATGTATCCGTTGAGCGTGAAGTCGCCCGTCTTGGTGCAAACCGTCTCATAGAGTCCTTTGTCGCCATTTATCTGCTGTCCGCCCACATATATTGTCGGACGCCGTGTGGTGTCCACAGCAGCCATGATAATCTGTGCGCTAAACCGTCCGCCCTGCACCACAGTCTGGGATGTGGGTATGACGTAAGCGTTGAGCTGGTTGACACGTATGTCCTTTACGTCCACATTGCCGATAAGGTTGTGAAGCACCTCGCCCTCGGCATATCTGACATCGCTCTGCAGCTTGGTAAGCAATGTCACAGCGGCAGCCGTGGGAGTGTTCTCAAAAAGATACTCCTGCCAGTTCTTCCCCAAGATCTTGGCTTTCTTAGGGACTTCCGTACTGAGGTTGCTGTTGATGATTTCTCGTTTCTCCTTGTCTGTAATCATCTTCGTTATCTCCTCGCGATAGCCGTTGATGGCATTGAACAGATCCTCTCCCCTACCCGTCCTTGGAGCCAACATCACCTGCGTGCTTGCCTCCAAGTCCTCGCGGTTGCGTATGTCCCGGACGTTGCCTTCCGCGCCGTCGCTCTTTCTGACTATGGCTATCTTCAGTTCCTCGGCAAAGTTGTATAACGAGTCGCTGATGCTCTTCACGTGCTGCGCCTTGTCGTACCACTGTTTCACCTTGGCGGGATTGTCCTTCATCTGTTTGTCGAAGGTTGAATAGATACCTTGGTTGGACACGCTGGCGTTTTGGGTGGACTTGTTGAGACTCTCCTCCACAAGCGAGAAGCCCTGCAACACATCGCTTGACACATTGAGGGCGAGCATCGCCATCAAAACCACGTACATGAGGTTTATCATCTTCTGACGTGGCGATATCCTTTTCTTCTTTATTGGCATCGTTTTACTTATGGTTTTGGCATACGCTATATGGACTCCTCTCATACAGCTTTGGAAGCGGAGCCTCCCATGTTGACTGTGAGAGCCTTTATCATGCGCGAATACACATTGTTCAGTTCTTCTATCTGCTGAGCCATACGCCGCGTTTGCTCGTCAATCTTCTCTATGGTGCTCACCTGTTTGCTGATGCTCTTGAGCTGCAGTTCGTATACTGTGGCAAGCCCTGTGAGCGTACGGTTAAGGTTTTCCATCTCCTCGCTGTCTGTGCTCATTCGCTCAGCCTGAGTCTTCACACGGCTAAGGACTTCTGTGAACTCGGAAAGTTCCTCCACATAGCCCTTCACGGCCTCTTCTATGGTTGTAGGGTCTGTGGCTTTCATCTGAGAGACGGAGACTGACATTCCCCCACCCTGCAATTGGTCCAAAGCAAGTTGTGCCTGTGCCGCCGCTTGTCCGGCTGCGGCAAGATTGGCAGCAGCCGCACTAAGCCCGGCTCCCGCCGAAAGAGCTTCAGAGGCAGAGGCTGTTCCTGCACTTTGAGCAATTTCGTTTCCTACGGCTACTGTGCCTGGAACGAATTCCACCCCTTGCGTCAAAGCCGGGTCAACACACCTTCCATCCATACCGGAAAGATTGCTGTCATCCTCCCGCGGAAGTTTTACATATGTCTTTTCAAAACCGGATATGAAGAAGACGAGAACCTCTGTTCCCATCCCTATGAAAAGCATGGCGTTGGCACCTGCTATGTGGGTAAGTTTGAACAGTGTTCCCAATATGACGATTGCGGCACCCCAACTGTATGCGTAATTCATGAACACCTGACCAGATGGGCTGTCCATCCATTTCTGCATTTTGGCTATAGGATTCATTGTAATATGTTTTTTCTGTTTTCCTTAGATTTATATATACTACCGGCACTGGGGTTCTTACCTCAACGCCTTGTCTTGCGCGCACTGACCGACTTTCCCGACGAGCTTCCCTTAGAAGACGACTTTACTTTTGAGGAGCTCTTCTTGGATATGCTTTTCGCAGATGCCCCTCCTTTGTCCACCACCATGGTGCGCACACACCGGAAACCGATGTAACTGCGGGGCTGGTTCTGATATTCGTATGCGCGCCATGCGCTACGTATCATGCTTTCCGGATCTTTCCACGAGCCACCCCTCACGCTCTTCTTTTTCAAACGGTACGGGTCTTCCTTGGCAGCATTATATTTCAACTCGGGATTCATGTCCGCCATGCTCTCCACTCCTGCCTCAGTGTACACGGTATTTGTCCATTCCGCCACGTTGCCTGCCATATCGTAGAGTCCGTTGCTGTTGGCACTGAATATACCGCACTTGCTTGTAATAAGGCTTCCGTCCTTGGTATAGTTGCCGCGGTCTGGTTTGAAGTTGGCATAATAACATCCCTTGTCGCTCTTTACTTCAAGCGAAGTCCATGGGAAAGGATTTCCCTCCTTGCCTCGGGCGGCGAATTCCCACTCTACCTCGCTTGGCAGCCTGTAACGCTGAATTTGTTTGGCATAGCCGCCCAGCCCCCTCATCAGAAAGTCTGTGCGCCATGCGCAGAATGCGTTGGCTTGCTCCCAAGTGACACCCACCACAGGATAGTCGTCGAATGTGGGGTTGCTGAAATAGAGTTTCATGTACCTCTCGTTGTCAGCGTTTTGGAAATCATTCACCCAACACGTAGTATCGGGATAAATGTTTACTATATATGTGTTAAGGAAATCCCACGGCCCGGAAAGGGGACGAGTGATGGTTTGCCTGACAATCCGTCCGTCGTCGTCTATCCAAGCTGTGTCCTTGCTTATCATCACTTGCTCTGCGCTGACGGCATGGTCTGTATTGAGGTCTCTTTCTTCCGGGTCAAGACGATATTTGCGCAATGCTGCCGCAACATAGTCGTAAACCTCGTACTTATAATTCATCTGTTTGGCATCCAACATCTTCACCCCGTCTATCGGATGTGTGACATATACGCTTTCCAATGCTCTTTGCTCGTCCTCGTTGGCCTTGCGCCATGGTATCGGCTTGCTCCAGTTGAGGTGTGGTGTCACAGGATTTCCTTCCTTGTCCTCCTCTATCTTGTAAGTCTCGTCACCTCCGTAGGCAGGATCCGCCAACCGCTCACGAATGATGCTGTCGCGTACCCAATAGACAAACTGACGGTATTTAGCGTTGCTCACCTCGTTTTCATCCATCCAAAATCCGTCCACGCTGATGTCGCGCAAAGGGAACTCTGCCCCCCACAGCGTGTCACTTTGTTCAATGCCGACTCTTAGTGAACCCTTGTGTACCGGAACCATGCCAAAAGGAGTTGGTTCTGAGTATGACGAGCCTCTGACCCCGGTCAATTCTCCCCCTACCGCGTTGGCGGACGATCCGGATTTGAAGCACGAAGCAAGAGAGAGGCACAGGGCAACCATTGTCGTCAATAGAAACAGACTTCTTGTCTTCATATCTTTGTTTTTGTTTTTTTCCTTATGTTTTGTCATGTGTTTTTTCTCTTCGTTTGACCGTATTCTCTAAATTTCCCCTCAAAGCCCTTTTTAAAGTAAGCGCACGCTCTTGTGGAGGTTCTTGCCTTTCTTGAACTTGTTGAGGTCTGTCTGATAACCGATTACTATCTCGTGTGTACCATTGAGAGCCCCCACCCCTCCGGTATACGCTTCGTAAGAATAACCTATGTTGATACCATGAAAGTCAAAGCCGAACAGAATGCCAACACTTACCGTAGGGCTATACATCACCCCTCCGTAAAGTTTGTGCTTTTTGCCGTCATACAAAAGCCTTGCCGTGATGTCTCCTCGCCAAGTCTGAAAGTCAGACCGTAGGATGGCATCCGTGGCAAGCGAATATTTCGGATAACGAAAGCGGAACTTGTACCCTCCTGTCGCATAGAAGACATTGCCCAAACTGAGCTCGTATGTCTTGTCATCCCCGAGGGAGATGGTGGGGCTGAGCAGATGCATGGCACTCACTCCTGCATACCATATGTCCTTATATGTGTACCTCAGGCCGCAATCAAGATCAAATGACGTTCCCTTCACTTCACTCGTGGCGAAAGCGGGATCGCTGCTGTCGTTGAGGTCTGCTTTGGAACCGTCAAAACTCTCAGTCAGCAACACCGGACGCACACTGGCACTAAGCCGGCCTCCCCACAACTTCTGGTGGTATGCGTACTGAAGGTATATCTTCTTGGTGGAGAACATACCAGCCTGGTCATTCATGAAACCGAGTCCCGCACCATGGCTTGGACCGAAGAAAAACAACGGAAGGTCGGCGGTGACAAGCATGGTGGACGGAGCGTCCTCAAACCCTCTCATCTGCATACTGTAAACACCCTTGACATCCAACTTGCCGTAGAGTCCCGCCGCTGCGGGATTGTAATAAGACTGCAGCGCCCAAGAATTGGTAAAGGCAACATCAAACTGAGCCCTCGCAGAGAGGGAGACGAATGCCAATAATATCCAGAACGTTCTTCTCATCCTGTCTTAACTAACGTACGGAAAAACCCTTTTATTGTGAAACGCATACAAAAAGGTGGAAAAATGGCTGGAGTGCCAATTTTGCAAACATCCAACCTTCTAATTCATGCATATCAACGAATTGGAAGATTGGATGGAATGTGAGCCAAGAACTGTGACAAGACAGATGGCTTCCTACACATACTGATAAATGGAACTTTCGTATTCTTCCAGAATGTCCAACGCTTCCTTGGCAAGTCCACTCCCCTCTTTATAATATCTTTTTAGAAAATCATGAAGAGCGGCCCTCACCACATTCTGTTTCTCAAATTTGTTGCGGAAAAGAATATAGTCCAATGCGTTCCTGTCTTCCTCGGATGTGAAAAATGTAAATCCTCCTATTTTTTGTATGGTACATACTTTTTTGAGCGGTCTGGCAGGAGGTGTCTCTTGAACTATCTGCGTACGAACCGCCTCGTTTGTCTGCAACGGCTTTGGTGCCACATAGGTGCTTTTTGCCTCGTGTGCCACTTTCGTTATATCTACTTTCTTACTCTTCCTTATTGCCATAACGGTTTCCCTTTTGTGTTATCGTTTCGTCTGTATCGTGTTTCGTGTCTACGTATTCAAATATTTGCATATACCCATACCCAAACATCTCCGTATTTCCATATTTGCATATCGGACATACCCAAGTATGTTATTGTTGGCTTTCTCCTCTCTCCTTGCAGAATTTTTGATATGCCGCATTGGCTATCTGGCCC
>CAVHCL010000029.1:6341-7126 GCA_963634425.1 Bacteroidaceae bacterium
ACAGAAGTCCAGGTCTTCGGTCTCACCTTCCTGCCTATCATATACTCCGCCACACGCATATAATCGTCGGCGGCAGTACAGTCGGGACTATACTCAAACAGAGACATCTCGTACGCAACGGACTCATTGCAACGGACACACTCTCGTATGCTCACAGGGAACAATGGAGCCTTCACTTCTTCCTCGTTGCTGTAGTAAGTTTTCACTTCCTTGGAAATGGCTTTCATGGCATTCCATCTGATAAGCAGATAGCCCAAGATGCTTACATCGCAACGGAGCTGAGTCCTCACCTTGTCAATGTAATCCAACAAACGCGGAAGACCCTGGAGACTGTATATACCCGCCTCCGTTGGAACTATCACGTAGTCGCTCGCCACAAGAGCGTTGGTGTTCATCAGAGTCTCGCCGCCAGGTGCACAGTCAATGAAAATATAGTCATACATGTTCCTAATCTTCGCACCAGTGTCCGAGTCTACTGTTTCCAGAAAATCCGAAAGCCTATGCTCACGGTTATACATCAATTGAAGCTCTGCATTGATGTTGCTCATGCTATGGCTTCCTGGAACGTAGTCCAACCCTTCGTACCTTGTATATATTGGCAGCGGCAGACTCTCCCCGGGCTTCATGTCATGAAGCCAATCATAAATGGTGCTTTCCGCCTCCATATGTACTGTCTTGTCTACCGTGTCTGTCAAGTTACATTGAGGGTCGGTGTCTATTAGAAGAACTTTTTTACCTAAAAGCCACAACGCAAAGGCCAAGTTAACACAAGAAGTCGTTTTTGC
>CAVHCL010000030.1:0-2843 GCA_963634425.1 Bacteroidaceae bacterium
AGGTTACAGAGCAATCTATAATAGAATCAAAATGCACATGGAAGTAAAAAGATTGTATCCTAAGATACTTTTTCAGTCTCTTCTAAGTGTCAATTTCACGCCTACCTCTTGTACCTGTATGCCAAGCGGCGGATTTTCCTTTTCTATCTTCACGTGTATGCTGGAAACAGACCGGAAACGGGAGAGGATGCTGTCGCCTATTCTTTTGGCTACCCTTTCAAGCAAAAGTGACGGCACCGCCATCTCCTCTTTCACAGTTTCGCACAACGCCGCATAGTTTACGGTGCCGTCCAGGTTGTCGTACAGATACGCCTCGTCCGAGACTTCTGTCTCCGCTTCCAGAGACACGTAGTACTGTGCGCCCACAACACGTTCCTGCGGCAGTACGCCGTGATAAGCGAAGACACCCATTCGGTTCACGAATATGGTGTATGGCAGGTGTTGTGCTTCAGGATTCCGCATTTTCTTCCTCCAGTCCGTCGGTGAGGTATTTGCGCAGAACTCTTGCCACCCCGTTTTTCCAGGAGTTTATGCTGTCGTTTTCCAACTGGAGGGAGTTTACCAAGTGTATCACATGGTCTATGGGCATGTGATAGCGCAGTACACCGGAGATGAGCTTTGCATAGTCCCAGTAGTCGGGATTGAATTTCTCGCTGAGCCCTTCTATCGTAGTCTTGTAGCCGCGTTTGTTTTTGAACTGGAAGTCGTAGCGTTTCTGTCCGTCCTTGTCCAAGAATTTCACTATACATCCTCTGGTGACGCTCTTTGGAAGAGATATGCCTTCCTCGTCGTCCATCAGACCGGTGAATATCTCGTAAGGCATTCCGTTGAGGATGCCGACGAACGCAACCCATTTCTCCTTCTTGTTCTGGAACCTCACCACATCGCATTCCAGCACTTCGGGGCGTGTCTCCACCACGGAAGACGGAAGATAGGGGCTGTTGCACCCGTTCAGAAATCCTTGCTGGTACAAAGCGTCAATGAACCCTTGCGACATCATTTCGTTGTCTTTTTTGGTGTAGCGTATATCAGTAAACACCTGGGCAAGAGTCTCTTTGCCGTTGACTTCCACAAAGTGCCTGTTTTCCGGCAGTTCCTCCTTGGGGGTGTAGAACCTGTCTATAAGTGCCTTGGTATACGGACGGTATGTCTCTTCGTGCACAAAGGACTTCATCGGCAGTCTGTCTGTCTGTGCCGGGTCTTCGTCAGGCCATCCTATGGTGAGTGTGGCCACAGGCATCACCAACGGCGGCAACTGCAGGAGGCTTATTATCATTTTGGGCATATATACCGTGGTGCCAAGAAAACACACTCCGAGTCCGACCTCTTCGGCGAGGCACGAAAGGGTCTGGGTATAGAGTAGGGCATCGGTGGCGGCATTCATGAAACTCAGCATATTGCAATACCCCGGAGTGGCCTTGCGTGCCTCGCACCAATCGGTGGTGCGGCGGAAGTCCGCACAGACGGTGAGCACGACTGGTGCCTCGGTAACCATAGGCTGAAAGAAATGCGCCTTGGAAAGGTTTTGCTTCGCCTCTTCATCCTTGGTGACCACCACGCTGTACAGTTGGAGGTTTCCCATGGTCTGTGTTCTGGCCGCTGTGTCCAACAACCCATAGAGCAGCTCGTCAGGTATCGGTTGCTTCTTGTATTTCCTTATGGTCTTGCGGTCTTTTATATTCATCAGTCGTTCTGCAATTTGTCTTCCAGCTCGTCAATATGCTTTTGCAGTTCCTTGTCTGCTTTCAGTCGGTCCTTTATGGTTTTTATGCTGTGTATCACCGTCGCATGATTGCGGTTGCCTATCAGTATGCCTATCTTGCTGTTGGTGAGCTTTGTGTGCCGTTGTGCCAGATACATACTCAGCTGTCTCACCAGCACTATGTCGGCTTTCCGGCTTTTCCCGTACACGTCTTCCTGCCGGATGCTGAAATGGTCGGACACCTTTTCCACTATGTTGTCCACGGTGACGGTGCGCTCCGGTTTCACATTGCCCCTTGTGAGTATCTTCTGTGCGAAAGGAAGATCCACGTCCTTGTTGTAGACAACGGAATATGCCAACAGGCTGTGGATGACACCCTCCAATTCCCTCACGCTGTCCGACACATTCTGCGAGATATACTCCACTACGTCCTCCGGTATGTTCAGCCCGTCGTGTTTTATCTTGCTGTGCAGGATGTCCCTGCGGAGTTTTTCTTCCGGTTTCTCCAACTCTGCCAACAGTCCGCTTTTGAACCTGGTGATAAGGCGGTCTTCCATCCCCAAAAGCGATGTGGGCGGACGGTCGCTGGTAAGTATAATCTGCTTGCCGTTCTGCTTCAGGTGGTTGAAGATGTGGAAAAAGGCATATTGCGTCTTCTCCTTGCCTATGAGTTCCTGCACGTCGTCCATGATGAGTATGTCTATACTTTGGTAGAAGTGCATGAAATCGTTGAACGTGTTGTTCCTCCGGCTGTCGGTAAACTGTATCTCAAAAAGGTGCGCGCTCAGGTACAGGACTCTTTTTTGCGGGTGCAACTCCTTGATTTGTGTGCCTATGGCATTTACGAGGTGTGTTTTTCCCACTCCGCTGTGTCCGTAGATGAACAGAGGGTTGAATGTTTGCTGGTCGGGGTTCCTTGCTATTGTCTCGCCTATGCTGCGCGGCAGTTTGTTGGATGTCCCCTCTATGAAATTCCTGAAATTTTGGGATGGGTTGAGCTGCGAGTCAAGGTCTTGTGACGGTCCCGTCGCTTGTATCGACTGTGGGGATTTGTTGGCACACCTTTCCGACTGTTCCGCATTTTCAGCCTGCGTGTCGTCGCTCTCTATGTTTACAGTGGCGTCTT
The DNA here is from genome assembly GCA_963634425.1 of Bacteroidaceae bacterium. Taxonomy (GTDB): domain Bacteria; phylum Bacteroidota; class Bacteroidia; order Bacteroidales; family Bacteroidaceae; genus Physcousia. The sequence continues at coordinate 2,829 of CAVHCL010000030.1, forward strand.
TGACCACTTCTATGT
>CAVHCL010000030.1:2853-3968 GCA_963634425.1 Bacteroidaceae bacterium
GGTGACATCCGCTCCGAACACGCGGCTTATGGTAAGGTGGAGCAGTCTGCGGAAATGTGCTTCAAGATACTCATAGTAGAATTGGCTGGGAACGTACACTACCAATTCGTTTTTGGAAGCATCAAAAGACTTGAATCTCACGGGTGAGAACCAAGTTTGGAATTGCTGCTCGTTCATGTTGCTCCTGAATATCTTTTGGCAACTGAGCCACATCTTTTGTGGAGTATCTGTCATCTTATTTTTCGTCGGATAGCTTGTCCGGAGGACATGTGCTTCTTTCAATTTCGCTGTTGCAAAGGTATGGAGTTTATTTTAACCTGCAAAATTTAACCTGTATTTTCGCCCAAATTTCATGTTTGTGTAACACAAAGAAAATCAGAAACATAACCTATTTATTTTCTTTCTGTCCCTTTTGCCGTTGCATATTTGCAAGTTTTTGTGGATTAGTTTGTTCTGCCTTTTTGCCGGGGTTGTATGTCCTTTCCGTATATGTTTGTCAAGTGTCTGCAAGGTAGCCGCTTACATGAAAAGCGGAACTTCCGTATGGCAGTCTTGCCAATTTGTATGAAATCTAAATAGTGTGCTGGCATATTCCCTTGCCCTTGCCATGGAAAATAGGTAATGGGCCTGTCCTGCACAACACGCTCACTAAGGCTTTGATGGTAAAATTATACCCCATATCTCCACGTCGGGAACTATGGGGTTCGTGCTCGGGAACTATGGGGTTCCTGCCCACGAACCATAGGGGTCTGTGAGGTGTTATGTTTAATGGCGTTCTGAAAAGATGGTAATGGGGCCCTAAGCCTGTCAGTTGTGTTATTTTCCTTTCTTACCGAACACGGAGAAATGGACGTAGCGTTTGGGGTGTGCCTTTAAGTCTGTGACGAGACTGTCCGCACTCTGTATAGTGTGGTTTATGTTGTTGTAAAGGCTTGGGTCTTTCATCAGAAGTCCGAGTGTTCCCTCTGGGGTTTGCATCTGCAGCACCATGTCGTTAACGCTACCGATAGTTGTGTTTACACTGTCGAGAGTGGCTTGTATATTGATGCCGTTCAGGTTTTCCGCAAGCGATGCCACGTTTTCCCCGGCTTTGTTGAATGTGGACACAAGATGCG
>CAVHCL010000030.1:3978-38273 GCA_963634425.1 Bacteroidaceae bacterium
GAATGTCTCTGCCGAGTAGTGCGTTGAGTTCTACGGAACTCTTGTTGAGGTTCTCTGTTATTTGCTGTGCGTTGCTGATAATGACAGGTAGGTTGGGGTCGGTGGCCAGACGGTTGAGCGTCGCAACCAAGGTGTCCACCTTTGTCACCACCTGTTCCAGCTTAGGCATGATGTCCGCCGCCTTCGACATAAGGCCTGAGGCATCGCTTCCTTGTATGGTGTCGCCTGGCTGGTAAGCTTCCCTCGGGTTGGTGGCAAGCAGCATATTCAGCGTGCAACCGCCCAACACAGCCTCGTCAAGCATGGCGGAACTGCCTTTGGGGATGCGCAGACTCTTGTCTGTGCTTATCTCCACCAGCACTTGGCCCGGGCGGTCGTAGTCGTAGACGATGTCGCTTACCACACCCACATTGTATCCGTCGGCATACACCGTGCTGCTTTTGCTGAGAGCCTTGGCGTTGGAGAATTTGATGTAGTATACGTTGTTGGCGGTAAAAAGGTTGACTCCTTTCAAGAAATTGATGCCGAAGAACAGCACTATCAGCGCAAGGGTTCCTGCCAGTCCTATTTTCACTTCTTTTTTCATCTCCACGTTTTTTATATTGGTGTATGTAGAATGTACGGTGTCCTATGTTGTATGTGCTACCTATATATATGTGTTCACAATGTGCGGTTTCACTTCTTGTACGCTTTGAAAGCTCTGTAAATGCTTTGTGCAAGTGCCGCTGTGCCGGACTTGGTGTTCATGTACTTTTCCTCCGCAGCGTTGTTTATGTATCCCAATTCCACCAGTACGGCGGGCATGCTTGTCTGTGCGAGTACCAGAAGTCCGGCCTGGTGCACACCTCTGTCTGTGCGTCCTGCATACGAGGAGAACTGCTTTTGTATCTGTTTGGCGAAACTTACGCTGGATGCCATGTTCTGGTCTTGCATAAGTTCGAATATTATGTAGCTCTCGCTGCTTTTGGGGTCAAATCCTTCGTATTCCTTTTCGTAGCCGCTTTCCAGTGTGATGACGGTGTTCTCGCGTTTCGCCACCTCCAGATTCTCCGCAGCCCGGTGCATACCCAAGGTGTATGTCTCTGCGCCGTGTATGGAGGTGCCTTTCCTTCCAGCCGTGGTGCTGTTGGCGTGTATGCTGATGAAGAGGTCGGCTTTTGCCCTGTTGGCAATGGCAGCGCGCTCGTGCAGTTCCACGAAAGTGTCCGTTTTGCGAGTGTATATCACTTTTACATCGGGGCAGTTTTTCTCAATAAGTTCTCCGAGAGCGAGGGCGACCGTGAGGTTTATGTTTTTCTCTTTAGAATTAATGCCCAAAGCTCCGGTGTCTTTTCCCCCATGTCCCGCATCTATGACAAGGGTGTATGCCCAAGTGTTTATGCTCAGGCATACACCGATTGCTATGGCCAGTATTCTTCTCACCTTGTGAAATTTTGTGCAAAAATACTGAATTTACGTGAGAAATCAAAAAGGATATGACAAAAAGGTCAAGTTTGCTGACTTTATAGTGCTGTCATGTATTTACATCTTCCATCTGGCTCCTGCCATTATCCATGCGCCGGGCTGCTGCACGCTGGCCAGGTCGTAGTATTTCCGGCTGGTGACGTTGGTGCCTTTCACGTACAGTTCGTAGTGCGGGGATGTCCATTGGATCTTTATGTCGAGTGTAGCGTACGCACTGTACTTGGTGAATGTCCCTGTGGCTTTCGCTCTCAGAAATCCTGTCGCGGGGTCTATGTATGTTTCTCCGTAGGGTATGTAGCCTCCAGTCCTGTCCTGCCACCTGAAACTCCATGTGGCGGCAAGTCTGCCTACTACTTTGTGGCATAGGGTGGAAGTGAATTTGTGTCTTAGGTATTCCATGGCGTAATTGGATTTGAAGACATTCACGTCGTCGTGCCTCGTCTGTGTGATATATGTGTATCCTAAGTTGAGGTTTCTCACCCAAGAGTCGCGCGAGGTCATCTTTGTGAAGTCCATCTTCATCTGTGCCTGTGCTCCGAGGTTGTCCAAATCGAAAGCCGCACTATGGTAGGTGTCGTCCTCGCTGTACATTACCCAGTCTATCATGCCTTTGCCTCTGTGGTAGAAAAGCCGCGCCTGTGCGCTGATGCCGTTGGATGTGAACTGCGAACCTATCTGCAAGGATCGGTTTACTTCCGCTTTAAGGCCTTTGTTGCCTGTGTGGGTCGCGCTTTTGTAGTATAGTTCTGTGAATGACGGGAGGCGGAAGCCTTTGTTGTACGACAAGAAGAGTTTCCAATGTCGTGCGGGACGGTATGCCACGTCTATTCCTGGGTAAAAACGGTATTTGTGGTCTGTGCTTGTGGTCATGTTAGCCATCACTCCGGCGGAAAATGTCCAGCGTTCCAGAAGAATGTTGTGCTCAAGGTTGAAAGATACGGATGTGCGGTCGTCCTGCCTGGTGTAACAGATGTCTTTCTCGCCCCTCACGTTTACATATTGATGTTCTTGCAGCTCCTGACCGAGGCTGGTGCTGAGGATGCCTTCCTGTCTGATGTCGGCGGCTACGGCTGTCCGTCCGGCAAGCCAGTTGGTGTATGCGCCCACCTTTATCCCATATACGTCTGTCTGGTGAAAATTCTCGCCGAAACGGTTGTTGTGAACCAGTTCGAAGTTGTCGTACGTGCGGTTCCAGTATGCCTGCGGAGTGAAATGCAGTTTCCCTTTTGTCTCGCCGGAAACTGATATTATGTACCGTTCGTTACGTTCGTATTGGTCTGGGTATGCCGCACTGTAGAATGTGTTCGCTCCGTACGCTTTCTTGCTGAATCCTGTTTGCCACGAGAGGGACAAAGCGTTGCCGTCCCAACTGCCGTGGTAGAACACCTGTCCTTTTTTCCAATTGCTGTTGGCGGAGCCTCCGTCCGAGCGTCCTCCTCCTCCGCTGATGCTGTTATGCCATTTCCCATTCGACAGCTCGCCCCTTGCTTCCGCGTTTACCGTCCCGAACGAGCCACCTTCTGCCGCCACTTCAACAGAGTTCTTCCCACTGTGCCGTGTGACGATATTGATGGCCCCGCCGAAGCTCTGGCCGCCGTACACCCGGCTTGCCGCACCTTCGAGAACCTCAATCCGTTCAATGTCACTCATGGCTACGGGAAAGTCGGAAGAGAGGTGTCCTGTATGTGGGTTGCTTATGTTTATACCATTGAGGAGTATGGTTATTTGGTCGAAATTGCCTCCGTCAATGCTGATGTCCGTCTGTATACCAAAGCCCCCTCGTTGACGGACATCCACTCCGGCGGCTAATTTTAAAAGGTCGTTAACACATTGCGCTCCAGCCTGTTCTATGTCGGAACGGCCGAGCACGGTGACGATGCGTGCGGCTTGCAACGCAGTTAGTGGGGCCAATGTGCCTGCTACTGTCACAGTCTCCATGTCCTTTTCCTCCCTTGCGTCGTCGTCTGTGTAAGGCGACAGAGCAGGTCTTGTGGAGAGAGTCAATTCCGCCCGGGCGGCAACGCCCAAGGTGGCGACACTGAGCACACCTATGCACACCTCGCGTTTTAGGCTTGCAAAGGCACTGTACCCCTTGTTGCTAAACTGTCTCCAGACTGTAGACTGTGTCTTCCGTGTCTTTTTTTTGTACATTTGGTTTTTGATTAATTAAAAAATATTGATAATTATGAGATTGCCAGTTTGGTGTCACAACTTCTATATCAATATCATTCCGGCCTCCCGGCATTCTTTCCTCATACAGTCCGGCCAGATGCTGGACTGTGTCTCACCTATGTGAGCCTTGTGCAGAAGTACCATGCAGAGCCGGCTCTGTCCTATGCCGCCGCCTATGGAGAGGGGAAGTGAGCCTTCAATCAGCCGGCGGTGGAAGTAAAGGTCTTTTCGGTCTTCTTTGCCTTGGAGAGCCAACTGTCTCAGCAAGGCCTCCTTGTCCACGCGTATTCCCATGCTGCTCAATTCTATGCTCCTGTTAAGGGTGGGATACCACACAAGCAAGTCACCGTTCAGCCCAGTGTAACCTTCTTCGTTGGGGGAACTCCAGTCGTCATAGTCCGGGGCGCGCAGGTCGTGTTCCTTTCCGTCGCTAAGTTTGTTCCCTATACCCATCACGAATACCGCACCGTACTTTTTGCATATCAGGTTTTCGCGTTCCTTGGCTGTCTTGTCGGGGTACATCTTCAGCAGTTCCTCGCTGTGGATGAAGTGTACATCCTCCGGGAGGAAGGGCTTCAGTTGAGGGTATGTCTCACAGATGTAGAATTCCGTGCGCAGTATGGCACTGTATATGTTGCTTACTATCTTGCGAAGGAACGCCACGTTGCGGTTTTCCTTCTTTATCACACGTTCCCAGTCCCATTGGTCCACATAGAGGCTGTGTATGTTGTCCATCTCCTCGTCCGAGCGGATGGCGTTCATGTCGGTCACTATGCCGAAGCCGGGTTCCATTTGGTATTCCGCCAACGTCACCCTTTTCCATTTGGCAAGGCTGTGCACCACTTCCGCCACGGCTTCGTTCATGTCTTTGATGGGAAAACTTACCGGACGTTCCACGCCGTTGAGGTCGTCGTTGATGCCGAGTCCTTTCAACACGAACAGTGGGGCGGTGACACGTCTGAGCCTCAGTTCGGTGCTGAGGCTGTTAAGGAAGAAGTCTTTTATTTTTTTTATGGCGAGTTCCGTTTGTTTCAAGTCCAGTAGAGCTTCATACCCGACTGGTTTAAGCAGTTTGCTCATAATAGTTTTTCTCTTTTGTCGGTTTGATGTCATAAATTTATGCAAAATTAGCAATTTATTTTCAATATGTAAGCAAAAAACGGAAAAAAGAGTCAAAAAGTATTGCGCAGGTGGTGTTTACCCTAAGATTATGGTGCGTGTTTCTGTGTCGTATGTCATGCCTTCGCAACAGAGGAATTGTTCTATAATGCCGCTTGACGAGAGTTCTTGCGGAGTTCCGGTGCTAATGCCTTGTGGTGTCATTAGCCAGAGTCGGTCGCTTAGCTGAAGAGCCATCTCCACGTCGTGTGTGCTCATGAAAATAATCTGGTTCTCTTCGTGGGCAAGACTTTTCAGCAGGCGCATTATCTCCACCTTTGAGTGGAAGTCGAGAAATGCCGTAGGTTCGTCAAGCAGTATGATAGGGGTCTTTTGTGCAAGTGCCTTGGCAATCATTGCCTTTTGACGCTCGCCGTCGCTCAGCGTGGCGACACGTCTGCGGCTCATGGCCGCTATGCCGGTAGTCTGCATGGCCGCCATTACCGTCTCTTCGTCGTAGGGTGACAACTTGCCCCAAAATCCTGTGTGTGGACTTCTTCCCAACGCCACCAAGTCGTGTACGGTGAGCAAGGGGTCGTTGATGCGCTCGGTGAGGACAACTCCTATGGTGCGGCTTTTTTCTGTCTGCGTCATCTTGTCGAGCGTTTTGCCATTCACGTATATGTTGCCGTCCAATGCCGGCTGGAATGCGCATAATGTACGCAGCAGTGTGCTCTTGCCGACACCGTTGGCTCCAAGCAGACTTGTCAGTTCCCCGGGTTTTATGGCGGCGGTAAGGTTGTCAGTCACTATGTGTCTGCCGTAACCTGTAACCAAATTCTTGATTTCTATCATACTTGTGTTCAGCAATATATTTGTTCTGTATGCGCTTGGACATCCGGTAAATGGACAAGTGTCAGGCGTGTTTTTGCCTGAATATCACGTAAAGTATCACAGGTGCTCCTATCAGCGGAGTGATGACGTTTATGGGTATCACGCTGCCGTCGTTGGGCAAGGTGCTTATGAGGTTGCACGACAGAGTGAGGACACTTCCTGTCAGCATGGTGCCGGGGATGAGCACCAGATGTCTGGAAGTGCGTAGCCACAACCGCGCTATGTGCGGCACAGCCAATCCGAGGAACGCTATCGGGCCGCAGTATGATGTGGTGGCGGCAGTGAGCAGCCCGGTGACAAGCAATAGGCTTTGACGTGTCCGGTGGATGCTTACTCCAAGATTTTGCGCATACCTGTCGCCCAACATCAAGGCATCAAGAGGTTTGGCGAGAAGTGTGGCAGCTACAAGCCCCGTTGATGTCAGCAATACGAAGACTGGCAGATGCGAAAGGGCTGCACCGGCGAAGCTGCCCATGCCCCACATCACGAAACTCCTGGTGCCCTGTTCCGTTGCGCCGTAGACAAGCAATTGTATTATGCTGCCTGTGACATTGCTTATTACCACTCCTGTTATCAGGAGCATGGCCTGTTGCTTGAGCCATTGCGAGAGGAACAGCAGCAGCGACATCACACACAGTGCCCCGGCCATGGCCGCCATTACCGTGCCTATGAATCCGCTTGCCGTAAGCCCTCCCAAGGTGAATCCTCCGCTGAGCAGCACCAGGGCTACTCCCAAGTTCGCTCCGGCGTCGATGCCAAGTATCGAGGGGCCTGCCAAAGGGTTTCTGAATGCCGTCTGCAGCAGCAGTCCGCACGTGCCGAGTGACGCTCCGCACAGAAGGGCGATAATCATTTGTGGTATGCGGCTTTCCTTTATTATCATAGCCCATGCAGCATGTTCACCTCCTGTTTCTCCTTTCAGAAGCCGCCACACGAAGTCCGCCGGAATGTCCACAGAACCGCAGAAGATGTTGGCCATAGCCAAGACAGCCACGGAGACAGCCATCAGCGATAGGGTATACTGATACCTCATTTCACACGGTGATAGTATTTTTTCTCCGCTTCTACGCCAAGGGTGGGGTGGAAGATTTCTGCAAGATTGCCCAACAGACGTTCCGGGTGAAACGGTGTTTCTTCGTAAAATCCAGTGTTTTCCGTGTTGCATACCCACACGGAGGCTTTGATGTGTGCAAGTAGTGGAAAGTCGTTGACGATGTCGGAGTGCGAGAGTTCTCCATGATGTTTTATAAGCCAGATGTCAACGTTGTCTACCCTCTCCAGCACTTGCTCTATGCTAAGTGCCACATTGCCTGCCCCATGCTTGTCAGCAAACAGATAGTCGGCTCCGGCATCGGTATAGAGCATACCCATGGTGCTTTCTCCTTTAGGCATATACCATTGTCCGCTTACGGGGAGTTCGCATATCATGGAGGGCTTTTCCTTGCATTCCGCTATTTGGGCGTTTAGCCGGTTGTAGTCGCTTTTTACCTTTTGGAATATGCTGTCGGCTTTTTCGCACATTCCGAACAGCCTGCCGTAGAAACGTATCCATTCGGCACGCGCCAACGCTCCCACTTCCATATAGTCGGCACATTCTACGATGGGTATGCCGAGGCTTTCCATCCTGCCGTAACCTCCGTTGTTCTCAAACGGACTTATCAACAGAGCGTCTGGCTGAAGTGCCATGATGGCTTCTATGTTGGGGTTCAGACCGTTGCCGAGGTCGGCAATGCTGCCGTCGCACAGTCCTTTGTCCACGAAGGGGAGGTGTATGTACTTGGAGTCGCACACTCCGGCTATGGCCTGTTCGGCTCCTAGCTCCTGTATCAAGGCGCAATGGACGCTGGTGAACGCCACTGCATTTTGCAGCGGCACCCTTACTACCGAAGTTCCTTTTTCTTCGCAATGTGTACGGCTGCCGTCGTGGCAGAGACAGTACCGGCGCAATGTCTTGCCAGTGTTCCAAGGGTCATGTATCTCTACATCCGTATGTCCTTCTCTCTCCACTATGGTGAGCAGTTGTGCATATTTCAGTCTTAAAGTATCGCCTTCCTGCGAAGTCGTTTCTCCCTTGCGACCTTGGCAAGAGAACAACGTTGCCGCTGCCAGTAAGAAGTATGTTATCCGCTTGTTCATGTTTTGTGTGTTTGTTGGTCATCCGGCGTCCGATGGCGATGAGGCTGACTCGCTTATGGCATTTACCGTCAGAGAGGCAAGTGTCAGCCCGAAAACTCCTGTAACTTGGCTTAAGGAGCCGTTGGCTTTCTCTGCTTCGCAAATGCCCTTGTTGCGCAATGGACGTTGAGTGCTGTGTACGCACAGGAATTTTCTTTTTGGGAAGGTTTGGCTTTTCCTGAACATATTTCTCAAAGCCCTTGCCAACGGGTCGCCCTCAACTTTCCAAAACTCCGACACCTTTATCGTGGTAGGGTCTGTTTTTAAAGCCGCTCCCATGCTGCTGAAGAGAGTACTGCGTTCGCTTGCCGTAAGTATAAGGTGTGCTTTGTCCGGCAAGGAGTCTATGGCGTCTATCACATAGTCGTACTCCTCCAAGCGGAAGTCTGCGCTGTTTTCCCTGGTGTAGGTCTGGTGTATGGCCACAATGTCGGCTTTGGGGTTTATTGTGAGCAGACGCTCCCTCATGGCTTTCACCTTTGGCTGCCCCATTGTCTGCATGGTGGCCATCAACTGTCTGTTTACATTGCTGGCGCATACGCTGTCGCTGTCCACCAGTGTCATGTGTGTGAGTCCTGTGCGCACGAGACTTTCAGCACACCATGACCCTACACCGCCTACACCGAAAATTATAACCTTGGTGTTTTGCATCTTCCTCACCGCTTCGTCTCCCAGCAGCAGACTTGAGCGCAAGAATATGTCGTTTAGTGGTACCGTCATATATTACTGCTCTTCTTGTCGGTTTTCTTTTATACTTTTGTCCGTCATCACCACTGCTTCTTTCTTGCGTCCGTCCACCTTTATGGTGAGACCTTCCTGGAAACGCACATGGCGTATATGCTTTGTCTCTTGTATGGCAGGCATACTGTCGAGAATGTCTTGGCGGTATATGCCGTCGCTGCGGAAAGCGTCTATCGTGAGGTAGCATATTCCCAAGGATGTGAGGTTCTGGAAGAAGTGCGTGCCTTGGCTCGGGTCTACCTGATAGTCGTTCAACCCTGCCTCCACTATAATCTGGGAGGCACTGATGTTGGGCCATTTCACAGGGATGCCCAACCACGGGTCGCTGCTTCCCCATCTGCCCGGACCTATCAGGACGTAGTTTTGAGTCTGCGGCGAGGTCTCGCCGCACAAACCGGGCAACTTGTCCGAAGCGAGGAACTTACGGTTGACGGTCTCTATTTCGTCGGCAATTTCCATGTTGTCGCCCGGAGAATATCCGTCGGTCTTCACGTACACCACATCCCTTATGTCCGTGAAGACTCCCTGACCTATGGCATTGTGCGAACGCAGCAGGCAGTCCTCGTCTGGTATGGCGCAGATGTCTTCGTTGAGTTCCATCCTGTTGTCCACCATGGGACGTATCTGCAGCAGGTAGAAATCTCCCGATTTGTCGGGATGCAGATTTACGGCGAACTCTATCTCCACAGGGCGTTTCATCTCCGAGCTTCCGTATTCCAGCGTCTTGCGCATCAGTTCGGGCAAAGGGAACACGTTGTGCTGAAGCACCCCTGCGAATGAAATTATCTTACGGTTCTTGCCTTCGTAGAAGCCGTCGTATATGCATTGGTCGTATGGGTCGTAAGTCGAGCAGATCCATTGTAGCGTGCCGTCCTTTTCTGCTTCACGCACAGGAATCTTTACCAAGTTGAAGCCTTCGTCCACTTTGAATTCCTTGTTCTTTTCGCCCTCAATGGTCTTCAGGGCGAGGAAGTGTGTCTGGGTTTCTCTAAGAGCCAGTTCCGTGTCGCTCATCTGCAGCACCTGCTCCGGATGACTGGGACACACTCTCAGACACTGCCCTCCGTCCACTATGTACTTGCCGAGTCCGAGAGCCAATGACACGGTGCCTTCCTCCGCTTTCTCGTTGCCGATGGGGTAGTAGTTGACACTTCTTGCCACACCGCTTATCACAGGGTAGAAGCGGTCGCCGTGTTTCTCTCCCACCACCTCCTGTAGTATCACCGCCATCTTTTCCTGGTCTATCACGTTGCTGGTGGCGGTCATATAGTCTTTGCTTGCTCTGTAGAAGACGCTGGCGTATACGGCCTTGACGGCACCCGACAACATGGACAGACGTTCGTATTTGTCGGAGTTGTAGGGTATCATGTACGTGCTGTACACTCCGGCGAAAGGTTGGTAGTGCGAGTCTTCCAACAGGCTGCTGCTGCGTATGGCTATGGGACTGTCCACCACTTGCAGGAAAGCCTCAAGGTCGCCCAACAGACGCAACGGCAGTCTGGCACGTTGGAAATGCTGTAGCGTCTCTTCGTCGGGGATGTCGCTCAGGGCTACCTGGTAGAGTTCGTTGGTGTCCATAAACTCGTCGAAGATGTCCGTGCACAGAACCACTGTCTTGGGGATGCGCACTTGCACGTCCTTGTACTCGTTGAGGTCGGGGTGCCTTTTCAGCATGTGGTCAATGAAAGCCAGGCCGCGCCCCTTGCCGCCGAGGCTGCCGTCCCCGATGCGGGCGAAGTTGGAGTATTGGTCAAACCTTTCTCTTTGGAACACAGCTACCACGCCTTGGTTTTTCATCCTCCGGTAAGCCACTATGGCATCGAGGATAATCTGGCGGTGTGCGTCCACGTCCTGCAGACTGTCCCATGTGATGTTTTTCAGGAACTCCGATATGGGGAACAGGGCGCGGCTTGCCAGCCAACGGCTCACGTTGTTGTGGCTGATATGGTAGAGCAGGCTCCGTGCGGGAACCGTCATGATGTTGTCCTGCAGGTCTTTTAGATTGCGCAGACGTGCCACTTCTTCCATGGTGTCGGGGTCTCTGAACACAAAATCGCCGAAGCCGAAGTAGCGCAGCACCAAGGCGCGCAAGTCCACGTCCATCTTCTTGGAGTTCTTGTCTATGAAATGGGCTTTACACCTGTCCGCATACTCCTTTTTGTCGGACTCCGACGAATTCATGATGAGGGGAATGTAGGGGTCGTTGGCACGTATGGCGCTAAGCAGTTGGAAACCTGCCGTCTCGCACTTTTCCCCGCCCTCGCTCATAGGGAAGCGACAGTCGCTGATGACACCGAGAGTGTTGTTGGAGAAACGCTTGTACAGACTCCACGCCTCTTCGTAGTTGCGCGCCAGCACTATTTTTGGTCTTCCTCTCATCCGCAAGGTCTCCAGACTCGTGTTCAGCGCTTCTGTGGCGAATTCCAGACTCTGCTGCAGCACGAACTTGTACAGGTTGGGCAGTATGCTGCTGTAGTAACGTATGCCGTCCTCCACCACCAATATCATTTGCACGCCGGCACTGCGTATGTCGTGTTCCAGGTTGATGCGGTCTTCCATCAACTTTATTATGGAGAGCAGCAGCTCTGTGTTGCCTAGCCAGCAGAACACGTACTCGAAGACTGAGAGGTCTTCGTTTTGCATCCTTCGTGTGATGCCGTGGCTGAACGGCGTAAGCACCACTATGGGCGTGGAGTGGTAGTTGCTCTTTATGGAGCGCGCAATGTCGAACACGCTGTTGTCTTCCGCCGACGGCATGCATATTACCAGGTCGATGTTTGAGATAGCCATCTGGCTTTCGGCTTCCTCCTGGCCAGCCACCTGTATGAACCGTGGAGGGAAGCGCAGTCCCAAACGCGCATACTCCGAGAATATCTTCTCGTCCACCCTGCCGTCGTCCTCCAGCATGAAGGCATCGTAAGGGTTGGCTATCAGCAGCACGTTGCAGACTCTGTTTATCATCAAATCTACAAACGACGTGTCTTTTAGTTGCATGTTTTGAGAGTTTACTCTTGCAAAGGTACGCAATTTAGTTTACAATATGCAGGTGTAGTTGCGGTTTTTGTCCCGCCCGCCGTTATGTCACAACAGAAGAGCCCTCGATGCTTGCGCACCAAGGGCTCTTCTGTTGTGCTGGTTTCCCGTGTTACACGATACCTTGTGCCATCATGGCTTTGGCCACCTTCATGAAGCCTGCCACGTTGGCGCCCTTCACGTAGTTCACGTAGCCGTCCGGCTCTGTGCCGTACTTCACGCAGTTCTCGTGTATGTTCTCCATAATCCAGAGCAGCTTGGCATCCACTTCTTCTGACGACCATGAAAGACGCTCAGAGTTTTGCGACATCTCAAGACCTGACACGGACACGCCGCCAGCATTTGAAGCCTTGCCAGGAGAATAAAGAATCTTGGCATCCTGCAGCACCTTGATGGCCTGCGGGGTGGTGGGCATGTTGGCACCCTCAGCCACTGCTATCACACCGTTGGCTACGAGAGCCTTGGCAGCTTCCTCGTTGAGTTCGTTCTGTGTGGCGCATGGCAGTGCTATGTCGGCTTTCTCAAACCAGGGCTTTGCGCCAGCCACGTACTTGGCTGTGGGGTACTGCTCAACATATTCCTTGATGCGTCCGCGGTATATGTTCTTCAGTTCCATGATGTAGTCCAGCTTCTCGCGTGTGATGCCGTCCGGGTCGTAGATGTAACCGTCGGAGTCGGACATGGTCATAGGTATACCGCCCAGCTGCAGCACTTTCTCTGCTGCATACTGCGCTACGTTGCCGGCACCGGAGATGAGCACCTTCTTGCCCTCTACACTGTCGCCTTTAGTCTTCAGCATGGCGCGCAAGAAGTACACTGTGCCGTATCCAGTGGCCTCAGGACGAATCAGAGAGCCGCCGAACTCAATGCCTTTGCCAGTGAGCACACCAGAGTATTCGCGTGTAATCTTCTTATACATACCGAACATATAGCCCACTTCGCGGCCGCCTACGCCAATGTCACCTGCGGGAACGTCAACATCGGGACCGATATGACGGCTCAGCTCTTGCATGAACGCCTGGCAGAAACGCATCACCTCAGCGTTGCTCTTGCCGCGCGGGCTGAAGTCGGAACCACCCTTGCCGCCGCCCATGGGCAGTGTGGTGAGTGAGTTCTTGAAAGTCTGCTCGAAAGCAAGGAACTTCAGAATGCCGAGGTTTACGCTCTTATGGAAGCGGATACCGCCTTTGTAGGGGCCAATCGCATTGTTGTGCTGGACGCGGTAGCCCATATTGGTCTGAATGTTGCCGTTGTCGTCCATCCATGTGACGCGGAACTGGTACACTCTGTCAGGAATGCATAGACGTTCTATCAAGTTCACCTTGTCAAATTCGGGATGTTTGTTGTATTCCTCTTCAATAGTGCTGAGTACCTCTTCTACAGCCTGATGGTACTCAGGCTCGTTGGGGAAGCGCCTTTTCAGGTCTTCCAATACTTTCTTTGCGTCCATAAGTTTTCTTTGTTCTTTTTGTGTTGTTTTATTCAAAATCGTTTGTCCCAACTGCAAAATTATATAAAAAATGATGTTCAACCAACGAAACGAAATAAAAAAAACAAGAAAAGTCACAAAATGGTACTTCGTCCTTTGCGCCGTTAGGATTACGCCTTTGCCAATGTCATTATGTTTATGTCGCTTGTCGGGTCGTCCTGCAATATGGCTATGGCGCACCCGGTGAGAGTGGCTCCGGTGGTGATGATGTCGTCTACCAACAACACGCGCTTGCCTCTGTATTTTTCCGGGATGGCGGAGACGAAGTTGTGTTTTGCGTTTAGCATCCTTTCTTCCCTGTTCAGTGTCTTTTGCTGTTTCATGGCAGTCCGGCAGCACAGACAGTCGCATACCGGCAGTCCGGTGACCTCGCTTATCCCTTTTGCAAGTGTCAAGGCTTGGTTGAACCCCCTCTCCCTCTTCTTCTTCCGGCTGATGGGCACAGGTATCAGCACGTCCACTTTGGATGTCAGTCCAGTTCTCTGCATCTCGTAGGCAGAAAGTCTGCCCATCTCCAGTGCCATATATTGTCCGTTGGGGCTTTTTATCTTGGCCACTATGTTGTGTATGGACGACGAGTGTTTATACTTGAACACCGACAAAGCGTTGGATGCCGGCACGTGTGGCCATAAAAGCCTCACTATCCCGTTGTCGTCTGTCCTTTCCATACGGAGACGCGGCAGACCTGCCAGGCAAGTGGAACAGATGTGCCGTTCCGTTGCCCACAACCTTGACCGGCATACGGTGCAGAATCGGGGCATCAATGCTGTCTTGATGTCTTGTATGATACCCATTTCGTTTGCTTTAGGCAACGCAAAGATACAAATTTAATTTCGGGGTCGCTCTCTTCCGGCTTCTTTTCTTCTTTTTGTCCAGCATCACAATATTCTTTCCAAACGAGTGCTTTTATCCGATTTATTTGTAAATTTGCCATGTCACTGTTGGATTTTTCACTTGTTTTTGGAAAAACGGCACTATGGCGAGTGAATTTTCCTGCAGCGGATGCTTATAAGCAATTCTTTGTGCTTCAATAACTTTAAGTTTAATGACAAATTGTAGTGCCGCATAATATTAGGAATGAGAAGAAATATATTGACAGTGTCCGTCGCATTGGCATTGGCAATTGGTTGTTGCCAGACGGTTTCGGCGCAGAAGGGAAGACATTCAGCAAGCGTTTTGCAGACTCAGAGTGCGTTTGTGGTAGCTACCGAGCATGGCGTTCCTGCCGACGGCAAGACTGATGCCGCCGATGCCATACAGAAGCTCATAGCCGACAATCCCAACAAGACCATTGTCTTTCCCGACGGTGTGTACTTGATATCGCATCCTGTAGACACCCCAGCCGAGCCCACGAAGAGTGTGTCGCTTGTGCTTGGCAACTATGCCACATTCAAAGCTGCGGACAACTGGACTGAGGGACAGGCTCTCTTGCGCCTCGGAGCCATAGAAAAGGCCAACACCATATACGTCAACGGCAGCAACTACGGCATTTCGGGTGGAATATTTGACTGCTCCAACGTTGCCGACGGCATCTCCATTGACGGCGGAAGGGAAACAAAAATAGAAAACGTCTCGATAAAGAACGCACGGGTGGGGCTTCACGTAAAGCACGGTGCCAATTACGGTTCGTCGGATGCGGACATCAGTGACGTTAACATTACGGGTAACGGAAAGACAAATTCCATAGGGCTGCTTGTGGAGGGGTTTGACAACACATTCACCAATATGCGAATCGCCGACGTCCAGATGGGAGTCGTGTTGAAGTCGGGCGGTAACAGTTTGCGCAACATACACCCATTGTATATCTTCCGCGACACGCAGGTTTACGAGACCAGTTGCGGTTTCGAGGTGACACACAACGACAACTTCTTGAACTACTGCTATAGCGACCAGTTTGCCACAGGTTTCAAAATAGGCAGACAACAGCAGATAAACCTCACCGACTGTTTCTGTTTTTGGTATACGGGCAAAGTGCCTGAACAGACCGCCATAGAATGTGACGGCACATTGGAGTCCATGGTCACGGGACTGCGTGTGGACTTCAGCGGCGAATGTCCGAAACACACTCTTCTGAAGGCGGAGAAAGGCGGCAACGGCAAGATAACAAATTTTGTGATTCCAAACAGTGCGTTTACCGATAACGATGCGGCAAAGGACTATGTAAAATAACTGACATACTGAAGAATAACAGTAAAAACAACACAATAACCAAACAACTTAAAAGCTATGATCAGACAATTGTTTTTTCCCACAGCGTTGGCCTGTGCGCTTGTGTCGCAGGCGGCGAAACAGGAAACGGAAAGGTGGCTTGACCCAGAGGTGACCCGTGTCAATGCCGAGACAGCGAGGAGTTCGTTCTTCGCTTTCGAGGATAAAGGCAGGGCTTTGAGAGGCGACAAGACCGAGAGCTCACGCTATATGTCCATGGAAGGCATGTGGAAATTCCGCTTTGTCAAGGACCACCAGATGGCTCCGAAGGGATTCCAAGCCGTGGGGTACGACGACGCTTCGTGGGAAGACTTTCCTGTGCCCGCGCTCTTTGAAATCAACGGCTACGGCGACCGCACCTACAAGAATGTGGGATATGCGTGGTACATGCAGTTCCGCAGCGATCCTCCTATGGTGGAGGAGAAGAACAATTACACGGGTTCCTACAGGAAGGATTTCGAGGTTCCGGCTTCGTGGGCAGGACACCAGATACTCATGCATATAGGTTCAGCCACCAGCAACGTCACCCTGTGGGTCAACGGTAAAGAAGTGGGGTATAGCGAGGACTCCAAACTAGAAGTGGAGTTTGACATCACCAAATACGTTACGCCCGGCAAGAAGAACCTTGTGGCAATGCAGGTGATGAGATGGTGTGACGGCACATACCTCGAAGACCAGGACTTCTGGCGTTTCACCGGCATTGCCAGAGAAGTCTATATGTATGCGCATCCGCAGGCTCATGTGCAGGACATCTTCATCACTCCCGACCTCGTGGACAACTACAAGAACGGCAAACTCAACATAAAGGTCAGCTCCGCCAAGGCCAACGGCAACTCGTTGTCGTTTTCTCTTGTGGATGCCGACGGACACGAGGTGTGGAGCGCGTCTTCCAACATCAAGGGAGGGGAGACGGAGTTGACTGCTTCCGTTAATGACCCTCACAAGTGGACAGCCGAGACTCCGTATCTCTATACCCTCTACACCACGCTCTCCGACAATGGCGGCACTTTGGAGGTGATACCGCAGAAGGTAGGCTTCCGCAAAGTGGAATGGAAGGGCAATCAGATTCTTGTCAATGGCAAGCCTGTGCTTTTCAAAGGAGTAAACCGTCACGAGATGGACCCAGACTACGGGTATGTGGTCAGCATGGAACGTATGGAGGCGGACATCAAGGTGATGAAGGAACTGAACATCAATTCCGTGCGTACTTGCCACTACTGCGACGACCCCAGATGGTACGACCTCTGCGACAAGTACGGACTTTATATGGTGGCTGAGGCGAACATTGAGAGTCACGGTATGGGCTACGGCGACCGTACGCTTGCCAAGAACCAGAGTTACGAGAAGGCTCACTTGGAGCGCAACCGCAACAACGTGCTCGTGCAGAAGAATCATCCCAGCATCATTTTCTGGAGTCTTGGCAATGAGGCCGGCTACGGTCCAAACTTTGAGAAGGCTTACGATGCGGTGAAGACTATTGACAACTCGCGTGTGGTGCAGTACGAGCAGGCTGGGCAAAACGGAAAGACCGATGTCTTCTGCCCCATGTACTACGACTACGACAAGTGCGAGGAATACTGCAAGAGCGGCAATCAGCGTCCTCTTATCCAGTGTGAGTACAACCACTCCATGGGAAACAGCGGAGGCGGTTTCAAGGAGTATTGGGACCTCGTGCGCAAGTATCCCAACTACCAGGGCGGTTTCATTTGGGACTTTGCCGACCAGGGGCTTCGCTCCACAAGCAAGGTCACAGGCAAGCCTATATGGATATTCGGCGGCGATGACGGACGCTATCCGGCTTCCGACCACAATTTCAACTGCAACGGCATGGTTGCGCCCGACCGCACCCCCAATCCGCACGCATACGAGGTGCGGCATTACTACCAGAACTACTGGATACGCAACTTCAACATTAACGACGGTACTGCCGAAGTGTACAACGAGAACTTCTTCCGCGACATGAGCAACGTCAGAGCCGTGGTCACTGTGCTTGCGGACGGCAAGCCTGTGCTTACCGAAGATGTTCCCGAACTTACAGGTTTGGCACCGCAGGAGACACGCAGGATAAACCTTGCCTCACTCGGCATCGCTTCCGAGGTGATGGAGATATTGCAGGCCAACCCAGATGTGGAGGTTCTCGCCAATGTGGAGTACAGACTCCGCAGGCAGGAACCGATGCTCCCTGTTGGATGGACGGTGGCAAGCCAACAGTTCACTCTTCAGAACCACCGCTTCCCCTCGTCTGCCGACGTTGTATCTGAATCCCGTAACGTGTTGCCTAAAGTGGACGTGCAGAGCCAACTGGCCTGCTACACCCTTACTGCCAACGGCGTGAGCGTGACGGTGAACCGTTCCACGGGACTCATAGACTACTACGATGTCAACGGTGTCCCCATGTTGCAAGACGGCTACAGCGTAAAGCCCAACTTCTTCCGCGCTCCCACCGACAACGACTATGGGGCAAATCTTCAGAACCTGTTCAGGGCATGGAAAAATCCGGAATTCAAACTCAAGTCTGTCGACCTCTCGGAAATGGAAGGCGGCTGTGCCGTGCAGTCAGTTTTCGAGGTTCCGCATGTAGAGGGTACTCTTACCATTACGTATACCCTTACGGCAAAAGGCAAACTTGTGGTTAACGAAAAGATGTCGGTATCCGACAAACACAAGGATGTCAACATCTTCCGCTTCGGTATGCAGTGGGTGATGCCCCAGACTTACGGCAAGGTATGTTATTACGGACGCGGTCCCGTGGAGAACTACGTAGACCGCAATGCCCAGCCTTTGGGACTCTACACGCAGAAGGTGTCTGAGATGTATTACCCGTATGTGCGTCCACAGGAGAGCGGCAACCGTTCGGATGTCCGTGAATGGAGCGTGACGGATGAGGCCGGGCGAGGATTGCGGTTTACCGCTACCGGCAAAATGGAGTGCAGCACTATACCTTACTTGCCGGAAGACCTTGACGACGGAGTGGACAAGAACAAGATTCAGCACCACAGTGGCGACCTCACGCCACGTCCGTTCTCTGTATTGCAGATACAGCAGCGTCAGTATGGCGTTGGCGGTGTGAACTCTTGGGGAGCTTGGCCGAGAAAGGAATATCGTCTCAACTGCCGCGATTTGGACTTCACATATATTGTGACAGCCCTAAGGTAGGCGTGCGGTAAAAGACATACGTTTTGTCAGTCAGTGGGTGCCAGGATGTGTGGTGCCCACTGATTGCGTTTTGCGTGTATGTGAAAACAAAAATTGCCATGCGGGTGTGCATGGCAATTGTCACAGCGGACAATATGTGTTTCCGCTATTGTTTCTGTTTAGCCTGTTGCTTTTTGTGTTTGCCCTGCGGCTTAGGGCAGTCTTTATTTCCTTTCTTTCCCTTTGCGTCAAGATTTTTTTCCATCCGCTTCATGGCCTTGTGCTCCAGTTCGTAGACACGCGCTATCTGCTTTTGTGTGAGGAACTTGCTGTATTTGGCGTAGTACTTCTCGCGCAGGTCAAGAATCTTCCGGCTGTGTTCCATGCGTTGCTTGATGGCTTGCTCGGCCTCTGCCTCTGTCCAGGTGCGTTCCGGTTTGGCATCGGTTTCCTCTCCTGCTTTTGTCTGTTTTTTGTGTAAAGGAGGCATCCCTATTGCCCACATCTCTTTTTGGTAGTCGAGCCATGTGCTTTTGAACTCTTGTGCTACTTTGTCATCGAGTGCCAACTCGTGGACGATACGCTGGGCTTGCTTTTCCGCAAGTTGCTCGCGTGTGGGACGCTGAGGCAGAGGCTGTTGAGACTGTGGTTGTGAGGGGGACTGGGCAAATGTGTTGAATGCCGATGCCATCAGTGTGGCGGCAACAATCAATAAACTGTTTGGCTTTTTCATAAAGTTTGTTTTTAAAGGTTGTTTATTTTGATAATATCACGTTCACATATATGACTCCGCAAACCCTGAAAAGTAAAATGTGAAGTTTTGCTATGACGAGAGATAAGGTGACGAAAAATAACTTGCAAGGGGTTTGCGGAATGCCGCAAACCCCTTGCAAGTTACTCCTAAACGGTTGCTGAGACCTTATTTCACTTTGTGTAAAGGAATCTCTTGATGCTCTTTTTGGGAGTCTTCTCGAATTCCTCTTTCATGATGCGTACGCTGCTTATCTGGGAATATGTGGGGAGGTTCGGATTCACCTCCTTGCGGTTTTTCTCCATCAGGGCGACAATCTCCTCCTCTGTCATGTCTTTTGTGCCATCCGGGTCGGGATAGATGAGAGCTTCCAGTTTTTCACCTTTCTGCACTACAAGGCATTCCGCCACCATAGGAAGATTGGACACCTTGTCCTCAATCTCCTCTGGGTATATGTTCTGACCGTTGGCTCCGAGCAACATATTCTTGCTGCGTCCCTTTATGAAGACGTGGCCCTGTTTGTCCATCACGCCAAGGTCTCCTGTATGATACCATCCTTCCGAATCAATGGTGCTGCGTGTGGCCTCTTCGTTCTTGTAGTAGCCAAGCATCACGTTCAGACCTCTTGTGAGTATTTCGCCAGGTATGTTCTCGGGGTCGCTGCTGTTGATGCGCAGTTCCTGGTTCACCACGTTGAAACCGCATGAGCCCGGGACGTGGTCTTTCCAGTCGTCGTAAGTGATGATGGGGGCACATTCCGTTGCGCCGTACCCTACGGTATAGCGAAACCCTATGTCGTGAAGCAGGGCTTCCACCTCGTGGTTGAGAGCCGCTCCTCCCACAATAACCTCGTAGAAATGGCCTCCGAGAGCCTGTGTGAGCCCTTCGCATACCTTCTTCTTGATGATGCGGTTCACTATGGGGGTCTTCAGCAGGAACTGCATTATGGGGGTCTGTATTTTAGGCATCACCGCCTTGCGCACAATCTTTTCTATGATCAGTGGCACTACAATGAGCAGGCAAGGTTTGACTTCTGCCAACGCCTTCATGAGTATGGTGGGAGACGCAATCTTTGTCAGGAAGAAAATGTGAATTCCTACGGAAAACTCATACACGAACTCGAAAGACATACCGTACATGTGTGCCATAGGCAGCATACACAACACTTTCTCACCGGGTTTCAGCACATCAGAGAGTACGTGCGCCGCAAAGTCGCAGTTGCTCCAGATGGCACGGTATGGGATCATCACCCCTTTGCTGTTGCTGGTGGTGCCGCTGGTGTAGTTGATGATTGCAAGTTCCTCCGCCTCGTCCTTGTGGTAGTTGAGGTCGTCCTTGTCAAGTCCGTTGGGGAATTTTTCCGCAAACAGAAGATCAAGTTTCCTGTGTGCCTCGCTGACGGTCTCGTCGTCGCTTTGGAGAAGACTGAAATCTGCCATTGACACTATGCCTTTCAAACCTGGCATTTCCGTTGCCGTAAGCAAAGGCCACACCTTGTCGCCTACAAAAAGGAGTTTGGCTTCGCTGTGGTTCACTATGTCGTGTATTTGCGACGGATGAAACTCATGGAGGATGGGCACTGCCACTGCGCCGTATGTGAGTATGCTGAAGAATGTGGCTCCCCATCTGCTGAGGTTGCGTCCGCAAAGAGCTATCTTGTCGCCTTTCTGTATTCCCGCTTTCTCAAAGAAGATGTGGTTCTTTTCTATCATAACCGCCACGTCGCTGTATTTGAAAGAGGCCATACCAAGGTCTGTCATGGAGTCGAGAGTCCAGTATTTCCGGATGCTCTCTTGTATCATGAGATTGAATGAGGGTACTTGTTTTGTATCCATATTTCATTGCACAATTTTGTTGTTTGCGTGCAAAATTATTACAATTTTTAATACCAAACAAGCATATAACGTACTTTTCTGCACAAAGGAGGGAAAAATGTGAAATGGAGGCTTTGGCTTTGGCTTTTTTGGTTTCTTTTGAGTGAAAATCAGCTTGGCTGCGGTGGTTGGCGGAACGCAAGTCTTTTATGATGCAGAAACACCCCTAATGTAAGCCAGACATGGCATTTCATCGGGCAAATGCGTTGTCCGTAAATTATGGAAACCTTTATTTTTAACCTTTGTTTGTTAATTTACCTTAAAATCCCCATTGTTTTATATATTAAGTGGCAATTGTTTGTTAAAAAAAACGTAAATTTGCTTTGTCAAGAGCCTGCATAGTGCCGTAGTGCATTGTGCTTACATAAAGACAAATAAACAAGTTAAACTAAAAATAACACAAATGCGTATGACAAACCGTTTAAGCAAATGGAGCAGGCACTCACAAAAAGTGGTGTGCTTGTTGGCAGCTTGCGGCTTCATCTACGGTTGTAAGGATGAGTATCTGCTTGACGACGAGAAGCCGAGCACTCTCAGCAGCAGCCTTTATGAAAGCCTGCAAAATCCCAAGATCGATGGCTTAGGCACCTTCAACACCTATTTGAGGTTGATTGGAGACGAGCAGGTGAACACGGGAGACCGTTCGCTCACCGATGTCCTGTCACGTACAGGCTCCAAGACTGTCTTTGCCGCTAATGACGAGGCGTGGGAAGCGTTTTTCAAGAGAAACGCCCAGTTGCCACAAAGCAACCCTTGGCACAACGCCACATGTTATGAGAATTTGAGTGAGGCTCAGAAAAAGTTGTTGATCCACACCAGCATGCTCAACAATGCCATCGTTATGGAAAATCTTGCCAGCAGCCAGTCTTCGGGCAACCAAGCTCCTACGCGAGGCGAGTATATGCGTAGGTACACTGATGTGGAGACCATCGACACCATCACTTACGTGCCTTCCGACTCCATCCCCGTTAGTTACAGCCCTGTGGACAAGGATTATTGGGAAAGGTTCAGAGTGGAGAACGGGGGCAATGGTATATGGATGGTTACAGACTCCACGGTGTCCATGATGCTGCATTTCACCAGCGAGCACCTGACCAAGAACAACGTAAGCGACGAAGACTTTGCCGTGTTCATGGGGTCGCCACGCGTCACGAGCGACGTGCACATCTACGACTCAAAACTGCTCCAAAAGGACGGCGTTTGCGAGAACGGTTATCTCAACGTCACCGACAAACCGCTTTGTCCGCTTTCAAGTATGGCGGAGGTGATACGTACCAATGGGTTGACGAATATCTTCAGCCATATGCTTGACAGGTACAGCGCTCCGTTCTACAGCAGACGAATAACAGAGTCTTACAAAGACCTGCATCCCGATTTCCAAGATTCCATTTTTGTCAAGAGATACTTCTCGGACAACAGTGCCGGCCACTCAAAACTCAATGCCGAGCCAGGTCCCAACGGCACATACCGCCAGTATATGCCTTACAAGGACGAGACAAGCAAGGACATCGTTCCCAGTCTGAAGTTCGACCCGGGGTGGAACGGTTACTACGACGAGGTTCGTGTTGAGAAGGATATGGCGGCAATGTTCGTGCCCAGCGACGAAGCACTTTACAAGTACTTCACAGAGGGTGGCGGAATGGAGCTCATACGCACATATTATATAAAGGAAGGGACTGCGGAGCAGAGAACAGACTACGTGAAGCCGGCAAAGGACGACAACAAGGCTCTTTTTGAACAGATTGACTACATACCTCTTGGAACACTGCAGAGCCTTATCAACATCATCATGATGCGCTCTTTCGTAGGCTCAGTGCCAAGCAAGATGACAAAGCTCCGCGACGACGCACAGGAACAACTCTTCTATCCGGAAGATTTGGACAAGATAGACACCTGTATCCTCGCCAGTAACGGTGCCGTATATATAATGGATGACATTTACGGTCCGGCGGACTACACGTCAGTCACCTCTCCGGCATACATCAGCACCACCAACAGTATCATGAAGTGGGCTATCTACGACCAGACCCAGATGAACCTCAACTACTACGCCTACCTCAAGGCCATGCAGAGTACGTTCACATTCTTCTTGCCCAGCGACAGCGCGTTGATGAAATACTACGACCCCATCAGTATGAAGAGCCGTACTCCGCGTGTCATACAGATGACATACAAGAATCAGAGCTTCCCCATAGTCGCACGGTGCTACTCTTATTCAAGCCCGTACAATGTCAAGGGCGATTTCACTCAGGTGGGCAACATAGGCAACGCACTTACGGGTAGCGTGGCCACCATCAACAACAGCGATGTCATCAACCGTCTCAAGGATATTCTTGAGAGCCACACAATAGTGCAGCCCGACAGTTCTGCCATCTTCGGCGAAGACGAATATTTCGTTTCCAAGAACGGTAACGCCATCAAGGTTGTACGCGACGAGGACAATAACGTTATAAAAGTCAAGGGCGGTTTCCAGTTGGAAAACGAGCGCAACGGTGTGGTGAACAGCAATCCGGGTGTCACGGAATGTGTTGTCAAGAAGTCTTACACCAAGTTGAAGAACGGACAGACATACGTTTTGGACGCTCCTCTTATTCCTACATACCGTTCTGTATACAGTATCTTCACGGATGATATGATGGAGGATGCCTCGTACAACCCCAAGGGCTACGACGAAGCAGCGTGGGAAGCAAATCCTTACCGCGCTTTCTATGAGCTCTGTCTGTATGCCGGTTCCGAAGATCTCGTCAAGGGTTGCGGACTTGTCAAAAGGACTCTTTCCAACAGCGAGCAGTACTCTCAGATGAAGAAGTACCGTATATTCTACAACGACAACTCATCCAAGAGTGACCAGTCTGGTGGTCTTGACTACAACGTACAGTTCTTCAACAATTTCCGCTATACCATATTTGTGCCTACCAATGAGGCTATAGAAAGGGAGATAGCCAACGGCCTTCCCACGTGGGAAGAGATATATGCCGACTACTATTCGCATGTATTGCCGGAAATGGAAGATTCTGTTGACGAGAACGGTGTCCCTGTAGTTGACGAGGACGGTAACACCATACAGATACCTGTGGTTGACGCAGACGGCGATACGGCATACTCAGACGAACGGAGGAGCGCGGCCGACAGCTTGCGTATACAGGCAAAGATTACTTACCTCACCAATTTCATCCGCAACCACTTTGCCGACAACTCCGTATTCGCTGACAAGAGCGCGCTCAGCGACGAGGAAATGGTGACTGCAAGTTACGACAAGGAAAAGGGACTTTTCTGCAAGATACACGTAGACCGTATCAAGCAGGGTGACGAGACCATCCTCCGTGTCCAGGACGAGAACGAATATGAAAAGGACGTTAACAACAAGTTTAATGCCATCTACGAGAAAGACGGGAAAAATGTGAAGAACATTCTGGCTCGTGATGCCGTATGTAGCAAGGCTCCTCGTGGTATAGCCATGACGGGTATTACTCTCGACGCGTCAAGTACAGCTGTTATACACCTCATTGACGGTGTGCTCAACCATACGGCTCTTGGAGCCGACGGCAAACACAACGTGGTATGGGATACACCGGCAGCTTGCAAGAGATACTTGAAGAGATACGGACTTTAATTAACAAAAAATAGAGTATGAACAAGATATCAAAGCTTATACTGCTCTGGGCTGTAGTAATGACAGCATTACCGGCAGGTGCCCAGCAAAGACGTATCTCCGGTACCGTCTCTGATGACATTGACGTCATCATCGGAGCAAACGTCGTGGAAAAAGACAAGAACAACCGTATTGTGAGCCAGACTCAGACAGATATGAACGGTAATTTTACCATGAATATCAAAGATCCCAACAATACTCTTGTCATCACATACATAGGATATAAAACCTATACGCAGAAACTTGGTGGAAAGAACGTCTTCAAGATTACTCTTGAGGATAACACCAAGGTGATGAAACAGGTGGAGATCACTGCTCAGAAAAAAGCTCCCACCACCGGTCTTGATATTCCCGCACGTGAGTATGCGGGTGCTGTCCAGAACTTTAAGATGGACGATATGGAAGGTCTCGCTTTCGAGTCTGTAGACCAGGCTTTGCAGGGACAGATCGCGGGTTTGGACATTGTGCCCAACTCGGGTAACCTCGGTTCGGGTACTACCATGCGTCTGCGCGGTACCACCACCATCAACGGTAATGCACAGCCTCTGATTGTCCTCAACGACCACATCTTCGAACTTCCTGAAGACGCACAGGACATCAACTTTGAGACTATGGACAACGAGGAGCAGTTCTCAACCCTCCTCAACGTCAATCCGGAGGACATCGAGAGCATCACGGTGCTCAAGGATGCCGCCACGGCAGCCAAGTGGGGTATCAAGGGTGCCAACGGTGTCATTGAAATCAAGACACGCCGCGGTCACCGCGGTCCCACACGCGTCAACTTCACGTACAAGTTCAGCGGCACATGGCAGCCGGACGGTTACAACATGCTTGACGGGGACGGTTATACCATGATGATGAAGGAGTCGTACTACAATCCTTATCAGGTGCCCACATCCATGTACGAGTTGGACTACAACCAGTCTTATCCTTCCATCTACAACCATTACAACAAGAACACGGACTGGGTTAAGGAGGTTACACAGTTCGGACAGGAGCACAAGTTCACGGTGGCAATGTCGGGTGGTGGTGAGAAAGCCACATTCCGCATCAGTGCCAACTATGACAAGAGTAAGGGTTCCATCATAGGCCAGACTCTCGACCGTTTCACCACCCAGACGGCTCTTGACTATTGGGTGAGCGACCGCATCAAGTTCCAGAGCAACATCAGTCTGGCATTCACCACCAACAACAAGAATTACGGTAATGACGTTCTCTCCCGCGCATACAAGGCTATGCCTAACATGAGCGTTTACGAGTACGATGTCTCAGACCCCTCCAACCCGGTGAAGACTGACAGGTACTTCAACATGCTTCCTTTGGCTGCCACTTACACCACAAGTACTACACATTCAAAGGAGAACGACGGACGTATGACATCTTACGAGCTCCGCGATATGTTTGTCAACGGAAACCCCGTGGCAAGGGCTAACCTCGCATGGTGGAAACAGAAGCAGTACAACCTTACTCCTCAGTTCAACGTAGAGTATAAGTTGCTGGGCAAGGACGATGAACACCACCGCCTCAACTACTGGGGAGATGTTCAGCTTGACATCTACAACACGAGCGATGACACATATTGCCCCAGCGAACTTAAGACTATGGACTGGGTTTGGGGAGGAAAGAACGCTGCCAATCTTACGGAGAACGAACGTAACTACGTAAGCAACGACGAATACAAGTCGCTTCAGTTCTCCACTCGCCACGACCTCCGTTATTACTCGGCGTTCCCCAACAGAGACCACAGCGTCAGTGCTTTGGTACGTTTCGAGATGGCTACGGGAAGCAGCAGCAAGCAGGGCTTGGGACTTTGGAACGTGCCCGACGGCATCTCAGACCCCACTGTGGTGGCTTTGCTTCGTTCGGCAAGCGCGTCGAACAACGAGTGGCGCAGCCAGAGCTTCTATGCACAGGCGCACTATTCATACAAGAGCAAGTATTCGCTTGATGCCACATTCCGTGTGGACGGTAGCACAAGCTTCGGCAAGGGTCACAAATACGGAGCGTTCCCCTCAGTGGGCGCACGTTGGAACATCAGCGACGAGAAGTTCATGAAGTGGAGCGAGAAGTGGCTGAGCATGTTGGCATTCCGTCCCACATGGGGTATCACCGGAAACACTGGCGGCGGCGGCAGCAACCAGTACAACAAATATGCCACAGCCGGATTCTACAACGGACACACTGTCATCATACCCGAGAACCTTTCACTCACCAATATAAAGTGGGAGAAGACATCGCAGTGGAACCTTGGTTTCAACATGGGTCTTTTCAAGGATCTTGTGACAATGGAGTTTGAGGTTTACAACAAGAGGACCACAGACCTTTTGATGGACAACCTCCGCATCCCCAGTGCCAACGGTTTCAGCAACCTTGCCAAGATTAACGCCGGTGTCATGCGCAACAAGGGATGGGAGCTCAACTTCTCCACATCCAAGATACATGTGGCAGGTAAGTTCTCTGTCAAGCTGCGTGGAAACATAGCACAGAACTTCAACGAGCTGGAGGAGATGAATCCTCTTATTCTCGAGGCTCTCAACGGAGCTGAGAAATATCGTCCTGTGAACAAGGAATACAACAAACGTGTGCAGATTGGCAACGCCCTCGGTTCCATCTACGGTCTCCGTTATCTGGGAGTGTACAAGTATGACTACGACCACAACGGCTACACCACCGCATCCATTGCCAACTACGGTTATGCTGAAGTGGACAACAGCGGATACGACGCCGAAGGCAACATGATAAACACTGCTGCAGCTGCGGCTCGCCGCGGACACATCAGCACGTGTCCTATTGCATACGACGCCAACGGTAACATGCTGACAGATGCCAAGGGAATACCCTTGCCAATGTACTACTGCTACAACGAGGGTTACCGCTATCAGTTCCGCGGTGGTGACGCCATCTACGAGGATGTCAACCACGACGGACAGATAGACCGCTTTGACATGGTTTACCTTGGCAACTCCAACCCCAAGTGCAACGGTGGTTTCGGTCTCAACCTCTATTACGGACGCTTGTCACTCAACGCTGGCTTCAACTTCCGTATGGGCAACAAGATTGTGAACCTCGCACGTATGGTCAACGAGTGCATGCTGGACAACAACAACCAGAGTTTCGCCACCACATGGCGTTGGCGCAAGAATGGCGACGAGACAGAGATCCCTCGCGCGCTGAATGCCTATGGCACAGGTTACTCCAGCTACAACGCACTGCCCAGCGACCGTTATGTGGAAAACGGAAACTACCTCCGTCTCCAGTACATACAGTTGAGCTACGACTTTGAGCCCAAGAACCTCAAGAAGTACGGCATCAACCAGCTCAAACTGTTCGGTTCTCTCAACAACATCTTCTGCTGGACAAAGTACACGGGTGTCGATCCTGACGTTTCTCCTCAAGGATTCGCAGTCTCTACCGACAACTTGCGTACTCCACGTACGAAGTCATTTACTTGCAGTTTAACCCTCGGTTTCTAAATACTCAGACATAATGAACAAACTAAAGAATATATACAGGACTGCCGTCATTTTGGGCCTTGTGGCAGTCAGCACCACATCATGTGAGGATTGGCTGACCATACACCCTACCGACCGCGTGGTGGAGGAGAACTTCTGGGAAGACAAGAACGACCTCGATGCGGTAAGGTACGGCGCATACAAGCAGATGGCCAATTCGGTTAAGAAACTGGCTGTCTGGGGGGATTTGCGTTCCGACTCATACAACCTTGACTCTCCTAAGCACGACGACAAGGGCGACTATGACGAGTACGACGAGATTATGAAAGGATTGCTCGACTCCAGTATGAGCACTTTTGAGTGGAATGACATCTACACCACCATCAACTATTGCAACAAGGTGCTGCAGCACGGTGAGGAGGTACTTGAAAAGGACAAACAGTTCACCACCACAGAGTGGTACTACATCAGGGCTGAGATGACAACTCTCAGAGCCATGAACTATTTCTATCTGCTGCGTACGTTCAAGGACATTCCTTTTACTACCCAGACGATAAACAGCGATGCTGAGGTTCAGTACTATCCTCTCACCAACCAGCTGGTGGTGCTCGACACGCTCATTTTGGACGTGGAGGCGATAAAGGGACAGGCGCGTAACCGATTCTCAAGCACTTCGGACAGCAAAGGTTTGATAACCAACTGTGCCGTATATTCACTGTTGGCTGATATGTACCTGTGGCGCGCTGCCCTCAGAGAGGGACGTTTCGGCAAGGACGCTGTGGACGACTTCGTCACCCCCAACTGTATTATAGAAGGGCAGCATGGTGTGATGTTCGATTACCAAGTGGCAGCCGAATACGCCAGCGAGGCGTTGTCATCATTGCATCAGCAGACAGCTGACGCAGAGTCCGGTTATGGTACTTCCAGAGTGAAGACTGTGGATTTTGGTCTGGAGAATTGCGACCTCATCAAGAACGAGCTTGAGGGAGTGACAAGATCCAGCGATATTACCCCGACTCACATGAACAGCATCTTCTGCACAGGAAACAGCATAGAAAGCATATTTGAGCTTCAGTACAGTTCTGGCGACAGCAGAAAGAATCCAGCCGCCAACCACCTTTACGGTCACTCTACCGGCACTCACCTCCAGGTTAGCGAGGATGCCATAGGCGCCGCATACGGCGGATGGGGAACAGACCCGTGCCTGTATGATATTCGCACATGGATAGACACACAGAACCTCATCAGCACCGGTTCTTCCTCCAGCGTCACGGCAGCAGCCGGGTACTACTGCATGAAGTATCATAGATGCACCGCTGAATTTACAGGACAGGATGCAAGCCATGAGATGAAGTTTATCGAAGTCAGCAGCAGCGACTACCGCAACTGGATAATCTACCGCACTGCCGATGTGATGCTCATAAGGGCAGAGGCTCTCGCCTCCATCGGAAGCAGCAGTGCCATCAAGGAGGCCATCAACATCTGTGCGGCTCTGCGCAGACGCTCGTACTGCAACTACAAGGACGAGACCAAATCCATTGAAGGCTACCTTGACGTGAACGACAGGTGCACTTTCTGTACGCCATATCCGTCAGCGCCTTCGTCGCGCGACGCCGCGATAGAGATGGTGATGAACGAGCGCCAGATAGAGCTCTTGGGTGAAGGAAAACGCTGGTACGACTTGGTAAGGTATGCCGAGCGCTATGCCGGCGGTAGCGAAGGCGAGCCTGATGTGCGCGAGAGCACCGAGGAAGTTGTGATAGGCAACGGCCAGGCTGGTGTGGAGAAGATGGTTGAGAAGTATCTCAAGAACGCTTACCAGAGTTACTACACCACACTCAAGAACAGGTTCAAGAACCGCTACGGTCTCTACAGCCCCATCTACTACAAGGAAGTTCAGGCCAACTTCGGTGTGGTGGAACAGAATCCTGTATGGAACAAGTCCAAGTACCAACAGTAAACTTGTTCTGGAGAATAAACATTATACAAGCAATATTAAGGAATTTCAAATATGGCTAAGAATAAAATTTACAGATTCTTCGGTGCTATAGCAGCAGGAGCCGTCTTGACGGCGGTTCCGGCCTGCACCGATACATGGGACGACCATTACGACGGTGCTGCCGATATGGATGGTCTTCCTAAGGAGACTCTGTGGGACCTCATCAGCAGCAATCCCAAACTCAGCAACTTCGCATCCATCGCCCAACGCGCCAAGTATTGGAAAGACGAGAAGCACGAGGTGAAGTCTTACACCTATGCCGACGTACTCAAAAGCGGACAGATAAACACCGTGTGGGCTCCCACCAACGACAAGCTCACGGATGAGGAGTGTCAGGAATGGCTTGAAAAGTGCGAAACCGATGGCTACAACGTACAGGAGCAGCTTTTGACCAACCATATCAGTATGTTCCGCCATCTGTCTTTGGACACCAAGACAGACACCATCCGTATGGTCAACGGAAAGAACATGATATTTGACAAGCGCGCGGGCACGTTCCAAGGGCAGAAACTTGTGGAGAAGAACATACCTGCCGCCAACGGCACACTCCATATCATAGACGGAGTGGCACCGTTCCATTACAACTTCTACGAGAACCTGAAGTTCGGCGACAGGTTCAGCAAAATGAAGGATTATGTCCTCAGTAGAGACACTACATACTTTGTGAGGGGCGCCAGCATAGAGGGCTTGCCCGACGAGAACGGCAACCCCACGTATGTGGACTCTGTGTACTATACATCCAACCTCATGTTCAATTACAGTTATCTTCCTGCCACGGCTTCGGAGGCGGAAACATGGGACATCGTGCAGATGGGTGTAAACATGGACCTTACAAGAGAGGACTCGTCGTTTGTCATGGTTATCCCCTCGGATGACGCATGGGATGCAGCAGTAGAGATGCTGAAGCCTTTCTACAAGTATCCTTCGAAATATGTGGACAAGGACAAGCAGAACAACAGCGTGACGTATAACCGCACGATAGACGACCCCGACTCGCTTGCCATGATGAGTCTGGTGCAAGACATGATAGCGCCATCTCTCTTCAACGTCAACATTCAGCCGAAGATAGGCGGTATAGGAGGCGAGAAGTGGAAAATAGACAAGTTTATACAACAGAAAGGCGACAGTGCCGAATATGTGCTGAACACACGCGGCGATACTCTCCGTTCCACTGAACTTTGGGATAAGACAGAGTTGTTCAACGGCGATACCGTAAAGATGAGCAACGGCTATGCTTACGAACTTGACAAATGGGCTTTCCCCATGGAGTTCTACAAGCCGGATGTGGAGGTGAACATCAACGGAGGCAATTTCTTCTGCACGAGTGAGAACAAGTATTACAAAGCAGGAAACGCATCCAAGAACGTTGGCTTCAACAACAGCATCTACTCCGACATATCCGAGAAATACGGGCAAGTGTACAACAACGACTTCTACTTCATTCAGTCATACAACGGCGGCAATCCTTTGGTGGAGGTGACTCTGAGGGGCAACTGTCCCCATGCATACGTTCCCAGTGCACATGTGATGAGCGGCAAGTATGATGTCCAGCTTGTGTTGGTGCCCGAATGGTACAAGACCATAGCTGATGCGGGAACGGTGGACAGCGTATTCCTCGACTCAAGCTATGTGGACTCCATCTCGGCTCTCTGCAAGACCAAGATGAAGGTTAAGATACGCTACAACAAGGCGGGCACAGGCGACGCCACATCATCCGATGTCAAGGTCTCTTGGGATATGCCCAACAAGGTAGACACCATCACAGTGATAAAGGATTTCGAGTTTCCGTACTCTTACAAGAACATGCGCTACTCGTATCCTACACTCATCATCCAAGGCGACAACTCCACTTCCAATGCCAAGAAGGGATACTCATGGAATCTCTGTATAGACAAGATTATCCTCAAGAGCAAGATAGACGGAAGTCAGATAGAGGTGAATCCTGAGAACAATTAAAACAGAAGTAAAAAATATCCGATATGAAGATAGAAAGAATCTTAAGCACGAGTCTGTGCTTCCTGGCACTTTCCGGCATGGGCGTGACAAATGCTTATGCTCAGGACGAGGCAGGTGACGGCGACGGGGTAAAACTCGAGAAGCCTGCCCGCGTAAAGAAAGAGAAGCAATACGAGATGAAGACCGTGAAGGGCGTTGTCACAGACGCATCCACAGGCGAGCCTATGGGCGGTGTGCGTGTGCAGGCATTGGGACTGGAAAAGTATTCCTCTCTGACTGAGGAGGACGGAACATACACTTTGGACATCCCCACGTTCTCAGACGCTCTGTATCTGTACGCTGAAGGTTACAACCCACTGCAAGCAGCGGTGAAGCGTGTGTCCGATGGCTACAAGGCAGACGCCAAGATGATAACGGAGGCATTCAACTCCTTCTACACGGACGGTACCATCATCACCGCACAGCGCACAGCCAAACTCAGCGAGACCAGCAGCATCAGCGTTGACCAGGACATTGAGAAGCAACTGGCGGCCGATGTGCACACCGTGATGAGGAGCGCAGGTCCCGGCGTGGGCAACTTCATGACAATACGCGGTGTCAACTCTCTCAACGCCAACACGCAGCCGCTTATAATATTGGACGGCAACATCATTGACCCCCAGTACGACCGTGACGCTCTGCACGAGGGTTTCTACAACAACCTCCTCGCTGGCATCGACCCTGAAAACATAGAGAGCGTGCAGGTGCTGAAGAACGGTACCGCCATCTACGGAGCCAAGGGTGGAAACGGTGTGATACTTATCAACACCAAGCGCGGAAAGAGTATGGCCACTAAAATCAACGTTCGCATCTACGGAGGTATGGAGTTCATACCCAAGAAACTTGACGTGATGAGCGGAGACCAGTACAACACGTATCTCACAGACCTCGTAGGTACTGTGAAAAACGTGAAGCCGGGCGACCTCACAAAGTACACGTTCTTGGACAAGACTCCGTCCAACTACTACCGCAATGTCTTCAGCAACAACACGGACTGGCAGAAGGACATGTACCAGAACGCTTTCACTCAGAACTACAAGCTGAGCGTGGAAGGTGGAGACGATATAGGTATGTACGCACTCTCACTTGGCTATGCAAGCACCGAGGGCACGAGCAAGGGACTGGACATGGATCGTCTGAACTTGCGCTTCAACACCGACATCAAGATTGCTTCCAAGTTGAAGACAGGGTTGGATGTCGCATACAACCAGAACAGCTATAACATTTTGGACACAGGATGGAGCAACGACTATTCCATGCAGGACATAGGCTCTACCAATGTGCTTGGTCTGGTGCAGGCTCCGTTCATCAGTCCGTATTCATGGTATCTTGATGAGTTCAGCACAGCGCAGAACGCTGCGGACCGTCTCCTTCTCTCCAAGGACTATGCCGGAAAGTATGCGGCAGACGGTGGCTCTTGGGTGGCCAACCCGTTCATTTTCCCGAAAGGAATAGGCGACGACGGCATCAACGAATGTCTGCGCAACCCCTATTGGATTCTTGAAAACGGAGAGGGCAAGATGAAAAACTACGCACAGTCTACACAGATTGACCTCAACGTCAGCCCCAAGTGGGAGGTTACCAAGACGTTCAGCATCAGCGACCGCTTCAACTTCCTCTTGACACGTAACAACGAGAAATACTACTTGCCAAGAAACGGTTCTACTCCGTATACGCTCACCGACCTCGGCAGCATCACAAGTATACTGAAGACACAGTTTGCCAAAGAGACCACATTGCAGAACGACCTGCGTCTGGAGTGGGCAAACAAGTATGGCGCACACAGCATTGACGTGATGGGAGGTTGGAGATACAACAACTACTCGTACAGTTACAACTACATGAGCGGTTACAACAACGAGAACGACAAACTCCCCATCGTGAGCAGGGACATGGCGTACATCAACTACGGTGGCACCAACGACAATTGGATGGACATGACCTATTATCTGGACGCCAGCTACAACTACAAGAACCGTTATTTCGCTGAGGTGGCAGCAAGTGCGCAGACATCAAGCCGCTTCGGAGACAACACCAAGGACGGTTTCAAACTGGGCGGCGTATGCTGGGGCTTCTTCCCCTCATTGCAGTTGGGATGGCTCATCAGCAACGAGTCGTGGTTCAAGACAGGCAATGGGGTTGACTACCTCAAGCTCACCGCAG
>CAVHCL010000030.1:38283-41177 GCA_963634425.1 Bacteroidaceae bacterium
CCGCGAGGTCACCGCAGGTGTTGAACAGAGCGGTAACGACGGTATCACAGACTACTATGCGTCGCGTACATACTGGGAAAGCCAGATGGTGTTCAGCAACGTAGTGGGTCTCTATCTGAAGAACATAGAGAACAGCGGCATCCAGTGGGAGACCACCACAAAGTGGAACATTGGACTGCAAGGCAGTTTCTTCAACAACAGACTCCAGGCAGGTCTTGACCTCTTCTGGCACAAGACAGACAACCTCCTTACTTTGAGGGAACTGCACTACATCTCCGGTATGAAGAAGTACTGGGCTAACGAAGGTCAGCTTACCAACCGCGGCTTTGAGTTCAACACCAACGCCATCCTTATCAACAAGAAGGACTGGAAATGGGAACTCGGTGCAACCATCGGACACTACAACAACAAGGTTACCAAGTTGCCAACCGGACAGAGCAACACCATCAATCTTTCCGACGTGAACGGAAACAATGTCTCTACCATTAACGGATTTACCTCAAGCGTGTACGGCACGGACAATGTGCTTACGGCTGTAGGTTACGCCCTTGGCAGTTTCTACGGATGGGAGACCAACGGTGTGTTCGCCAACGAGGCAGCGGCTTCGCAGGCTACAAGCACTGATGTGCAGTGGACTGATGCCGCAGGCAATGTCTACACCAACAACGGACATCTGCTCTATCCCACAGGCAAGGCCTCTGGCGAGGACAAATACTACAACTTCCAGGCAGGCGACGTACGTTTCGTAGACCAGAACGGCGACGGTGTGATAGACGATGCCGACAAGGTGGTGATAGGCAACCCCAACCCCGACATCTACGGTAACATCTACACCAGCGCCACATGGAAAAATCTCCGTCTGGACGTGAACTTCAAGTATAGTCTCGGTAACGACATCTACAACTACCAGCGTTCTGAGCTGGAGGGTCTCAACACCACATACAACCAGACCACCGCAGCTCTTCGCCGTTGGACATACGACGGACAGAATACCGATATGCCCAGGGCTTGCTATACAGACAGCGAGCAGTGGCGCAACAACGAGCGTATGTCAGACCGTTGGATAGAGGACGGCAGCTACCTCAAGCTGAAGAACGTACGTCTCACTTACAAGATTCCTTATTCCAACAGTTGGTTGCTCGGTTTGAAGATATGGGGTGAGGGCACAAACCTCTTCACTATCTCTAAGTATCTGGGCACGGACCCCGAGATGAGCAGCAGCAACAGTGTACTGTACCAAGGCATCGACACTGGTTTGGTACCGAACGGCAGAGGATTCAATATAGGTGTCAGCATCAACCTGTAATTAAATATTTGAAAGAGTTATGAAAAGAAAATCATCAATATTGAGCATCCTTGCCCTCTGCATGGCGTTGTGTTTCTCCACAACGTCGTGCAAGGACATGATGACTCCTGACAGCGAGCGTCAGTCGTATGTGGTGGCACAGGATACCTTGTATTCTTACTGGGGTATCGTGAGGTCATTGCAGAACATTGCAGAGAAATATGTGATTCTCAACGAATGCCGCGGTGACCTTGTAAGCGGAAGCGACTTCGTAAGCGACTCCATCAAGGCCATCCTCAATTTCGGAATGAACGCCGACGAGCAGAAATACTACAAGGACGGCGTGAACGAGTATCTGAATGTCCGTGACTTCTATCACGTGATAAACAGTTGCAACGCCTACATAGCATACTGCGACAAGGAAAGGAAGACCGGCATCGGGCGCAATCCTTATATGCTGAAGGAGTATGCGCAGGTACTCTCCATCAGGGCATGGGTGTATATGCAGCTTGTCAACGCATACGGCAAAGTGCCTTTCTACACACAGCCTATGCTGACAACCGACGATATCAACAACTTTATGAAGGACGGCAACACTCGTTGGATTACCGCTGAGGAACTTGCGGACGAGTTGGCACCTGAGCTGGAGGAGATGTATGATGTGGAATATGAGTTCGGATACCCTCAGTACAACTATTACGGCGGTTTGGTACACAGCAGCAAACTGATGTTCCCTGTCGCCATCGTGTTGGGCGACCTCTATCTGATGAAGGGCGGAAGTCAGGCTACCTATGCGCAGGCCGCCCAGTGGTACTTCAAGTTCATTGACTACAAGTACGGAGGTCCTATAAATGACAACGGATACTATTGCACCGGACGCAAAGAGTTGACCTCAGACAAGCCTTTCTATAGTATCGGTGAAAGCCCGTTCTCAGAGTCGGGAATGGTATCCCAGTATTCGGAAGCCATAACACTTATCCCGAGCAACTCCTCCAAGCTTAACGGCAAGGTAAACACAGACATCTGTCGTCTGTTTGGTTTCATCCCCACCATTAGTGTGGTTCACATAAAGAACGACTACGACGACACTGACGACACCGACTCGGAAGACACTGAAGTCGCCTATGTCTCCTTGTCGAGAGAATACGAACGCGAGCTGATACCCAGCCAGGCTTACGAGCAACTTTGTGATTCTCAGAAATACGAAACCTATCTTGGTACAATCGAGGAACCCTACCGCGAGCTTGTCACCTTGGCTGATGTGGGAGATGCACGCCGTGCCTGGACTATGAGCGGCAGCGGCATCAACTGGACGTTCTACATAGGAGAGGACGAGGCATACGGCAGAATGGTGCACAAGCAGTGCCCCTACGGAGGATTCACCGGACTCTATCCCATGGTATACCGCAAGGCTACGGTGTGGCTTCGTTACGCAGAAGCCCTCAACCGTGCGGGCTTCCCCACCTACGCTTTTGCCGTGTTGAAGACCGGACTCTGCAACAACTCCGTATGGTTCCCCGAGTACAACGACGAAACCGACGAACAGACGTATTGGAAGCTTGGCGCATTGAACTCGTTTGAGTATGAGCCTGTGGACACAGCGTATATC
>CAVHCL010000031.1:0-14853 GCA_963634425.1 Bacteroidaceae bacterium
CTATCCGCGCTCTGTTTTAGAGCGCGGACAGGGAGGGTATGGCTATTCGCTGAATTGTTACGTGCCAGTGGCGAAACCCTAATTTTTCCTAATTTATCTTCTGGCATCTTGTTTTATCAAAGTTTTTTTGTTTTCTTTGTGTCTGAAATTGAAAACATACACAACAATATAAATATAAAGAACAGAGCTATTATGAAAGCAAGGTTTTTGACCATACTTCTTTTGTTGCTTGTCGGCACAAGCGTAAACGCACAAAAACACGAATTCGCCAACTGGCAGCGTTATGCCAAAGCCAACAAGGAATTGGGAACGCCGGAGAAGCGCGAAAAGCGTGTAGTGTTGATGGGAAACAGCATCACGGACGGTTGGCCCGCCACGGATCCGGAGTTCTTCAAGGAGAACAATCTTATAGGACGAGGCATCGGCGGGCAGACCAGTTATCAGTTTCTGCTGCGTTTTAGGGAGGACGTCATAAACCTCCAGCCAAAGATAGTGGTGATAAACTACGGCACCAACGACATTGCAGAGAACACCGGAGCTTACGACGAAGACCTCACTTTCGGCAACGTATGTTCCATGGTAGAACTTGCCAAATACCATAAAATAAAGGTGATACTTACAAGTTGTCTCCCTGCGGGAGCGTTTGGATGGAGACCTTCGATAAAGGACTCAATGCAGAAGGTGAAAAGTCTGAACGAACGTGTGAAAGCATACGCCAAGGCCAACAAGATACCTTA
This sequence comes from Bacteroidaceae bacterium, assembly GCA_963634425.1. Lineage (GTDB taxonomy): Bacteria > Bacteroidota > Bacteroidia > Bacteroidales > Bacteroidaceae > Physcousia. Next base: position 738 of record CAVHCL010000031.1, read on the forward strand.
TGTGGACTATTTCAGTGCCATGTTGTCTGAAGACGGCACAAAGATGAATCCGGATTTGGCGAAGGACAATCCGGGCATACATCCCAATCTGAAAGGTTATAAGGTGATGGAGGGGCTGTTGCTTCCTGTAATAGAAAAGATGAGATAGGAGGCCTGCCACCTCCCGTGGAGTGCGGAAAAATACAGATAAGACTATGAGCAACAACTATTGCCTTATACTTGCCGGTGGCAACGGCAGCCGCCTGTGGCCTGTGAGCAGGACAACCAAGCCCAAACAGTTCTTGGATCTCTTGGGGATGGGCAAGACCCTCCTGCAACAGACATACGAGAGAGTGGCGTCATTCATAGAACCCCAAAACATATACATCTCCACCAATGTACAGTATCTCCCGCTTGTATACGAGCAATTGCCGCAAGTGGACGACGAGCACATACTGGAAGAACCCCTCAGACGCGGAACTCTCGCTGCCGTGGCTTGGGGAACGGTGGTGATAACAAAGGTAAACCATAAAGCTAACGTCTTGGTGACACCTGCCGACCAGCTGATAATGAAAGAAGACGCCTACAGACAGGATTTACTGAAGGCCCTTGACTTCGTTGCCAACCACGACGGCATCATGGTGACAGGCATCAACCCGGTGCGTCCGGAGACGGAATACGGATACATCCAGACTGGAGAAGAGATTGAGGACGGTGTGTTCAAGGTGAAGTCTTTCACGGAGAAACCTGACAAGCAATTTGCGGACATATTCCTGCAGGAGGGCAATTTTCTCTGGAACTCGGGACTCTTCTGCTTCAATGTGAACGTCATGCTTGACAATCTGTACAGTCTTGTGCCTGAATACCAGTTGGAGATTCCACGCATGATGACAGAAGCCGAAACCGCTGTGCCAAAACTTGTCCCACAGTTTTTCCACAGTGTGGCAAACCTGAACGTGGACATCAGTATCATGGAACGTTGCGACAAGGTGTATGTGCAACAGGGCCATTTCGACTGGGCAGACATCGGAACATGGGCAAGCCTGTACGACGACCGTTCGGCGGACACCAACGGAAACGTACTGCTAAACACTAAGGCATATCTGTACGACTGCCGGAACAATCTGATACGCTTGCCCGAGGGACGTACCGCAGTGGTGAAAGGGCTTGAGGGCTACGTGATAGCAGAAGAAGGAGAGATACTGATGATATGCCCGAGAGAAGACATCACAACCATGCGTAAGATGCACACCGACACCAAATTCTCATGACGTTTACACTTTCTTGACCGATTTAACACAACAACAATAAGAAAAACAACAACCAACACTATTAAACCTAATTTATGAAAGGAATTGGAATTATAGGATGTGGCAAGATTGCACAAGTCCGCCACATACCGGAGTATGCAGCAAACCCTAACGTCTGGATAGTTGGCTTCTTTGACACGAACCGGGAAAGGGCGGCGTCATTGGCAAGGGAATACTGTGCCAAAAGTTACGACACGTTGGAGGCATTGCTCGCCGACAAGGACATAGATGCGGTGAGCGTATGTGTGGCCAATCACGCACACGCCTCTGTCACCATTCAATGTCTTAGGGCAGGAAAAGACGTGCTATGTGAAAAGCCGATGGCCACGACTATAGAAGACTGTGAGGAAATGGTAAGGGTGGCTGACGAATGTGGCAAGAAACTGATGATAGGGCAAAACCAGCGACTCGCCAAGGCGCACGTAGTGGCACGACGATTGATAGAGGAAGGATGGATAGGAAAAGTCCTTACGTTCCGTACGTGTTTCGGGCATAGCGGTCCGGAGACCTGGAGTGTTGATCCGGGCAAGGGCTCATGGTTCTTCCGTAAAGACCTTGCCGCCATGGGTGTGATGGCAGACCTTGGCATACACAAGACAGACCTCATACAACATATTCTCGGTACCAAAGTGAAATCTGTGACAGCCAAAATCGTCACTTTGGACAAGACTGACGTGAACGGGAATCTTATTAGCGTAGACGACAACGCTTTTTGTATCTACACCATGGAAAACGGCATAGTAGGTACTATGACAGCCAGTTGGACTTACTACGGACAGGAGGACAACTCTACAGTGCTATACGGAACCAAGGGCAATATGCGCATCTATGACACCAACCACGCCATAGAGATAAATAACGGTGACGGGGAACACACCATGATGGATGTCGAACAGATACAGACCAACGACAATCAGACTAAATCTGGCATCATAGACATGTTTATAGACTGTTTGGAGAACTATACGGAGCCGCCCATCTCCGGACGTGATGTAATCCCTGCCATGAAAGCTGTTTTCGCAGCGGTCAAGAGCAGCGAAGGAAACTGTACTGTGGAAATCGTATAACCAGCAAAAGACAAATCAAAACACATTACACAGTTGGTCCGCCTTGCATGACGCAAGGCGGACCAACTGTGTAATGCATATTATTATGATATGTATGCGCGTCTGGACGTTTACTGTTTGGTCTCCTCCTTCGACTTGTGGCCAAAAGTGAGAAGTGCAACTGGAGCTGCCACAAACAGGGAAGAGAACGTACCGAACACAACACCCAGCATCATGGCGAACGAGAAGCTGATGATGCTGTCGGCTCCCTTAAAGAACAAACCTATGACGAAGATTACCGCCAACACGATGAATGTAGAGACGGAAGTGTTCACCGTACGGTTGAGCGTGGAGTTCACAGACTCGTTGAAGAGCAGTTTCTTGTCACGCTTGGGATGCAGGCCAAGGTTCTCGCGGACACGGTCGAAGACCACCACCTTGTCGTTGATGGAATAACCGATAGCGGTAAGTATAGCGCCTATAAAAGTCTGGTCTATCTCAAGGCTGAAAGGCACGATGCCCCAAAGCATGGAATAAACTCCAAGTATGAACAGTATGTCGGTGAATAGAGCCACGATAGAGCCTATGGAGAACGCCAAGTTGCGGAAACGCACGAAGATGTAGACGAAGATGGCGATAAATGCCAAGACCACAGCAATGAACGCACCACGGGTGATATCCTCAGCTACAGAGGGACCCACCTTTTGGCTACTGATAATGGAGCCGCCTTCGCGCACATCACGGTTGACAAAGTTCTGCAAGGTGAGGTCGGAAGCCAGAGTGCCTGCCTGCATCAAGGTGTGGAACAGTTTCTCCTCTATCTCACTGTCTACCTCTACGCCTTCCTCATCAATGCGGTAGTTGGTGGAAATACGTACGGTCTTGCCGTCTGTACCCAAGTTGATGGCACTGGTGGTACTTCCTTCAAACGATTCATTCAGTGCTTCACGAATTACGCCCAAGTCCGCGGTGTTGTCAAACACAACCACGAAGTTTCGTCCGCCGGTAAAGTCGATGCTTTTGCTGAAGCCGCGTCCGAAGATGACTGCAAGGCAGATAACCGCAAAAGTGCCGAACACCACGAAACTCTTTTTAGACATATCCATGAAAGCGAACGACGGGTCCTTGAACGAGATGTGGTTGCCCACACGTGTCTTAAATCTGAGATTGAGCCATTTGCCGCGTGCCATCATCTCCGTATAAACCACGCGTGTAAGGAATACGGCTGTAAAGAAGCTTACTATGATACCGATGCTAAGCGTGGTGGCGAAACCTCGGATAGGTCCTGTGCCGAAATAGAAAAGTATGACGGCGGTGATGATGGACGTGAGGTTTGAGTCAAAGATGGCACTGAAAGCGTTGCTGTATCCTGCGGACAAAGCCTCGCGCACTTTCTTTCCTGTCGCAATCTCCTCTTTGGTACGTTCGTAGATAAGCACGTTGGCATCCACAGCCATTCCTAAGGTAAGCACCATACCGGCAATTCCGCTCATGGTGAGGGCTGCCTGGAAACTGGTGAGAATACCCAAGGTAAAGAAGAGGTTGAGGATAAGTGCACAGTTGACCACCATACCAGGAATCAAACCGTACATGGCCACCATGTAAAGCATCAAGACAATGAATGCGAGAATACAACTGTAGACACCCATTTGGATAGACTCGCCTCCCAATGTGGGACCTACAATCTCTTCGCTCACAATCTTTGCGGGAGCCGGCATCTTACCGGACCTCAGCACGTTTGCAAGGTCTCTTGTATCCTCCGCAGAGAAGTTGCCAGTAATCTGCGAGTTACCGCCGGTAATCTCGTTCATCACATTTGGGGCACTGTACACGTTATCGTCCAACACAATTGCGATGGCACGGTTTTGGTTGGCCTTTGTGAGGGCGGCCCATCTGCGTGCGCCGTCCACGTTCATCTTCATGCTCACGCACGGACGGCCATTCTGGTCGTATTCGTCGCTTGCGCTGGTCACAACATCGCCTTCAAGAGGAGCGCGTCCATTGCGCTCTGTCACTTTGATTGCGTAGAGTTCGTAGATGTTGGCGTTCGCTCCTTCTCCCATTCCCTTCACGCCCCATTTAAGACGGACATCGGCAGGAAGGATATCTTTTGCCTCCGGTGTGGCGAGCAGAGAATCTATGACTGCCATATCACGCTTGGCGGCAAAACCTACCACGCATCCGTATGCGCCTTGTGGCGTCTGCAGACGGCTGAGTATAGGATGCTGTCTGTACATCTTCTCAATGTCAGCTTTGCTGAGTGAGGTGTTTTCACTGTTTTCCCCTGACGCTCCGCCTATGGCAGTCGCAAGGTCGCCCTTGGCTTCAGCTGCGGAGGAGTCCGCAACCTCAGCGACAACGGTCGCAGTGTCGGCAACGGCCTTGTCCGCATTGTCTTCGTTAGCCACGGCTGCCAGTCTGGCGTCAAGCGACACGAGGAACGGCACTATCTCCTGAGTATTGTATGTCTCCCAAAACTCCAGATTGGCACTGCCTTGCAGGAGTTTACGTACACGGTCAGGTTCCTTTATACCGGGCATCTCCACCATGATACGGCCTTCCTGGCCTTCAAGTTCCTGAATGTTTGGCTGAACCACACCGAAGCGGTCAATACGTGTTCGAAGTACGTTGTAAGAGTTGTTCACGGCACTCTTCACCTCTTCGCGAAGCACTCTCTCCACCTCTGCGTCCGTACTCTTTGTGGTGACCTTGTCGCGCAGCTGTTGTGTGGCGAACAATTCGGCCAACACCCCGTCGGGAACCAGGGCCTTGTAGTCTTTGACGAAAAGGGTGATGAAATCTGTTTGGCTGTTGGCAGCCTCGCTCGTTGCCTGTTCAACGGCCTTGCGGAAATTCTCGTCTGTCTCTTCCTTGTGGTCGGCAAGAGCCTTCACTACATCGGGGACACTCACCTCCAAAATGACATTCATGCCGCCCTTGAGGTCCAGACCGAGTCCGATGCCCATCTCGCGACATTCCTTCAATGTCCACACATTGCAGTACACCTTGTGGTTGAGCAGAGAATCCATGTAGCGGTCTGCCGCTTCCTGACCTTGTGTCTCTGCGACCTTCTCCACTTTCTTCTCCAAGTAGCTTGTCCTGAAAGAGAAACTAAGGTAGAAGATGCACACCAAGGTAAGCAAGAGCGCGAAAACCTTTACGAATCCTTTGTTTTGCATTGTTTTTTTGTTTATTTGTTTTTATGTTTTTTTACACAATAATGCGCAAAGATACACTTTTTTCCTCAAACGAACTCCTTTTTTGTGCGTTTTTTTTCAGCCGCTGATTTCTTCATGGCTGTTTTCTGCACAGATAAGCGACTATGGGATAATGGTCAGAGGCAGCCATAGAGTCGTCTATGTAGCATTTGGTGCAAAGCAAGCCTGAGGAGTGGAAGATATGGTCAATGCGCACGTAGAAGCCTGTCTGATTGAACGAAATACTTATGCCGTTGCCCTTTTCCGTATATGCAGAGCGAAGTCTGCGTGACATAGACTGGAACGCATACGATATGGGTGTGTCGTTGAAGTCGCCGCACACCACAGTTTCCTTGTCCTCATGCCTGCGCACGAGCTGTACTATGGAGTCGGTCTGCAAGGCACGGTATCTGGCGGCAGTAGTGAGTTTGTCCGTGAGCAACATTCCCCCATGTTTTATCTGCTCTTTCTGATGCTCCGTTATCATGAGCTTGTATTCCGTCTTGTCCTCGGTGGTCAGCGAATTGCTTTCGAGATGGGCATTCACCACCAGCAAACTGTCTCCGCCGAGAGACAACCAACACGCCATGGCTCCGTTGAATCCCGTTCTTGAAGGCAAAGCCGTCCGCAACGTGTCCCCCAAAAAGCTAAAGCGCGAGAACACAGTGCGCCCCTTGGCTTCACGCATATCGTAGCCCAAAATGTCCTTCCATCTGTCCAAAAGTTTGGCTGCGGTGTTTCCGTTACATTCCTGCAAGCAGAGAATGTCCGGCCTTACATTACGGACGAGACTGTCAAGTATATCCGTCTCGCCTGCGCTCACCCCTCCTATGTTGTACGACATCACACAGAGGCTGGAGTCCGGAATTTCTTCCTTGAGGCTGACGGGACAGTAGTCTCTGACGTATCCCTGTACAGCCAGCAGCCCGAGCAGCGGCAGCCACACCATACGCGCCTTGAACAACAACCATAAGAACACGAAAACGATGTCGGCGAGCATAAAGAACGGAAACAGAAGTCCCAACAGAGACGTCCAAGGTATGTGCGCGGGTGAGACGTATGTACTGAAAGCGCTTGCCCACAGGAGCAGAACCGTGAAGGCATTGGCTCCGAGGAACACACCAGTCAGCAGTCTGTATGCTAAATTGCTGCGTGTGGCGCATTTGTTTTTCGCGTGTGCCATGGTGTCAAAAGGAATGGCGATACGAGGCTATCCTCTGAATATTCTGCGTTTCTCCTCCTCTGTGAGACACCCGTAACCATGTTTTTTCACCTTGTCCAGTATACGGTCTATTTCCGCATCCCTTTCTTTCTTGCGCATATTATAGTCCATCTCGTCGTTGAACTTGCTTCCTTTTGTCGCAGTGAGGTGCGAGCGTCGCCCATGTATCCATCTGCGCAATCGTTGCCCCATTTCGTCTGTCCAGTCCCTGATGCTCTCCAATAGTCCTCTCCTGCCGTACGAACCGTCTCCGTTGCGCCACAACATGAGGAGAATGAAACCTATGACCATACCGCCAAGATGTGCGAAGTGAGCCACTCCGTCGCTGGAGCCGCTCACGGCATAGAGCAGTTCTATCAAGGCATATCCCGTCACGAAGTATTTGGCTTTTATAGGGAACGGGAAGGGGATGATGAAGAGACGCTCGTTGGGATATGTCATACCGAACGACAACAACACCCCATACACGCATCCAGAGGCTCCCACGGTGGTCCACCGGTTCAGATATTCGGACATGGCCATCATGGAAATGCCAGTGTTCATGTGTTCGTAAGCGTCAAGACCTTGGCTCACGTAATAGACATATTGTACCAGTTCCTGTGCCAACCCGGCACCGAGTCCGCAGGTGAGATAGTAGAACAGAAATCTCCGAGACCCCATAGTAGACTCCATGATACGCCCGAACATCCATACGGCAAACATATTGAAGAATATGTGAGTCAGCCCATGGTGCATGAACATATAAGTGAACATCTGATAGAAATGGAAGCGACTTGCCAAAGCGAAATGCAGTCCGAGCAAATCCTCCAAATCCGTTTCGTAAAGCCTTGCCACATACGTGGCGGCAAATAGAAGAACATTGATGATAAGCAAGTTTTTCGTTACCGGAGGCAAATTGTTCATTAAAAATAAAAACGTTACTTTGTTTGTAAATCTGTGCAAAGGTATGAAAAATAAACATACAAAAGTTGTGTTTGCCATATTGGATAGTTTTTTTTACGTTTTGTGCCTTTTTTTGTGTGAAAAACTTGGGGGATAGATAGAGTTTGTCTATATTTGCAACACAAATATTTGAACCCAATGTATTTATAAACAATTTAAAGGAGGTTATCATGAACAAGACAGATTTGACAGCCAAGATTGCGGAGGGTGCTGGCCTGAGCAAAGTTGATGCCAAGAAAGCTTTGGAAGCTACTCTTGAGGCCATCGCAGGTGCATTGAAAGCAGGAGACAAAGTGGCTCTTGTAGGTTTCGGTACATTTGATGTCACAGAGCGTGCTGAGCGTCAAGGCATCAACCCTGCCACCAAGGAGACAATCACAATTCCTGCAAAGAAAGTCGTCAAGTTCAAGGCAGGCACCGATTTGGCTCTGTAAGAACGACATCCTGATTTCCGGGACATACAAAGCAAGACGTGGGGAAAGCATCCTCACGGCTTGTTGTTTTGCGAATGTGTGCCGAAGTTCTACTTCTTCTGCCTTGAGTCAATTATTGCTCCAAGACCTTCGCGACGGAGGGCTTCTTCCAGAAGTTCGTTAGGTGTCTTTGCCCTGTCGTATTCCATAAGTATCTTGCGGTCGCGCTTGTGTTTGCGGTCGCGCTTGCGGTCTTTTATGGCGAACGGGTGTGTTATTTTGTCCTGCAAACCGGGGGACAACATATCAAGAACGTCTCCAAAGGACTTGGTACTTGGTTGTTGCCTCAGCCCCAAACTCTTTCTTATTGTCTCCGTCACTCTGAGAACAGTGTCGGGACGTACCACCACCTCGCGCAGAGTGTCCGTCCTCGACCGCATGGTTAGAGAGGAGTCCACCTTTTCCTGTGCGTCCGTCCCTACTGCCAGCATTGACAATAGCACCAACGACAGACACCTCAGCCAAGACCGGCAATTTCCCAAAAGACTATACATTTTTATCATCACGAGTGCAAATATAGCATTTTTGCCGCTCTTGGCATTTCCGAAGTCGTATTTTTGTGAATAAATTGCGAACTTTGCAGTAAAAATAACAAATCTTATCGTTATCCGATGAAATCCTTTTTACATATCGTCATGTTTGTGTGTGCCGCAGCTGCCCAGGCAAACGACTTTACCAAGTACGTCAATCCGTTCATAGGCACTCAGACAGACTCCACGGGAGCACTTAGCGGAAGCACGTTTCCCGGAGCGACCATGCCACAGGGTATGGTGCAGCTGAGTCCCGAGACGGAAAACTATGTGACATGGGATCCATGTTGCGGATATGACTACGACAGAGACAGCATTTTCGGGTTCACCCACACTCATCTCAGCGGCACCGGATGCACCGACCTCATAGACATCAGCTTGATGCCTGTCACAGAGAATGTGACTCCCGATATGTTGCGTGCCGGTAACTTCGGAACTCCATTCTCGCACGACAAGGAAGAAGCCAAACCGGGATACTATATGGTGGATCTGAAAGGTGTGAAGGCGGAGATGAGTGCCACTACGAGAGTAGGCATCCATCGTTACACATTCCCCGAGGGACGCGAACAGACTGTAATACTGGATCTTGACCGCATGACGTTCCGTGGTGACGCTTACTACACCGGACGGCGCACCTATCAGATAATACAGAGCCAGATAAGGGTGGTGGACAACAACACCGTGGAAGGGTATCGCATAGTCACCGGTTGGGCAAAACTGAGAAAAGTGTATTTTCGCGCAGAGTTTTCCTACCCTATCGCCGACCGTTTGCTGATGGACGGAGGACGGCAGGCAGGAAAGAGCGAAGTTGTCAACGGACGCGCCCTGAGAGCCGCACTGCGGTTTGACACCAATGGCAAGCCCCTTGTAGTGAAGGTGGCCATCTCCCCCGTGGACTCGGATGGAGCAAGGAACAACATGAAAACGGAGGCTTCCTGTTGGGATTTCTCATACTACACCAAGAACGCACACGACGAATGGCTAAAACAACTCTCCTTGGTATGCATAGACGGTACGGAGAGAGAAAAAAACATCTTCTATACCGCCATGTACCACGTGCTGATGCAACCTAACACCATGAGCGATGCTGACGGCAGATACGTTGACACCAACCACGAAATCAGAAGGATGCCCGAGGGGCAGACCTACCACAGCACGTTCAGCCTTTGGGACACTTTCCGGGCGGCGCACCCTCTGTACACACTTATCAAGCCGGACGTGGCGGCGCAGTTCGTCAACGACATGATATTGCACCACGAGACATACGGTTATCTGCCAATATGGGATCTTTGGGGGCAGGACAACTATTGCATGATAGGCAACCACGCCATACCTGTGATTTCGGATGCCATCTTAGGCGACCTCCCAGGTATCAACTATGAGAAAGCTTATAGGGCTATGGTGGAGAGCAGTATGCGTTCGCATCCCAACAGCCCGTTTGAAATATGGGAGAAATACGGATATATGCCGCAGAACCTGCAGAGCACAAGCGTAAGCATCACGTTGGAACAGGCTTTTGACGACTGGTGCGTGGCTGCCGTGGCCAAGAAGTTGGGGCACAACGACGACTATGAGAGGTTTATCAAACGGAGTGAATACTACCGCAACCTATGGGACAATAAGACAGGGTTCTTCCGTCCAAAGGACGACAAAGGAGAGTGGGTGGAGCCGTTTGACCCCCTCAGTTACGAACAACCTTGTTTCATAGAGGGCAACGCATGGCAGTATATGTGGTTCGTGCCGCACAACCCAGATGGACTCATAGAACTGTTGGGAGGCAGGACTGCTTTCATGGACAAACTTGACGAGAACTTCTCTCTAACAGCTGTAAGCGGCGAGAGAAACGGCAACGCAAGCGGTTTTGTGGGACAGTATGCGCACGGCAATGAGCCAAGCCACCACACGGCTTATCTGTATAACTTCGCTGGGCGGCCAGACAAGACTCAGAAAATGGTGGACAAGGTGCGCGGAATGTTCTACAACGACACTCCGTGTGGATATGCCGGCAACGACGACTGCGGACAAATGTCTGCCTGGTACATATTCTCATCGTTGGGCTTCTATCCTTTCAATGCGGGTTCTGCCGAATATGTGTTGGGCACTCCCCTTTTCAGGAAAGCTGTCATACATCTGGAAAACGGCAAGGACTTCGTCATAGAAGCGCCTGGCAAGACACCCGGCAAAGTGCTGGTGAAGAAGGCAAAACTGAATGGCAAGACGGTAGAAGACCTCAAAATCAGACATCAGGATATCATGGCTGGCGGTACGCTGGAATTTGTGATGAAATAGAGAACGTTGCCGCCCCATGTCACCGCAAACCGTTATCCGTAGGGTATGTGTCCTCCTGTCGGTGCTGTTGCCTCTGTTGGTTTCTGCCCGCAGTTACAAATTGGCGAAATGGAACATAACAGCCGCTGACTATAGCGGCATCACGGCGTTGGGGGATGATAGGTATGCCGTAGTTTCAGACAAGGAACCAGAGGCGGGATTCTTTGTGTGGAACATCTCCGTCAATCCTGACGACGGCACCCTGACAAGCGTAGTGAACGAAGGTTGGCGTGGTGTTGAGTACGACTGCGTGAGGGATGCCGAAGGTATAGCCTACTGCCCCGCCCGCCATTCAGTCTTTGTGTCCGGAGAGGAAGACCAACGTATCGTGGAACACCGTCCGGACGGTTCTCTTACCGGGCACGAGCTGCATGTACCGTCCGCCATGGGCAGGGATGCCATACAGCCCAACAGGGGATTTGAGGCTCTCTGTTACGATTCCGTCCGCCATCTGTTTTGGACTACCACGGAGAGCAACCTCAAGACCGACCCTGCCGGTGTCCTGCGTCTGCTCTGCTTCGGCGATGACTTGAACCTCCGCTCGTCTGTCTTGTACACCATGGACGCTCCTGCTCTGTCTGCCACAGGAAGAAATCACATACATGGAGTGGTCGCCCTTTGCGCTTTGGACGACGGTTCACTGTTAGTGATGGAGAGAGAGGCACGCATAGCCAAACGCTATGTGGGCAGCAGGTGTGTCTGCACTCTGTTCCGTTTCTCTCCCTCAACGGGGGGCAAAGAGCTGATACACCGTTGGAGCAGCAAGTTCACGCTGACCAACACGCGTTTTGCCAATTACGAAGGTCTCTGTCTTGGACCGAAATTGAGAGACGGACGCCAGACCCTGCTGCTGATAAGCGATGCGCAGGGAGGCTACGGCAAAGCCTTCTGGCATCTGCGCGACAGGATGGAGGTGTATGTGATGTAGAAAACGCCCAAAAGCGCCTATGGTCACTTGGCAAAGAGTCCGAAGGCGCTTCTTACGGTAGTGTAATGGGGAAGAGAGGGCTGTCCGTGTGTTCGCGGCGTATCACCTCCACCATCTTTTGTACTATGGAGGCGTGCGATGCGGCCACATCGTGATCCTCGTGTATGTCTGAGGAGAGGTCGTACAAGTGAGGGACTCCCTGTTTCACCACCAGTTTCCAGTCTCCCATACGCAATGCCATCATGTCTGTCTCGTGGAACTCCCAGTATAGGAATTCATGCTGTTTCTGTCGTTTTTTGCCTGTGAGCGAGCGGTAAAACGATATGCCGTCGTAGTTTCCAGAATCTTGCGGCGAACCCAGACGGTGTGTGTGTCCCTTGATACCTGCATAGTCCATGAGTGTGGGCATCACGTCGTAGAAAGCCAACATATGATGGTTGACGGCACCTTTGGGAACACCTGGTCCCTTGGCAATGAACGGAATGCGTATACCACCTTCGTATGTGGAACGTTTGAGTCCTCGCAGTGCGCCGTCGCGTCCGAACCATGCGGGGTCTGCCCCTCCCTCCTCGTGCGGCCCGTTGTCTGAGGTGAATATTACTAGTGTGTTCTTGTCCAACCCCTTTTCTTTTAGCTTGTCAAATATCTCGCCCACCTGCGTGTCCAGTCTGCTTATCATGGCGGCAAACTGCGCATGCCGTGCCTCGTTGCGGTAGTACCATGAGCCAAAGTTGCCACCGAATGCGCTGTCGTCTCCAAGGAATTTCTCAGTGTATTTTCTCAGCAGACTGTCTTTGGGTTGCCACAGTTCCGCATGCGGCAGTGTATATGTGAAGATGCCGAAGAACGGTCTGTCGGCAGTCTGCCGGTCTATCCAGTCAAGCGCATAGCGGTGTATAATGTCGCTTGAGTACTGGGTGCGCAATTCGTAGTCCGGGTCGCCTGACGCCACAGACTTGTGGCGTATGTTCTCTTTCAAGGTGTCCACCACTATGTATTTGTCGCCGTATCTCTCGGGGTCGTACCGGTTGAGGAAATTCGGATAGTATGTGTGCGCCTGAAACTGGCATACGTATCCGTAATAACAGTCTATGCCGCGTAGGTGCGGAAGCGACGCACTGCTGCTTTCACGGCTTCGGGACGTGTCTGAGTTGCCTTCGGGTGTACGCAGGTATGTGTCGGGATGCTTGAGGTTGTAGTAACCTCCTGCCCATTTCCCGAACATTCCAGTGCTGTAGCCGGCCTCCTTCATCACCTCGGGCATTATGGGGTGCGTGCAGAGGTAAGGCTCTTGACCTATGACGGTATAGTCGGCATTGTCGGAGAAAGCGTTGGGCGTAAGGGTGCGTTGCCAATACTCGCGGTTGCCGCGCACGTGTGTGTGTCCTGTGTGTTGCCCTGTCATGAGCGAAGCTCTGGAAGGTGCACTCACAGGACTGCCGGCGTAAGCTTGTGTGAAACGCATTCCTTCGGAGGCCATGCGGTCAAGATTGGGCGTGTCTATGAGTTTTTGGCCGTAGCATCCGAGGTCACCGTACCCCATGTCGTCGCACATTATGAAGATGATGTTGGGACGCTGCCGTGCCTGTGCTGTGGCAGTCGGAACGGCAATCCCTCCCAAGGGAATGAGAACCATCAGTTTTGAGATGCGGGCTTTCAGGCGTGTGTCCACACCACAAGCGGAATGTTTAAGGGTTTTGCGTTTCATGTCAGTCTGTTGTGTCTTTTCAGCGTTTTGTCAAGTTTCGTGCTCTGAATTCCTTTGGCGATACACCTACATACTCCTTGAAATATTTACCCATGAAACTCTGCGTTGCAAAGTGGAACTCGTCCGCAATCTCTTTGATGCTCTTGGGCGTGTAGATAAGTGTCTGCTTGATGCTGTTGATGACCATTTGGATAATCCACTGCTGTGGAGTCTTGCCGGACTTCTCCTTGACGATGGAAGAGAAATAACGCGGCGAGAGACTCTGCAATTGTGCATAGTACGACACCTCGCGGTTGTCCTTGTAGCCTTCCATGAGCGACTCCAGAAAACATTGCAGCACATAGTCTTTACGGTCGGACTTCAACTCAAAGGACTGGCTGGACGATAGGAAATAGAATATTATCTCGTGGATAAGACTCTCTGCCAGTTTGTAAATGGCTTTCAGCATTATCT
>CAVHCL010000031.1:14863-23125 GCA_963634425.1 Bacteroidaceae bacterium
CATTATCTTGTTACAGTCTTCGTTTGCGGCATCCTCCATCATCTTCTGGCGCAGCTCCATTGCGTTTACCAGATTTTCTATACTGGCCTGTTGTTCTTTTCTCAGCGATACGCACGGGTTGTCTCTCAAGGACATGATGTCGTGCGTGTACCTCGACTCAGAGATGAGCGACATCACGTAGTTCATGGTGGACTTGTAGGTGATGCCTTTGAGGTCTGGACTTGTCTCCATCACATATACGTACGTGGCGGGCAGGTAGAGGTACACGTCTCCTGCTTTGACCACAATGACGTGTCCGTTGATACTTATCTTGGCATACCCTCTTTGGCAAAGGAAGAAGCCGCATCTGTCGGTGTACGACATGAGATTTCCATTGGCGGAGATGCGGTTCTCCAAAATGTTGAGGTCTATTCTCTGAAACGGCAGACTGAATCTTTTCATAGCGACAAAGTTAAGGAAATTTATCATAAATATCGCATATTGACCTTAAAATATGCCGCAAAACCGTCAAAATCGTACAAAAAGAACAAAACGCAGTAAATATTGGACTTTATGCCAAAATAAAATCGGCGTAACTTTGCGGCGAAATTAAAGAAAAAGTATATTTAGCGTATGAAAAAGACAATGTATGGTATGTTCTGCCTTGTGGCACTGACAGTGTCGTCGTGCGGAGGCCACGAACAAAACACTAAAGACGAAACCTATGTGGTGGGAGTAGACACGGTACGTTCGGACAAAGGGTGCGGTACATTGCAACTGCCCGGACGTGTGGTGTCAGGCAGAGAGGCTAATGTCTCATTCAAGGTGTCCGGCACACTGGACAAGGTGCTCGTGAAGGAAGGCGACAAGGTGAGTGCCGGACAACTGCTGGCTGTCATGGATGCCACAGACTACGAGGTGCAGCTTAGTGCCACACAGGCCGAATACGAACAAGTGAAGGCCGAGGCTGAGAGGGTGATGGGGTTGTATGCTGACGGAGGAGCCACAGCCAGCCAATACGACAAGGCACGCTACGGACTACAGCAGATGGAGCAAAAACTCGCTCACCACAGGCATCAGGTTGAATACACTAAGATGAAGGCTCCTTTCAGCGGAACGGTGCAAAAACGCTACTTTGAGGGCGGCGAGACTGTGGGAGCCGGAATGCCTGTGCTGAACATACAAGGCAACGGCTCTTTGGAGGTGGAGGTAAACCTCCCGTCCATATCATATTCCAAACGCAGCACATTCTCCAAATATACCTGCACGTTGGATATAACACCCGGGAAAGAGTTCGGAATGGAAGAGGTGAGTGTATCCCCCAAGGCAAATGCCAACCAGCTATACACCATGCGCCTGCGCTTCAAAGATGCCGACGAGGCTATAGCTCCTGGAATGTCTGCCTGGATAAACATCGTAGGCAACGATTCCTGCCAGACTAAGATGTGTGTACCGTCCACATCGCTTTTTGAGGAAAAGGGACGCAGCTATGTGTATACATACAATGTGAAGACATCCGTCGTACAGAAGAAAGAAGTGGAAGTGGAAACGGTGAAGTCCGACGGTACTGCCGTTGTGTGCGGAGACATACACGTGGGTGAACTGGTAGTGTCAATGGGAGTGCACCACATAGGCGACGGCAAGAAGGTGAAGCTGCTCGAGCCTGTGTCTAAGACTAACGTGGGAGGACTGTTATGATAGATTTCGGCAAATGGGCGTTTGCCAACCGCCTCCTGGTGCATTTCCTCGTGGCAGTGATGTTGTTGGGCGGTGTTTTCTATTGCTACAAGATGAGCAAGTTGGAAGACCCTGAGGTGAAGGTAAAACTCGCCATGGTGGTGACCACTTATCCGGGAGCTTCGGCTCATCAGGTGGAGATGGAGGTGACGGATGTGCTGGAAAAGCGCATACGTACCATGGGTGACATAGACAATGTGGAGAGTTATTCGTATAACGACCTTTCCATCATACAGGTAGAACTCAGAAGCACCATCTCCAACGCAGATGTGGAACAGTGCTGGGACCGTCTGCGCAGAAAAGTGTACGATGCGCAGGCGATGTTGCCGGAGGGTGTCAGCACGTCTGTCACCAAAGAGGATTTCTCAGCTGTGTACGGTATGTTCTTCGCTCTCACAGGCGACGGACTTGACGATAAGGAGCTTGCCGACTATGCCGAGTTGCTGAAACGCGAGATAGCCAATGTCCCTAACGTTGACCGTGTGGAAATATACGGCAAGCAGAACTACTGCATAAACATACGTATGTTGCAGGACAAGATGTCCACCTTAGGCGTGCTGCCGGTGGAGGTGATATCCACTTTGAGAGGACAGAACAGGACTTCATACGCCGGATATTATGACAACGGAGACCAAAGGGTGAGAGTGACGGTTGCCGACAAGTTCCGCAGTGTGGACGACATATCCAGAATGATAATACAAGGACACGAGGACGACCAGTTGCGCCTCTCAGACATAGCCGAACTGGAACGCACGGTGGAAACCCCTGTCCGCAACGCGCTCACATACGACGGACATAAAGGACTTGGCATACTGGTGGCAGCCAGTCCGTCTGCCGACATAGTGAAAGTGGGCAAAGCGGTGAATGCCAGAATAAACGAACTGCGTGAAACGCGTCTCCCAACAGGCGTGGAATGTCACAAGGTTTTCTATCAGCCCGAGCATGTAGTGGACTCGCTGGGCGACTTTGTGATCAACCTCATAGAGTCTGTGGTCATAGTGGTGATAGTGTTGATGTTCACCATGGGTTTCCGCAGCGGTCTGGTGATAGGAGCCAGCCTTGTGGTCATAGTGTTTGGATCGTTCCTTGTGTTGGGCAATGTGGACGGAACTTTGCAGCGTGTGTCGTTGGCCGCTTTTATCCTCGCTATGGGTATGTTGGTGGACAACGCCATTGTGATTGTGGACGGTATTTTGGTAGACCTGAAGACGGGACATCCGCGTATGGAGGCAATGACAGGAATAGGCAGACGCACAAGTATGCCGCTGTTGGGAGCCACGCTGATAGCCATACTCTCGTTTCTTCCCATCTTCCTTTCGCCCGACACTGCCGGAATCTATGTCAGAGACCTCTTCGTGGTAATAGCTGTCTCCCTGTTGCTGAGCTGGATTCTTGCGCTCACTCATGTGCCTTTGATGGCAAACAGGCTTTTCCCCAAACATGACAAGAAACAAAACGACACCGGTGCGGAGCAACTTTACAGCGGACGCGTCTACAGTATCCTGCGCTGCGTTTTGGGATTTAGCATCAAACACAGAGGCAGTGTGATAGCTGCCGCATTCGTACTGATGGCACTGGCCGTCATAGGCTATCCACACATGAGGCAAGGCTTCTTCCCCGACATGGTGTATGACCAATGCTATATAGAATACAAATTGCCAGAGGGAACCAACAGCACACGTGTGGAAAAAGATTTGCGCGAGGTGCAGGAATACCTTCGCACACGCAAAGAAGTGAAGCACATCACCGCATCTATCGGTGGCACACCAGGCAGGTACAATCTGGTACGTACCATAGCCACTCCTTCGCTTTCTTACGGTGAACTGATAGTGGATTTCCAGTCGCCCGAAGCTCTTGACACCAGCATTAACACTATACAGGACTACTTGACGGCACATTGGCCAGACGCTTATGCCAAGGTGAAGAAGTACAACTTGATGTTCAAGAAGTACCCCATAGAGCTGCAATTCCAAGGCCCTGACCCAGCCGTCTTGCACGCACTTGCAGACTCGGCACGCAGTATCATGGAGAAGAGTGGCAAGGTTTGTCTCATCACCACGGATTGGGAGCCGAAAGTGCCTGTGCTGTGTGTTGATTACGACCAGCCAGCCGCCCGTGCCGTAGGACTGGCGCGCAGCGATCTCAGTCTCTCTCTCATGTCTTCTGGCGGCGGACTGCCAGTGGGCAGTTTCTATGACGGAATAAACTCCAACAACATATATGTGGAATGTGTGAACGAGAAAGGCGACCAAATAGAGAACCTTCAGGATATGCAGGTGTTCTCCGCCATACCGTCCATTTCCAATGCCATAAACGAAGACAACATCATACGTCTCAAAAATGGTTCGCTCAACAAGCGGGATTTGTTGGACGATGTCCTCGGTACAATTCCTTTGCGTCAAGTGAGCCGCGGAATAAACGTAGAGTGGGAAGACCCTGTGGTGCCCCGTTACAACGGACAGCGTATGCAGCGCGTACAGTGCACTCCTAATCCCGGGTTGGAGACGGAGAAGACACGTGCGGAGCTGGAACGCGAAATAAGCAAGATACAGTTGCCCTCCGGATATAGTATGTCATGGCAGGGAGAGAAATCCGCCTCCGACCGCAGCATGAAGTATCTGTTCCAGAACTTCCCGCTTGCCATTATTCTCATGGTGGCCATCCTCATCATGCTATTCAAGGATTACCGCAAGCCCGCCGTCATCTTCTGCTGTCTGCCGTTGGTGTTTGTGGGTGTGGTGCTCACACTGCTTATTAGCGGCAAGACCTTTACTTTTGTGGCTGTGGTGGGCGCATTGGGACTGATAGGCATGGTGGTGAAAAACGGCATTGTGCTGATGGATGAGATAGGTGCCCAGCTGGAAGCCGGCGTGGCTCCTGTCACAGCCTTGATAGAGAGCAGTGCCAGCCGTCTACGTCCTGTGATGATGGCATCGCTCACCACTGTGCTTGGCATGATACCTCTACTTTCGGATGCAATGTTTGGCAGTATGGCCGTCACCATCATGGGGGGGCTTGTCTTCGGAACTCTAATCACTTTGATATTCATACCTGTGCTTTACGCACTCTTCTTTGGAATAAAAGGAAATAATTAAGTCGTATGCGGGGATGGCATCGCACAGTTGTGCAACACGTTCAATAATATTGACAAAGATGCCTGTCCCATCAAAACATTAAAAACGATTATATGACACATATAACAAAATTGGCCATTGTGGGCATTCTGTTCCTCCATACGGGGAGCCTGTCCGCACAACCGCTCTCTATAGAGGAGTGTCGGAAGATGGCTTTGGAACACAACAAGGACAGGGAATCGGCACGTCTGTCCGTAGAAGCCGCACAATACACCAAGAAAAGTGTATGGGCCCAGTTCTTTCCCTCATTCTCCGTTGCCGCATTTGGGTTGTACGACACCGGCACCGCCAATCTCTCGTATCCTACGGATGCGCTGACGGAGACGCTGAAGTCTGCAGTGACAAGCGGCGTGCAGAACGGCGCTTTGAATGTACAGCAGGCTCAATGGCTTTCCGGACTTGGCGCCAACATACCCAAAAGCCTGGATGTGGCAGAGTGCAAGGTAGACTGGGTGTACTGTGCGTCCCTACTGATGAAGCAGCCGCTCTACATGGGCGGCAAGATTCGCGCTTCATACAAAATGGCTGACTTGGCGTTGATGATGCATAGGCAGGGCGAGAGGCTTGCCGAGACACAGGTGATACAACGTACGGACGAGGCTTATGCCAATGTGGTTAAAGCCAAGGAACTGGTGCAAGTGGCACTCAAGTATCAAGAATTGCTCAGCACTCTTCATGCCAACGTGGAGAGTGCCGTACACCACGGCCTCGCTTTGGAGAACGACCTTATGAAGGTGGAGGTGAAGGAGAACGAGGTGGCTTTGCAGCTTCGCAGGGCGGAGAATGCCGTCCGTCTCGCCAAGATGAATCTCTCCCATGCTATAGGCAAACCTCTTTCGTCGGATTTGGACGTGAGCAGCGAGTATCCAGTTGTGGAGGATGCCACGTCCCTACAGACCGACGATGTGTCCGCACGTCCTGAATATGCTGTGCTGCAACACGGTGCTGACATTGCCAGACAGCAAGTGGAAGTTGCCAAAAGCGATATGAGGCCGCAGTTGGCCTTGCTCGCCAAATACGGTTACACGCATGGTGGCAAGATAAATGGCGAGGCTCTCGTGGACGGTTGGAACTTCGGTGCGGGCGTTACTTTGAATGTGCCTCTTTATCATTTCGGGGAACGCACCAATAAGGCAAAGGCCGCCCGTGCTAAATGGCAGCAGGCTTGCCTGGAAAAGGACAACAAGGAGGAGCAGATGCTTTTGGAGTTGTCGCAGGCAGCCAATACGTTGGACGAAGCCCGTCTGGAAGTCACACTTTCAGAGAAGTCGCTTGTCCACGCCGAGTCCAACATGAAACTTTCCGGACAGAGACATAAGGCGGGAGTGGAGAAACTCTCCGACTACTTGGAAGCGCAAGCGTCGTGGCAAAAAGCGTATGAGACGAAAGTCAACGCCCACTTCCAGCTGTATCTCTCTTCCGTGAATTACCTGCGCGCCGCAGGGCGTCTGGTGGAGGAGTGACGGACGCACTGTCTGGCCGCCATGCAGGATTGGGATAAGTGGCAATCAGTGTGTACTGGAGATCCAACTCAGGGATTTCTTCGTCGAATTCCTCCGGCCTGTATGGAATCTCATTCTTGTGATATGGGGTAATCTCCACTTGGCAGAACCCGGCGGTTATGATGTCCAGCTCCTTGGCGGCAGCCCTGCTCAAATCTATGATAAAGCGTTTGACAAACGGGCCTCTGTCTGTGACTTTCACTATCACCTCTTTGTTGTTGATGGGATTGCGCACTTTCAGCAGAGTCCCAAGCGGAAATTTCAGATGGGCGCATGTCATGCTGTCACGATGGTACGGTGTGCCGTTGCTCATCTTATGTCCGTGCAACTTGTCGGAATAGTATGAGGCTTTGCCTTTGCTCACATCTTGTGCGATGGTGGGCAAAGGCAGACTCATCATAGTCAGAATAGCGAGGAAATGGTTCGGTTTCATAACACGTCTCTTTTTGCTTTACCCCACTTTCCACTCAAGGGTGTTCACCTCGTCTTTCAGCGTGAAGTTCATACCTACCTTAACCACGGGCTTCGGCTGCATCTTGAAGGCATCGGCATAGTGTTTCGCCTCTATCTGTGCAAGGGCTTCCTCCACTCTGCCGTTCAGTTTCAGCTCCATCACATAGATGGCGGTTGACGTTTCAAGCGTGATGTCGATACGCCCCTTGGCGGTGTGCTGCTCCACCTGTATGCGATGACCGGCAAGCAGGGCGAAGATGATGTACAGTGTCTGTTGCCAGTGCCCCTCGTAGTTGGTGTTGTCGCAATAAGGCACTGTCTCCAAAAAGTCCGCAAGCAGTTGCAAGCCGCCTTCGATGTCGCCACGCCTCACCAACGCCGCCATCTGGGCTATCGCCACGTCACACCGCTCTGTATCGCCACCCATATAATTGGGCAGCAGACTCTCCAACATACCGACTTTAATCTCACGGTTTGGGAAATCGAGCGTGTAGAGGTCGGTGTCATCATCATAGTCCTTGATGGTGAGGTAGCCGCTCTGGTACAGCAACGGAGTAAGCGAAGTCATTGTCTCCGTGGGAGCGTCAAAGGCGGAGCCCCTTGCCAACATCGGTTTCAGCGCATCCGGCTGCACACGGAACTTTCTCATCATGTTGATGAGATTGGTTGGAGTACCCGAACCGAACCAGTATGCGCCCATTACCTGTTTTGCAAAGCAGTTGAGCAGACTGAAGGGGTTGAACACGTCGGGCGAGGGCCACGTGAAGTGGTAGCCGTCATATAGGTCTGCAAGCCTCGTTATTGTCTCCTCACGGCTCAACTTAAGCTTTGTTGCCAGAGTGTTGATGTCGTCACCCATCTGGGTGAGCATCTCCTCCTTCGTGATGCCGCAGATGCCGGCATACGGCTCGTCCATGGAGACATTGTTGATGTTGTTAAGCTCACTGAAAATGCTGAGCTGCGAGAATTTGGTGATTCCTGTCATGAACACGAAGCGGAGCATCGGCTCGGCGGCCTTTAGAGGACTGTAGAAGTTGCGCATCGTGTCGCGGAGCTGTGGCAGCAACGTCTCCTCGTGCACCACGTCCAACAGCGGAGCGTCGTACTCGTCAATGAGCACAACCACTTGCCGTCCTGTCTTACGGTAGAGAGTCGCCATAAGGTCAGAGAACCTGTTGTTCACGCCATTGCGGTGTTCCGTAATACCGAACTTCTTTTCCTGGTCCTCCAACATGTAATTCAGATATTCCTCCAACTGTTCCTTGTCCTTGTGCTTGCCCCTGCTCATGTCGAAGTGCAGCACTGGGTACTCCGTCCATTCTGTCTCCAGCCTCTCCATGGCAAGTCCTTCAAACAGGTCTTTCCGCCCCTCAAAATAGCTCTTGAAGGTGGACACCAAGAGCGACTTGCCGAAACGCCTCGGACGGCTCAGGAAGAAAAACTTCCCGGCGTTAGCC
>CAVHCL010000032.1:0-1921 GCA_963634425.1 Bacteroidaceae bacterium
TTCTACGGCAGCCTCTACTTCAGCCTTTACGTCGGCGGGCAATTTGTCACCGTTTTCCTTAAGCATATTTTCCGTTTGGAAAATCATACTGTCAGCCTGGTTGAGTTTGTCAACTTTCTCACGTTCTTTCTTGTCCGCATCCGCGTTAGCCTCTGCCTCTGCCTTCATGCGCTCTATCTCTTCCTTACTCAAACCGGAACTTGCTTCAATACGGATGGTTTGCTCCTTGCCTGTAGCCTTATCCTTGGCACTTACCTTGAGGATACCGTTGGCATCAATGTCAAAACTAACCTCTATCTGCGGAACACCACGACGGGCTGGCGCTATACCTTCGAGGTTGAATTGTCCCACACTCTTGTTCTGACTCGCCATCGGACGTTCGCCTTGCAATACGTGTATGGTAACCGCTGTCTGGTTGTCCGTTGCGGTAGAGAACACCTCGCTCTTGTGACAAGGAATAGTAGTGTTGGCGTCAATGAGTTTTGTCATCACTCCACCCATTGTCTCAATACCCATTGACAGAGGCGTCACATCAAGCAATACGATGTCGCTCTTGTCACCCGTAAGGACTGCTCCTTGGATGCTGGCACCCACTGCCACAACCTCGTCGGGGTTCACTCCCTTGCTTGGCTCTTTGCCGAAGAAGTCTGCAACCAGCTTCTGCACAGCAGGTATACGGCTTGAGCCACCCACAAGGATCACCTCGTCAATATCGCTGTTAGTAAGTCCCGCATCGCGCATTGCATTCTGGCAAGGAATCTTACAAGCCTGGATAAGGCTATCTGCCAACTGTTCGAACTTGGCACGTGTCAGGGTTTTCACCAAGTGCTTGGGCACACCGCCTACCGCTGTGATATAGGGGAGGTTGATTTCCGTAGTGGTGGAACTTGAAAGCTCTATCTTGGCTTTCTCCGCAGCCTCCTTCAGACGCTGGAGAGCCATTGGGTCTTGCTTCAAGTCTATGCCTTCCTCTGCTTTGAATTCATTGGCCAGCCAGTCTATGATAACTTGGTCGAAGTCGTCACCGCCGAGGTGGGTGTCACCGTTGGTGGAAAGAACCTCAAACACACCACTGCCAAATTCCAGAAGAGAGATATCAAATGTACCGCCTCCGAGGTCGAATACGGCAATCTTCATGTCTTTGTGAGACTTGTCCACACCGTATGCCAACGCGGCAGCCGTAGGTTCGTTGACGATACGCTTTACGTCAAGACCCGCTATCTGGCCTGCCTCCTTGGTAGCCTGGCGCTGGGAGTCGGAGAAATAAGCCGGCACTGTGATGACAGCCTCTGTCACCTCCTGACCCAGATAGTCTTCTGCGGTTTTCTTCATCTTCTGCAGGATCATGGCGCTAATCTCCTGTGGTGTGTACTGTCTTCCGTCAATGTCTACACGCGGAGTGTTGTTGCCGCCACGAACCACCGTATACGGAACACGGGCAATCTCTTTCTGCACCTGGTCGTACGTCTCGCCCATGAATCTTTTT
Organism: Bacteroidaceae bacterium; assembly: GCA_963634425.1. Taxonomy (GTDB): domain Bacteria; phylum Bacteroidota; class Bacteroidia; order Bacteroidales; family Bacteroidaceae; genus Physcousia. The sequence continues at coordinate 1,487 of CAVHCL010000032.1, forward strand.
ATAGAGAAGATTGTCTTCTTGGGGTTTGTGATAGCCTGACGTTTGGCGGGGTCTCCCACCTTGCGCTCGCCACCTTCCACAAACGCCACCACACTTGGGGTAGTACGCTTACCCTCGCTGTTTGTGATTACAACAGGTTCGTTGTTCTCAAACACGGATACGCAGCTGTTGGTCGTACCCAAATCTATACCAATAATCTTTCCCATTTTATTTGTCTTATTTAATTGTTTGTTTCTTGTATTTGTATATGATTTTATATGAGCCGGAGCTCACACAGACATTTGCAAATGGCATACCACCGCAAATTTTCACACCCAGAATGTCACGCGTAATGTAACTGTTGTCAAAAACACTGCCATATTGGCATAAAAAAGACACCCAAGAGTCTGACTTACGCCGACAAAGTCTGTGTCAGAATCTGATGTACGCTTGCGC
>CAVHCL010000032.1:1931-2829 GCA_963634425.1 Bacteroidaceae bacterium
CGCTTGCGCCCAGAGTTCGTTGTAGTGCCGTTCTGTCGCATCGGACTTGTCACAAGCAAAATTGTATTGAAGTTGGAACAAAAGATTCTTGTGCAGTTGGAAATTGGAACACACACACCACAGGGTGCGCAAAGTATTCCACGCCGCATCCTTACGGTAAGCATCATATTTAAGATGAACACGGAACCAACCGGTGAACGGGACTCCCAATGCCGCATACCATGCATCAGCACGCCCCGCATCCATGAAACTTTCTGTATTTTCATTCCACATGGCAGCGTTGTGTCCCTTATGGCGCGCATACTCGGCACGTGCCTCCCATCCGTTGCGTTTGTATTCTGCAGAGAGAGCCCAACGGTTGCGGTCCACTTCCACCTCTCCAGTCTTGTAAGAACCTTTCCAGCCAAAGAATGCGACTTTAAGTTCCTTCAAAGGCATCAACTGCAGACACCCCATCCAATCCTTACGGTTATTGTTGTCGCTTCGGTTCTGTCCGCTTCCGTTGTACACGGCCGCCTTATAGTGGAACAACCTGCTACGGCTCTTGCCCACCGGGAAAAGGTCTCCGGACAGTTGAATGCCTTGGTCACGTCCGTTCTGCGACGGTTCGCCGCTGGGGTCATCATAACCGAAAGCTGTCATGTGCATTGTCAACTGTGAATAGCCGCCAAAACCTATATCCCATGGGCTGGAAGGATTCTCAAAAGTGAAACAACGTTTGAATTGCCCCACTTTTACCTGAAGTTCCTTCCACCTTGTCCATTCCAAAGTGAAGTCTCTCATGGAGGGGGTGCTCTTCATCTCCATCTGCACCCTGTAGCGGAAGTCTCTCAGCAACGTGCCCGAGACATACAAACGTACGAGTCTCGCCTCGAAACTGTTGTTCACCTTAGCGTCG
>CAVHCL010000032.1:2839-6275 GCA_963634425.1 Bacteroidaceae bacterium
GCGTCGTCCCTGTCAGTATAGCCGTACTTGGCCACTATATATCCTCCGAACTGCGGCGCGCCAGCCCATCCGGTAAGATTGCGTCCGTAGCGTATCTGATATTTGTCATGCAAAGCGGAGTCCGACTTTGGCATGGAACGTCTTATGGCAGAATTGACATACGAGGTCAAAAAGCCTTCCTGACAGTCGTTGTCGGCATAAGCCGCACAGGCTGTCAGGAAGGACGAAATTACTATACAAAGCGATTTTTTCAAGTTCGCCATCAGTCTGCGCCAACGCTTACTTGTTGTTGATGTAGTCCACAATCCAGGAACCTACCTCGCGTGTGCCGTACTTGGCTCCGCCCTCAACCTGAATCTCTGGAGTGCGTACGTTCTGGTCGAGTGAAGCCTTGACAGCCTCCCTTATTACAGCCCCCTCTTCTTTCAGACTAAAATATTCGTACAGCATGGCTACACTGAGTATCTGTGCCAAAGGATTGGCGATATTGAGTCCCTTTCCCTGAGGCCACGATCCGTGTATGGGTTCGAAGACAGGGGTGTGTTCTCCGGTAGAAGCGCTGGGCAACAATCCCATGGAGCCTGTGATGCATGAGCCCTCGTCCGTAAGGATGTCTCCGAAAGTGTTCTCTGTTACCATGACATCGAAGAAGTGCGGATCCTGAATCATGCGCATGGCGGCATTGTCGACGTACATGAAGTCTGTCTTGACATCGGGATACTCCGCCATCATCTCCTGCGCCACCTTGCGCCACAGACGGCTACTTGCCAAGACGTTTGCCTTGTCAACTACCGTAAGGTGTTTACGTCGTCTGCACGCATACTGATATGCCACACGAAGGATACGCTCCACCTCAGGACGGCTATAGAAATTGGTGTCGTAAGCCTCATCCGTGCCTTCCTTTTTCTCTCCGAAATACATTCCGCCGGTGAGCTCGCGTATGCAGATGAAGTCCGCTCCACGTACGAGTTCGTCCTTTAGGGGCGATTTGTGTACAAGGCAGTCGAAAGTCTCTACCGGACGTATATTGGCGTACAGGCCAAGTTTCTTGCGCATGGCCAACAGTCCTTGCTCCGGTCTTACCTTGGCCGTGGGGTTGTTGTCAAAACGTGGGTCTCCTACACTTGCGAACAGCACAGCGTCGGCATCCATGCATACACGGTAAGTCTCATCGGGAAACGGGTCACCCACTTCATCTATTGCGTGTGCGCCGCACAAAGCCTCTTTGTAAGACACTTCATGCCCAAACTTACGGGCTACCGCATCCATCACGGCCACTCCCTGCTCCATTATCTCCGGTCCGATGCCGTCCCCTGCCAATACGGCTATTTTAAGTTTCATATTCGTGTTTGTATTAATTATACATTGTATTCTTTTTCTATTATGTTCAGCATCTTTATGGTTGCTTTGATGGACGATTCCGTCTGGTCCGCATCCAAACCGCGTGTCCTGTATGTGCGACCGTTGAACTCCCATGTGATGATGGTATGTACCAAAGCATCGGTGCGTCCACCTGGCGGAATGGTGACAACATAATTGACAAGCCAAGGAAACTCCCTCGACAACTTATTGCGGTAGATGTGCCTTACCGCCCTTACGAAAGCGTCGTACATACCGTCGCCGGTAGCAGACTCCTCGTATGCGACACCATTTACTTCCAGTTTCACACAAGCCTGCGGATGCAGTCCGTAAGCCGTGGATACCATATACGACAACAGGCGTATGTTTTCTGTCGGAGAATCGTGGTGGAGCACATCGGCAATGATATAAGGGAGGTCGTCTATTGTGACATGTTCCTTTTTGTCCCCCATATCATTGATTCGTTTTGTGACACGTCTCATGTCCTCATCAGAGAGCTGGATGCCCAGCAGCTTCAGGTTTTGTTCTATGTTGGCCTTTCCGCTCATTTTACCAAGTGCGTATTCGCGGCTTCTGCCGAAACGTTCCGGTATAAGCGGGTTGACATAGAGTTTGCCTTTCTTGTCTCCGTCTGCATGAACTCCCGCCGTTTGCGTAAACACATTTTCTCCCACAATGGGAGTGTTCGCCGCGGTGCCTACTCCAGAGCACGACTCCACGAGGCGTGACATACTGTTTATGCTTGCCTCGTCTATTCTGCATTTCACATTCGGCATCATGTCGTTTATCACAGCCACCACACTGGACAGGGATGCGTTCCCCGCTCTTTCCCCAAGACCGTTTACCGTGGTATGAACGCCTTTCACCCCAGCCCTCACCGCAGCCATGACATTGGCCACGGCAAGGTCGTAGTCGTTGTGTGCATGAAAGTCGAAATGAAGCGATGGGTACCTTTCGGTCATCTGCGAAATCAGTTGGTACGTCTTCCCGGGAGACAGTATTCCCAATGTGTCCGGCAACATGAACCTCCTTATGTTCTTTGTGCACAGCACATCCATGAATCCGTAGACATACGACGGAGAGTCTTGAATGCCGTTCGACCAATCTTCCAAATATACATTCACCGTAAGCCCTCTGGCGTTTGCCAATGCGATGTTTTCGCACACGTTCCGCCAATGTTCCTCGGGAGTCTTGCCCAGTTGTCCCCTACAGTGCCTCTCAGACCCTTTGCAGAGGAGGTTTATCACTTTGCAACCTGCCGACGCTATCCAGTCTATGGAAAGTCCGTTGTCGCAAAATCCCAACACCTCTATGGAATCCAGGTATCCGTCTTCCTTTGCCCAAGAGCACACCTTGCGAACAGACTCCAGCTCTCCGGCGCTGACTCTGGCGGAGGCCATCTCCACCTTGTCCACCCCAACCTTCGTAAGAAGCTTCCGGGCTATGGACAATTTCTCGGATGCGCTGAAACTCACTCCGCAGGTCTGTTCTCCATCGCGAAGCGTAGTGTCTGTTATCTGCAATGGACAAATACTGTTCATCTGTTCTCGTAGGCTTCTATCTTGCTCTTGTTTTCCAAGAGGAAGTCTATGTCGTCAAAGGCGTTCATCAGACAATACTTCTTGTAACTGTTTATCTCAAATCTCTCGCTGTGGCCCGTGGACATATTCACGACTGTCTGTTGTGGCACGTCCACCTTGACCTCCGCCTGCGGATTGGCTTTCACCGTGGTGAAGAGTTCCTGCTGGAAAGCTGGAGAGACGAGTACCGGAAGCACAAAACAGTTGAGAAGGTTGTTGCGGTGTATGTCGGCAAACGAACTGCTTATCACCACTCTCACGCCATACCCGGCTATTGCCCAAGCCGCATGTTCGCGGCTTGACCCCGAACCCCAGTTCTTTCCGCCTATTATTATCTCATGGACACCCTTGCCGGGGGTGTCACGGTATTCTGGCCTGTTCATCACAAAATCCTCCACCTCGTGGCCTTCCGCATCGTACCTGAGGTCATGCATGAAAGCGTCACCGAAAAACTTGGGGTCGCGTGTGGTACTGGCCAAATAGCGCGCGGGGATTAT
>CAVHCL010000032.1:6332-8394 GCA_963634425.1 Bacteroidaceae bacterium
TTGCAATTGTCTATTTCTATGGGTATACAAGTAGACTGTATCGTATCGAATTTCTGTTTCATTTCGTTCTTTTCAGTTTTATGATGTTGTAGTTTTCGGAAAGTCTCAAACCAATTTCCGCGGATCCGTTATGATACCTGTCACTGCCGAGGCTGCCACCACGAGCGGACTTGCCAATACCGTACGCGCACCAGGCCCCTGCCGTCCTACGAAGTTGCGGTTGCTGGTACTTATGCTGAGCTTGCCTGCCGGGATTTTGTCTGGATTCATGGCAAGGCAACTGGAACATGACGGCAATCTCAACTCAAAGCCGGCATCCTCCAACACTTTGTCGATGCCCTCGTCTATAATCTGTTGACGTACGAGCCAACTGCCGGGCACAAGCCACGCCACTACGTTGTCGGCTTTCTTCCTGCCTCTGACAATGTCGGCAAAAGCCCTAAAGTCCTCTATCCTGCCGTTAGTGCAAGCCCCCAAGAAACAATAGTCTACCGGAGTGCCCTCAAGCTTTTGCCCCGGTTTGAACTGCATATAGTCCAACATGGAAATGAACTGGTCTCTGTCGGCTTCGGGAATGTCCTCCAAAGCAGGGATACATTCGTCTATAGCTATGCCAGCCCCAGGGTTTGTGCCATACGTGACGCGCGGCTTTATGTCCTCAGCACGGTAAGTCACTTCGCGGTCGAATACCGCATCATCGTCAGAGCGCAATTTTTTCCACTCTTCCACAGCCTTGTCCCATTCATCTCCCTTGGGAGCGTATTCGCGTCCCTTCAGATACTTGAACGTCTTTTCGTCAGGCGCAATGAGCCCTGCCCGTGAACCCATCTCTATGGAAAGGTTGGAAAGTGTAAGACGTCCCTCCATACTCATGTCTCGTATGGTGCTGCCGGCGTACTCCACAGCATAGCCCGTGGCGCCGCTTGTGGTCATTTGAGCCATTATGTACAGAGCCACATCTTTTGCAGTGCTTCCTTGTGGAAGAGTACCCTCTATGTTGATTCGCATCGTCTTGGGCTTGCTCTGGAGGATACACTGGGAAGCCAGCACCTGAGCCACCTCGCTGGTGCCGATACCCATGGCTATCGCTCCCACAGCACCGTGAGTGCTGGTGTGAGAGTCGCCGCACACGATAGTCATACCAGGAAGGGACAGAGCCTTCTCAGGTCCCACCACGTGTATGATGCCGTTGTCCTTGCTGCCCATGGCAAAGTGTGTGATGCCGAACTCGCGGCAGTTCTTCTCTAAAGTCTCCACCTGCTTGCGCCCTACAGGGTCGTCTATATGGTCCTGCTGGTCGCTTGGTGTGTTGTGGTCGGGCATGGCGTATACGTGGTCGGGGCGGAACACCTTGATACCCTTGTCCCTAAGAGTGTCAAACGCTTGCGGAGATGTCACCTCATGGGCGTAAAGCCTGTCTATGTATAATTGTGTCGGACCGCCTTCCACATTCTGAACCACGTGGCTGTCCCAAATCTTGTCGAAGAGTGTGTTCATTTGCTATTTTACTTTGAATTTGTTAATACTGTCGATGTATGCCTCCACGCTGGCGGTCACGATGTCGGTATTTGCGCCGAAACCGTAATAGAGATGACCGTCATACTCCACCTGCATGTGCACTTTTCCCACATCGTCAGACCCCTTGCTTATAGCCTGTATGGTAAATTCCTTGAGGGTCATTTCTCTGTGGATGATAGTCTTCAAAGCCCGTATGGCCGCATCCACAGGGCCGTTTCCTGATGCCGCGGACTCAAACTTCTCGTTGGCTATCGTCAGGCCTATACTTGCCACGCTACGCACTCCTTTTCCTGTGGTGACCTGCAGATAATCAAGTTTCACACTGTGCGATGCAGTCCTGTCAGCTCCAGCCAACATCAAAATGTCGTCGTCCGTGATTTCCTTCTTTCTGTCGGCAAGCACGAGGAAGTCCTGATATACTTTGTCCAGACGTTCTGCGTCTATCTCCACCCCGTTCACGCTGAGCCTGTGCTTCAGGGCCGCGCGTCCCGAACGCGCAGTCAGCACAATGGCGTTATCGTCTATCCCCACATCCTTCGGATCC
>CAVHCL010000033.1:0-3877 GCA_963634425.1 Bacteroidaceae bacterium
GCGGCTTCCACGAAGTTGAGTTGCTTTGCGGCCTCTTTCATCTTCTTCGTCGTTATTTCTATACGTTTTCTAAGTTCGTCTTTCGACAGGTACTCCGGCAGTGTCTCCGCCACCATGTCATTAGGACGTTTCGGCTCAACGTAAGCCCGAGTTTCCGACGACTGCTGTGCTTGTATCAGGTTACCCACGTTCCTGTCCCTGACTATCTGATGAGGAGTGATGCCGTTCTCCTCGTTGTAGCGAAGCTGTATCTCTCGTCTCCTGTTGGTCTCCTCTATCGTCTTGGTCATGCTGTCTGTGATGGTGTCTGCATACATGATGGCGCATCCGTTGATGTGGCGTGCCGCTCTGCCCACCGTCTGCGTGAGGCTTCTGTGGCTACGGAGGAAACCCTCTTTGTCGGCATCCAAGATGGCAACGAGGCTTACCTCCGGAAGGTCAAGACCTTCCCTCAGGAGGTTAACGCCCACCAGCACACTGTAGACACCGGCGCGAAGGTCATCCATTATCTTCACTCTTTCCAGCGTGTCCACATCGCTGTGGATGTATGCCGTGCTTACGCCGTTGCCTTGCAGATACTCCGCCAGTTCCTCCGCCATACGTTTGGTGAGTGTCGTCACCAACACACGTTCGTCCCTTTCCACCCTTACCTGTATTTCCTCCATGAGGTCGTCTATCTGGTTGGCGGTGGGGCGTACGTCTATCATTGGGTCTATGAGTCCCGTGGGGCGTATCAGCTGCTCCACCACAACCCCTTCGCTCTGCATCAGTTCGTAGTCGGCGGGGGTGGCACTGACATAAATGACCTGACGCGCCATCTTCTGGAACTCGTCGAACTTCAGCGGTCTGTTGTCTTTGGCGGCAGGAAGACGAAACCCGTATTCCACGAGGTTGTGTTTTCTTGCCTGGTCGCCTCCGTACATTGCGGAAATCTGAGGTACCGACACATGGCTTTCGTCTATCACCATCAGGAAATCCTCCGGAAAGAAGTCTATAAGACAAAAGGGACGCGTCCCGGCTTCCCGACCGTCAAAATAACGGCTGTAGTTTTCTATTCCTGAACAGTGCCCCAACTCGCGTATCATCTCTATGTCGTATGTGACACGTTCGTGCAGACGTTTTGCCTCCATTTCCTTGCCCATGCCCTCGAAGTAGGAAACCTGTGCGGCGAGGTCTTTCTCTATCTGCGCTATGGCTTTCTCCACCGTGCCAGGACTGGTCATGAAAAGATTGGCAGGATAGACCTTGTACTGTTCAAACTTGGATACCGTATGCATAGTCTCCGCATCCAATTCCTCTATGCTCTCTATCTCCTCGTCCCAAAATGTGACTCTCAGCAGGTAGTCGCTGTATGCCAACGCAATGTCTACGGTATCTCCTTTTACCCTCACCTCCCCACGTTTCAAAGATATGTCGTTCCTCTGGTACAGGCTTGCCGTAAGCTGCCGCAGGAGACCATTCCTGCCAATGGACTGCCCCACCCTGAGGTCTATGGAATTCTCGTAGAAGGCGGCGGGGTTCCCCATGCCGTATATGCAGCTCACGCTGCTTACCACTATCACATCCTTTCTGCCGGAAAGCAAGGCACTTGTGGCAGAAAGCCGCAACTTGTCTATCTCATCGTTGATGGCAAGGTCTTTCTCTATATAAGTGTCTGTGCTCGGGATGTAGGCTTCGGGTTGATAGTAGTCGTAATAACTGACGTAATACTCCACGGCGTTGTGGGGAAAAAACTGCTTCATCTCCCCGTAGAGTTGGGCGGCAAGCGTCTTGTTGTGGCTCAGTATCAATGTGGGTTTGCCGCAGTTGGCTATCACATTAGCCACGGTAAACGTCTTTCCGCTACCCGTAACGCCAAGCAGTGTCTGAGCTGGAGCACCGCTCTTAACACCTTCGGTAAGTTGCCTTATCGCTTCGGGTTGGTCTCCAGTGGGTTTGTATTTGGATATCAGTTCGTACCCCATCTACAGCGTATCGCTATCTCTTTTTCTTTATCTTGGAAGCGGGCACGCCTTCAAACGTCATCTTCACAGGCTTTATGGTGCCGTCGTCGTTGAAGTACAGGCGGTCGATGCACGTGACACGGTGGTTGCCGTCAGTCTCCTCAAGTGGACGGCGGTGGTAAACGATATAGTATTCGTCCTTGCCTGGAACTTGTATCACAGAGTGATGTCCCGCTCCGCGCCCCACAGACTCGTCGCGCTCCAAAATCTTGCCTACGCGCTTGAATGGACCGAACGGAGAATCGGAGATGGCGTATGCCACACAATAGTCCGGGCCTGTCCAGCCGCCCTCGCTCCACATGAAGTAGTATTTGCCGTTACGTTTCAACATGAACGGCCCCTCCACATACTTGTCGGGAGTGACCTCGTGAAACTTCTTGCCGTCTTCCCAAGGGACAATGCTCAAGAGGTCGTCGCTCAGTTTGCAGACGTTGCAATGTCTCCAGCCTCCGTAGAACATATAGTGCTGCCCGTCATCGTCGCGGAATACGAATTGGTCAATCGGTTGTGCCCCGTTCACAATCTCGTTGATGAGCGGTTTGCCGAGCGCATCCTTGTAAGGTCCTTCGGGGCGGTCGCTCACCGCCACACCAATACCGCCCACTTCCCCTTCGTGCACATCATTGCCGCCAAAGAAAAGGTAATACTTGCCGTTGGCTTTTATTATAGCCGGAGCCCAAAGAGCCATCTTCAGCCATGGGACATTTTTCTGCTCAAGCACACGTTCGTGCTTCTCCCAGTTTACGAGGTCCTTGCTGGAGAATGCGTCAATATGCAACTGTTGTTCAAACGGAGCACTGTATGTGGGAAACACCCAATAGCGACCGTCCATAACCACGCCTTCCGGATCGGCATACCACCCCTGAAAGACAGGGTTGCCGCAGGTCTTCTTTTTCTTTGCCTCTGCGCTTGAGAGGAGGCATCCCATAGCAAGGATGCAGACAAGTGTTTTTTTCATTTTGCTTAGGATTTAATTCTTGAACGAGTGTATGGGAGCCGGAATGCGTCCGGTGCGGTTGACGAACGCTTCGCAACAGAACTTGTTGACCGGCATCACGGGAGCGTAGCCTAACAGTCCGCCAAACTCCACCGTATCGCCCACATCCTTCCCCACCACAGGTATTATGCGCACCGCCGTGGTCTTTTGGTTAACCATACCTATGGCAGCCTCGTCGGCAATGATGCCGCTGATGGTGGAGGCGGATGTAGAGCCAGGGATGGCTATCATGTCGAGCCCTACGGAGCACACGCACGTCATGGCTTCGAGTTTCTCCAAGGTGAGTGCGCCAGCCTGCACCGCGTCTATCATGCCCTGGTCTTCGCTTACTGGGATGAACGCTCCGCTAAGGCCTCCCACATAGCTGCTTGCCATTACGCCGCCCTTCTTCACCTGGTCGTTAAGCAAGGCAAGTGCGGCTGTGGTGCCAGGTGCTCCTGCGTGTTCCAGTCCTATCTCACAAAGGATATCCGCCACAGAATCTCCCATGGCAGGCGTAGGAGCAAGGCTGAGGTCTATGATGCCGAAAGGCACACCCAGTCTGCGGCTTGCCTCCTGGGCGACATACTGACCGACACGCGTTATCTTAAACGCCGTGCGCTTGATGGTCTCGCACAAAACCTCGAAACTCTCTCCCCTGATGCTTTTCAATGCATGATGCACCACACCTGGACCGCTAACTCCCACGTTGATGATGGCATCGTCCTCGCTGACTCCGTGGAAAGCGCCAGCCATGAATGGGTTGTCGTCCGGAGCGTTGCAAAGCACCACCAACTTGCCGCATCCCAGGGAGTCTTTGTCTTTAGTGGCTTCGGCCGTCTGTTTTATCACCTCTCCCATGAGCCGTACGGCATCCATGTTGATGCCTGTCTTGGTG
>CAVHCL010000034.1:0-6067 GCA_963634425.1 Bacteroidaceae bacterium
GCATACGGCCAGCCAGGCGTGCTGCATCCGCTGATGCTCCTTTTTCTGGTGGGCACCACTTTCCTGCAGAGCATATACCCGCTTAGCATTCCCATGCCAGGTTATCTGCAATGGGGGCGTATGTGGAAGTATGCCTCTCCGGCATTGGCGTTGATAGCCATATACCTGGTGCTGCAACTTTTCGGCGGCAAGTTGGTGGTGCTGCACAGCCTGAGGGACATACCTGCCCATCTTATCAGCAGTGACGTGCTGTTGCGTTTGACTGCACTTTGCCTCAGCATCTACTACACCGTCAACATCTTCCGTCTGCCGCACCGCTTGGCCCACAACGCCAATGTGCCGCATTATCTGTTGGGATATTGTTTTTTCCTCGGGCTGTCGGTGTTGTACTACACATTCATGACCGTTGTGTATTCCCCGCTCATACTGAGCATATACATAGGCATGCTCACAGTCCTGAACATGTATCTCTCGCTCCGTATCCTGGAGACCATGGCGCTGAGTCTTCCCAAACCGGACATTGAGGAGGTGAAGGAGGCTCCAAATGGCGAGATTGCGGATACGGATGGCGACGAAGACTTCAACGAGGCCAACAACCAGCGTTTTCAGCGTATGGAGTTCTGGATGCAGAGCCACAGGGAAGCATGGATGGACAACACGTTCGGACGCGACAGACTGTGCAAGGAAGTGGGCTACAACCGCCATTTGGTGCTGCAAAGCGTGAGGAGCCGTGGCTTCAACAATGTGCACGACTACATAAACACTTACCGTATACGCGAACTGAAGCGTCTTGTGGAGCGTTGCGAGATTTCCTCCGTTTCGGAATGTACCATAGTGGGGTTCGGAGCTGTCAAGACGGCAAGGACGTGTTTCGAGAAGCACGAGGGTGAGTCGCTCGACGATTTCCTGTCGCGCCACAAGTGACTCTGAGGCTACATTTCCGCCGTGCTGTGCAGCGCTTTCTCGTGTTCCTCCATAGCCAATGTCGCACGGGCTATCTGCATCATCACGTCCCTGCGTTTCTTCAGCAGGCTTTCCTCTTGTGCGGCAAGCGATATCTGCGCATTTTCCTCGTCTGCATCGTGGTAGCCACTCTCTGCCTGCAGGGCTGTGAAACGGCTGTTGAGACTGTCCATCTTGGTTTGGCAAAGAATCTGTTCCTGTTTAGTGTTCCTCACCTTGTGCCGGATGGCGTTCCAGTCTATTTCCGATGAGAATAAGTTTTCCAGTTCCTGGTAATGTACTGGAGGGTTGTCGGCATTGAAAGAACGTATCCACAGGTCGAGTTTTTCTCTCTCTTGCGCCAGACTTGCGGCAATGGTTTCGCCAGTCTGCACATGATGTTCGTTGCGTCCGCATATCCTGCCCTTGTCGGTAAGCATGGCCCTCGTCTTTTCTCTCTCCATTTTCTCCGTCTCTATGGCCGTGCGCACAATCTGTACATTGTCCGTATAGTATTGTTCCGTAGTCTTGCCGTTGAGAGTCTGCTTGTGCTCTTTTTGTTTGTTTTCGGCGAAATGTGTGGTTTCTTCCATGCGTTTGGCAATGCTGTCGTATTCGGCCAAGAGCATCTGCCGCTTTTTGTGCAGATAGTCTAACATTTTTTTTCCAAAAGCAACCTCTTGTGTCCCATCGTTTATACGTTTGTTCACAGACTCCCAAACCACCATCATTTGTTGTATTTGGTTGCGGAGGTTTTTGCGGCTGCCGCTCGACTCTTTCAGCCAGTCTTTTATGGTGATGGACTTGTCCAGTTCGTCGTACGTCTGTCTGTAAACGGCGTTCTCGGTCTCTATCGCTGTTTGTATGTTGTCTGTCTGCCATGCCGTCACCTGGCATCCTGTGTTCAGCTCGTTGAGTCTTGTGCTAAGTTCGTTTTTCCTCTGTTCCGTCGTTTGCAGGCGTTCGCTCAGTTGTGTTATAAGAGTCTGGTGGTAGTTGAACGCTGCCAACTCCTTTTCGGCTTTCTCCGCATTGCGTGCCGTGTCTTCTATCAGTTGTCTTATCAACAAAGAGCGCGCTTCGGCATTGGTGCTGGGCGAACAGTCCTCAAACTGCCTGTCCAACGTGGCGAATATGCGCCATTCCCTCACATCCTCAGCCTGTCTGTGTCTCAGGGAACGCAGTGTCTCCTCCCGCACCGCCATTTTACCCTTGCACTCGGCGAACTCTTGTTTCAAGGTGTCCAGTTTCTGCCTTTTGCCTTTTGCCTCCAGTTCCAACTGTTCGTAGTCTGTCTTGAATCCTCCTATCAGTTTGCTCTGTTCCAGCATGGTGTCGCTGTGGTATGGGTGGTGAGGGGCTCCGCACACCGGGCAGTTTACACCTTCTTTCAGATCGGCCCTCAGTTGTATCACATCCTGTCCTTTGCTCAGCAGGTAGGTGTATTTTTTCTCACTGCAGAGAAGTGCGGTTTTCCCCTCCTCTTGTTCCATATTGTGGACGTCCTCTTCAATGTGGTCGGTATGCAGCCGCAGTTCAGCGAGTTGTCTGTGTGTCTCCTCTATCATGGCGTACCCCGTGGAGATTCTTTTCCACAGCGACTGTGCCGACAGCAGCATCTGCATCTGGCTTTTGAGTCTCACGCTCCTTTCCTGCAGTTTGTAACCGTCAAGCCCCTGTATGCCGGCGCGGTGTGTGGCAAGTTCGTCTTCCAGGGACTTTGTCGTTGAGAGGATGTTCTGGTATTGGCTGAAGACGCGTTGTGTCTGTTCGTTCTCCTCATCACGTTTTCTGCTTGCGTCTTTCAGCTTGGCGCGCAACTCTCTCAGTTTGTCTTCCGTTCTTTGCAGGTATTCCAATTTCAGCAGTATGCTTTCGCCATGTGCCAGCATCTGTTCGTGCATCTTTATGCTTTGTTTGCCTGCACGGTGGTGTTCCAGCATTTTTTCTTGCAATTCCACTTCTTTTTCTTGTTCGGCCAGACGGGTGTCGGTGGCATCCAGGATAGCTTTCACCTTTCCCAGTTTGGCGCGCAGATGCGAGGTTTCCTCTTCGGACGCCTCAATGGCTTCCTCTGTTCTTGCGATCGCAAAGAGGTCCAGACACATGGCCAGAAAACGTTTGGACACCGTTTGCCGGTCTTCTGTGGCTTTGGTTTCCAGCTTCTCCTGCACGTCCCATTTCTTTTGCAGATTTTTTGTCTCGCATTCCAGTTCGTTTAGACGTTCGGTGTTGTCGCGTTTCATCCTCTCCAGCATGGACATGCGCAGGAACGTGTATTCTATGCTTTCGAAAGTCTCGTATCTCTCCAGCATCTTGGCGTCTTCCGCCATACTTGCCATAGATTTGTTCAACTCCCGCAGGCGTGCTTTCTCCTGGGCTACCTGTATTCTCAGTTCGCAGAGTCTATGCAGCCATTCGCGTTGCTGCCGCAGGCGTTTCAGGTTGTCTTCTATATTCTGTAGCTTTGTCTCAGCCAAACGCAGAGTCTCGCGTGTGCGTTGCAACATGGTAGGATTCAGAAGTCTGTAATCCCTTGCTTGTGCGTGTGCCTGCTCCGGACGGACGGGTGTGGCAGGCATTTGCGCCGGATCGTTATTTGTTTTCTCCTTTTCTGCTTTTTTGCCAAAGATATTCATGTCTTTTGCCCCATTTTACGTTGCAAAGGTAGCAAGTTTTTTTGAGATTTACTCTTTTTGACGTAACTTTGCATCGGCAATTTTGCCAAGCGAAACCGCATTATGAACGATAATGATGTGTCGCCAGGAAATATGTATTTATATTTTAAAGTGAAAGATTATCATGGCATCAAAACCAGGCATACCCAAGGGCACGCGCGATTTCGGACCACAGGAGATGGCACGGCGCAATTATATCTTTGACACCATCCGTCAGGTGTATTCGCTATACGGATTCCAGCAGATAGAGACTCCTGCTATGGAGAACCTCGGCACTCTGATGGGCAAGTACGGCGAGGAAGGGGACAAACTCTTGTTTAAGATTCTCAACAGTGGAGATTTCCTCCGCGGCATCTCCGGCGCGGACATCTCGGCAGGAGCCACCGGACACCTTGCAGCCCAGCTTTGCGAGAAGGGGCTCAGGTACGATCTTACCGTGCCTTTCGCACGTTACGTGGTACAGCACCGCGACGAGTTGGCTTTCCCTTTCCGCCGGTATCAGATACAACCGGTATGGCGTGCCGACCGTCCTCAAAAGGGCCGCTACCGCGAGTTTTACCAGTGCGACGCCGATGTGGTTGGCAGCGACTCCCTCCTCAACGAGGTGGAGCTGATGCAGATTGTGGACACTGTGTTCATGCGTTTCGGCATCAGGGTGTGCATAAAGATAAACAATCGCAAGGTGCTTGCCGGCATAGCTGAGACCATAGGGGCGGCGGACAAAATAGTGGGTATAACGGTGGCTATAGACAAACTTGACAAGATTGGTCTTAACGGCGTTAATGAAGAACTTCGTGCCTGTGGCCTGTCGGACTCGCAGATAGAAACCTTGCAGCCTATCGTCAATCTTTCCGGCAACAATGCGGAAAAGCTTGGTGTGATGCGTGAGGTCCTTTCCGGCAGTGAGTCTGGAATGAAAGGGCTCTCCGAGATAGAGTATGTGTTGGAACGTTACGCGGGAACTTCCGCTTTGGAGTTCGACCTTACCCTGGCACGCGGACTCAACTACTACACAGGCTGTATCTTTGAGGTGAAGGCTTTGGATGTGGAGATAGGATCCATCACAGGTGGAGGCAGGTACGACAACCTCACAGGCATCTTCGGTATGCCGGGCATAAGCGGGGTCGGCATCAGTTTCGGGGCAGACCGCATCTATGACGTGCTCAATCAGCTTGACCTTTATCCGTCGGAGATCGCAACGGTCTCACGTGTGCTTTTCATCAACTTTGGGGAGGGGGAGACTGACTATTGCCTCCGTTTACTCGCCAAAATACGTGCGGAGGGAATCTGCGGCGAGATTTATCCCGATGCCGTAAAGATGAAGAAGCAGATGCAGTATGCCAACCAAAAGTGTATCCCGTATGTGGCTTTGGCAGGAGAGACGGAGATGAAGGCCGGCAAAGTCACTCTCAAGGACATGGAGACAGGGGCGCAGTACCTTGTGTCAGCAGACGAGCTTGTGGACAGGCTGAAGCAGAGGAAATGCACAGTATAACGGAAGACCTGCTCCGTTCCGTCATTCGTCCACGTCCGCAGGACGGGCACAAGGGTACCTTCGGACACGCACTGATCATAGCCGGACAGTATGGAATGGCAGGAGCCTCTGTACTTGCGGCTAAGGCGTGTATGCGGAGTGGAGTGGGAAAACTCACCGTACATTTGCCGCTGTGCAACAACGACATTCTCCAAATCTCCGTCCCGGAAGCCATATTGCACCACGACACATCGGGGACGTGCTTTGCGTCCCCATTGGCAGACCTCTCTCCTTATCAGGCGGTAGCAATGGGACCGGGCATAGGCACTTCTGCGGATACCATTGAGGCGGTGGAACATCAGTTGGCTCTTCTATGCGGCAAACCGTGTGTGCTGGATGCTGACGCACTCAATTGTCTTTCTCTTTCCCCATCATTACAAAGTCTTGTTCCGGCAATGAGCATACTCACGCCTCATCCCGGAGAGTACCACAGACTGGCTGGCAGTGCACCGCCTTCCTCGTTTGCCTGCCAGCATCAGGTGATACTGGTGCTCAAGGGGCATCCCACGCGTATTTATGTTCCAGACGGCGATGTCTGGCAATGCCCGTGGGGCAACAGCGGTATGGGCACGGCAGGCAGCGGCGATGTGCTCACCGGTATCATGGCAGGCATACTAGCACAAGGTTACACCGCCGTGGAGACTGCCATACTCTCCGTTTCCATTCACGCCTTGGCGGGGGATGCCGCAGCATCCGTACTTGGCGGCCATTCACTTATCGCTTCGGATATCATAGACTACATTCATGTGGCATTCAGACAGATTTCAATGCCTGCGAAGACTGCCCGTACTTAACTTCCCGGTGGCACGTTCTTAGATGAAGAGTCATACGCCCCCACAAGATAGATTGCTTAGCAGTAACAACGTTGTTTCCGTTAATAGATTCTCGCCGGAACAGGCCAGTCACATTGTTT
>CAVHCL010000035.1:0-5155 GCA_963634425.1 Bacteroidaceae bacterium
CATTGGGAAATGCCAATGTGGACCTTACGTGTTATAGGGCGGATTGGAGAGAATTGTACACATTGTCCTGGATTTAAAGTAGATACACCGCCCAGGAGCAACAAACTAAAATATTGTTGGACGAAAACCTGCAGAATGTGGCACAACAGATGGAAATATTCTATGGTGTATGATGAAAGTTTGTTGTCATCGTTCTTATACTCAGCTTTAAATAGAATAAAGAGATTCTGACGAACCTTATTTGTGGACTTTTGCCAATCCCATTTTTTTGAACTTGATTGTTCTGTCCGCCTCGCTTCTATTCCCATTCTATGGTTGAGGGCGGCTTGGAAGAAATGTCGTAGCAAACGCGGTTGACACCTTTCACCTTGTTGATAATCTCGGTAGACACCTCAGCCATGAAGTCGTAAGGCAGACGTGCCCAGTCGGCTGTCATGGCATCGGTAGAGGTAACGGCACGGAGAGCCACCGGATGCTCGTATGTGCGCTCGTCGCCCATCACACCCACCGAACGTACCGTGGAGAGGAGCACCGCCCCAGCCTGCCATACTTGGTCGTAGAGGCTTACCTCTATCTCCCCGTTCTTCATGTCGGCGGGCACCCCTGCCGCCAAGACTCTGCGCGCATCTTCTCCCGAGAGACGTGTCTTGTACCTACGCAGACCTTTGACGTATATGTCATCAGCTTCCTGAAGGATGCTTACTTTCTCGGGTGTGACATCACCCAATATGCGTACGGCAAGCCCCGGGCCGGGGAAAGGGTGACGCGTGATAAGGTGCTCGGGCATACCCATGCTGCGCCCTACCCTACGGACTTCATCTTTGAAGAGCCACTTCAAAGGTTCGCACAACTGCAGGTTCATCTCCTTGGGCAGTCCACCCACATTGTGGTGACTCTTGATGACCTTGCCTGTAATGTTGAGAGACTCTATGCGGTCGGGGTAAATAGTACCCTGCGCAAGCCACTTGGCTCCTGTGTGCTTCTTGGCTTCGGCATTGAACACCTCCACAAAGTCGCGTCCTATAATCTTACGTTTCTGCTCGGGAGCTGTGACACCGGCAAGGTCGGAGAAAAATTTCTCCGAGGCATCCACACCAACGACGTTGAGTCCGAGACACTCGTAGTCGTGCATCACCTCGCGGAACTCGTTCTTGCGGAGCATCCCATGGTCAACGAAGATGCAAGTGAGGTTCTTGCCTATGGCCTTGTTGAGCAAAACGGCAGCCACACTGGAGTCCACACCTCCAGAAAGACCGAGAATAACCTTGTCGTCGCCAAGTTGAGTCTTCAGCTCCGCCACGGTAGTCTCCACGAACGAGTCGGCACTCCAGTTCTGCAAGGAGCCGCACACGTCCACCACGAAGTTCTTCAGCAGCTGCGTACCTTGCACGCTGTGGAACACCTCCGGATGGAACTGCACGCCAAAGACAGGACACCCACCATTGAACGAGGGTATATAGTAGGCCGCATTCTCCACCGAGGCTGTGCTTGCCACCCTTTCGGCTCCATGGGGAAGCGCCGTGATGGTGTCGCCGTGCGACATCCACACCTGACTGCCGTCGTCAATGCCTTTCATGAGGGGGCACTGACGGTCGATGTATGTGAGATGCTGCCTGCCGTACTCGCGACTGCCAGCCGACTCCACACAACCACCGTTCTTATAAGAAATATACTGTGCGCCGTAACATATCCCCAGCACCGGCAGACGACCCATAAACTTACTAAGATCCGTGCCGAATGCCTCGGGATCGTAAACACTGTAAGGCGAACCCGCAAGGATAACACCTATCAGTCCCTTGTCGTCCGATGGAAACTTGTTGTATGGAAGTATCTCGCAAAAAGTGTCCAGTTCACGAAGTCTGCGCGCTATAAGCTGAGTGGTCTGCGAACCGAAGTCAAGAATGATAATCTTCTGCTGTTGCATCTCTTTTGTTGTGAGTGTTGTATTTTTGAGCCACAAAGGTACGTCTTATTTTCTAAATATAAGCAAAAAAGGAGACACTAATTTTGCAATGTACGGAGATTATGTTACCTTTGTTTCGCATTATTGAAATATACACACAATCAACCACAGGAATGAGAAGCGACAGCATAGTCATCATCCCCACGTACAACGAGAAAGAAAACGTGGAAGCAATAATAACTGCCGTCACTGCGTTGGAAAACAAATTTGACGTGCTGATTGTCGACGACGGGAGTCCCGACGGCACTGCCGGCATAGTGAGGCGACTGATGGATGGCGACTTGAAAGGAAGACTACACTTGACAGAGAGAGAAAGCAAACAAGGACTGGGCACAGCCTACATCTGCGGGTTCAAGTGGGCACTGAAGGAAGGGTACGAGTACATCTTCGAGATGGATGCCGACTTCAGCCATAACCCGGACGACTTGCCCAGACTCTATGACGCTTGTGCCAGACAAGGATTCGGCGTGGCGGTAGGAAGCCGCTACATCACAGGCGTAAACGTGGTAAACTGGCCTATAGGAAGAGTGCTGATGAGCTATTACGCTTCGGCATACGTACGCACTATGCTTGGGATAAAACTGAGGGACACCACCGCCGGCTTCGTCTGCTACAGACGCGAAGTGCTGGAAAAAATGGACTTGGACAACATTTGGTTCAAGGGGTATGCCTTCCAGATAGAGATGAAGTACACCGCCCTACTGTTAGGTTACGGCATCAAGGAGATACCGGTGATTTTCGTCAACCGCGAGCACGGCATCAGCAAGATGAGCGGAGGCATATTCAGCGAGGCTCTTTTCGGTGTGATAAAACTAAGACTCTTCAAGAAAACCCCAAAGGCATGAGCGCACGGAAGACACTGATAACAGGTGCGACACTGGTAAACGAAGGCAAAAGGCAGAATGTAGACCTTTTGACAGAGAATGGGCTGATAGCAAAGATTGACCGTGCAGGACAGTTGGCGGCAGACTCGGACACGACTGTGTTGAACGCCGCAGGATGCCTGTTGCTGCCAGGTGTGATAGACGAGCACGTACATTCGAGAGACCCGGGGCTTACATACAAAGGAGACTTGGACACCGAGTCCAAGGCGGCAGCAGCCGGAGGAGTGACTTCTATCTTCGACATGCCTAACGTAGTGCCGCAGACCACATCGCTCAGCTTGTTGAAGGAACGCTACGGACTTGCCGCCCAAAAATGCCACGTCAACTATGCGTTTTATTTGGGAGCCACAAACGACAACCTTGCGGACATATCAAGGATAGACACGCGGCATGTGCCGGGTGTGAAGTTGTTTATGGGAAGCAGCACAGGCAATATGCTGGTGGACGGAGAGGATACGCTCAGGAGCATATTCGAAGCCAGCCCTTCGGTGTTGGTGGCGCATTGCGAAGACACAAGGCATATCGCCGAACGCATGAAAGAGACAACCGCCGTCTACGGGGATGACCCGGACGTACGCCACCATCCCGAGATCAGAGACGAAGAGGCTTGCGCCAGAAGCTCCGCCTTAGCCATAAAATTGGCAGAGGAGACGGTGCAACGGCTGCATGTGGCGCATGTGACAACCAAAAGGGAACTGGAAATGATATCGGTATCGCCTTTCGTCACGGCGGAAGTCTGTGTGGCTCACCTTCTGTTCTCGGACGACGACTACTCCACATTAGGGACACGCATGAAATGCAATCCTGCGGTAAAGACGTGCGAAGACCGTGATGCATTGCGCCGCGCATGCAACGACGGGACTGTGTACACCATAGCCACCGACCATGCCCCGCATCTGTTGAAGGAAAAGGAAGGCGGCTGCGTGAGGGCTGCCAGCGGAATGCCTATGGTACAGTTCTCACTTCCATGCATGCTGACGCTCTCCGACGAGGGAGTGCTGAGTATAGAAAAGGTGGTGGAGCTGATGTGCCACAATCCGGCGGAACTCTTCGGAGTAAAGGGAAGAGGGTATGTACGTGAAGGATACCATGCAGACCTCGTATTGGTCAGCCATACACCATTCACGGTGACCAAAGAGTGCATCCTGAGCAAATGCGGATGGAGTCCTTTGGAAGGAAGAACACTGAACTGGAAGGTTGAACACACTTTCGTCAACGGAAACCATGTATGGAACGGGACAGATGTGGACGGAAGCGTAAGAGGCATGGCGGTGGCATTCCACGGAACTGGCAACGACAAAACGGACAAGACTGTGTGTCCCGACGACTTCATATTTGAGTAACGGATACAGCCCCGTCAGGGGACGGCTACCCTTCCTGCTTTTCTATCAACACTACGGCGTATGCGGATATGCCCTCCTCTCTGCCTGTAAACCCAAGACGTTCTGTGGTGGTGGCTTTTATGCTTACCGCACCGGCATCCACTCCCATCACAGAAGCAAGACACTCTTGCATCTGCGGGATATAGGGATTGAGTTTGGGACGTTCGGCACACACCGTGGCGTCGACGTTGCCTACGTGGTAGCCCTTGGCGGCTATCAGTTCCACAACTCTCCTAAGCAATATCTTGCTGTCTATGTTGTGATACTCGTCGCTGTTGTCGGGAAAGTGGTAACCTATGTCCCTCATGTTAGCCGCTCCGAGCAAGGCGTCGCATATAGCGTGTATCAACACGTCCGCATCGCTGTGTCCAAGCAGCCCCTTGGCGTGCTCCAACATTATGCCTCCAAGCCACAACTGACGCCCCTCCACCAGTCTGTGCACATCAAATCCGAACCCGACTCTTATCATATTTGTCCTGTGTTGTTGTATTGGTTGCTTTGGGTATGTCCATTATCGCACATGTAATACCCTTTCTCCTTTATTTCACTCCACACTGCCGGCGGGAGTCCTTCGCCTTGATAGGAAGGAGTGCCGATGCTGTTGCGTATGGAAGTGCTGCTGATGTCTGTATACGGAGTGTCCGCTACAGTAACCTGCGGAGGCAGATTGTCCAGCACGCATCCCAAACGCGGATAAACAACGATTCTGTGGTGTGCGAGTATCTCCTCATGACGATGCCATAGGGAAAAGCGTTCCCAGTTGTCAGCCCCTATTACCAGCAGAAACTCGCGGTCGGGGTAATCGCTGCGCAGACATTCCAATGTGTGGGCCATATACGACGGTTTGGGGAGAGAGAACTCGTAGTCGCTCACTTTCAGTCCCTCTATGCCTTTTGCCGCCAGTTGCGCCAATCGGAGCCTTATCT
>CAVHCL010000036.1:0-18630 GCA_963634425.1 Bacteroidaceae bacterium
GGCAAGGCATAAAAGTATCTTCTTCATATTCTGTTTTTTTGCCCGGCGAAAAATCGGGCAGGTTTTGTGTTTAGGGAATGTAAAGGTACGCTTTTTCTCTTCTGCCCACTTCGCTTTTGACCAAAAAGGCACAAAAAGAGTCATGTCTGTACAATTTTTGCCGCTGAGTTTCTGTTGTTTCGTGGGAATGTGCTAACTTTGTGGGCAATTTTTAGATGCATTATTTTTTTATTAACAGATGAACGTAATTACAAAGACAGTCGAGTTGCCCGATGGGAGAACCATCAGCATCGAGACCGGGAAACTTGCCAAGCAAGCCGATGGGGCTGTAATGTTGCGTATGAACAACACCATGCTCCTGGCCACTGTTTGCGCTGCTAAAGATGCCGTTCCCGGAACAGATTTCATGCCTTTGCAGGTAGAGTACAGAGAAAAGTATTTTGCCGCCGGACGTTTTCCAGGCGGTTTCACGAAGCGTGAGGGTAAGGCTAACGACGACGAGATTCTTACTTGCCGTCTGGTGGACCGCGCTTTGCGTCCGCTCTTTCCCAGCGACTACCACGCTGAAGTTTATGTGAATGTGATCCTTTTCTCTGCCGACGGCGAGGACATGCCCGACGCTTTGGCCGGCTTTGCGGCCTCTGCGGCTTTGGCTGTCAGCGACATACCTTTCGAGGGTCCCATATCAGAGGTGCGTGTGGCGCGCATTGACGGAGAGTTTGTCATCAACCCCACGTTTGCGCAGCTCAAGAACGCCGACATGGATCTCATGGTGGGTGCCACAGAGGAGAACATCATGATGGTGGAGGGCGAGATGAAGGAAGTGCAGGAGTCGGACCTCTTGGCAGCCCTCAAGGCCGCCCACGAGGCTATCAAACCCATGTGCCGTCTGCAAAAGGAACTCAGCAAGGAGCTCGGCAAGGACGTGAAGCGCGCCTACTGCCACGAAGTGAACGACGACGAACTGCGTGAGGCGGTAAAGGCAGCTTGCTACCAAAAGGCATACGATGTGACGAAGCAGGGTCTGGAGAAGCACGCTCGGGCAGAGGCTTTCGAAGCTATTCGCGAGAACTTCAAGGAGACATATGCGGCTGAGCACGCCGACATGACTGCCGAGGAACTGGAAGAGAAGAACACTCTCGTAGACCGCTACTATCACGACGTGGAGAAAGACGCTATGCGCCGTTGCATTTTGGACGAGGGCATACGTCTCGACGGACGCAAAACCACGGACATCCGTCCCATCTGGTGTGAGGTAAGCCCTCTGCCAGGTCCTCACGGAAGTGCCATCTTCACACGCGGCGAGACACAGTCGTTGGCCACATGTACCCTTGGCACGAAACTTGACGAGAAGCTGGTGGACGATGTGCTCGTGCGTGAGTACCAACGCTTCCTGCTCCATTACAACTTCCCCCCGTTCTCTACAGGCGAAGCCAAAGCCCAGCGTGGTGTGGGACGCCGGGAAATAGGACACGGACATCTGGCATGGAGAGGACTTAAAGGACAGATTCCTGCCGACTACCCTTACACCATACGTGTAGTGAGCGACATTCTGGAGAGCAACGGTTCAAGCTCCATGGCGAGCACATGTGCCGGATGCCTTGCTCTGATGGACGCTGGTGTACCCATAGCAGCTCCCGTGAGCGGTATAGCAATGGGACTCATCAAGAACCCCGGCGAGGACAAGTACGCAGTACTCTCTGATATTCTCGGCGACGAAGACCACCTTGGCGACATGGACTTTAAGACCACTGGAACACGGAAGGGACTCACCGCCACGCAGATGGACATCAAGTGCGACGGACTCAGTTACGAGATATTGGAGAAGGCTCTGATGCAGGCCAAGGCCGGCAGAGAGCACATCTTGGGAGAGATGATGAAGACACTCTCCGAGCCGCGCGCCGAGTTGAAGCCCCATGTACCGCGCATAGAGCAGATGGTAATCCCCAAAGAGTTCATTGGCGCTGTCATAGGCCCAGGCGGAAAGATTATCCAGGGAATGCAGGAGGAGACTGGAGCCACCATCACCATAGACGAAGAAGACGGAGTGGGCAAGATACAGGTGAGCGGTCCGAACAAGGATGCCATCGACGCTGCCATTTCAAAGATAAAGTCCATAGTGGCTGTGCCGGAGATAGGCGAGGTATACGACGGCACCGTGCGCAGCATCATGCCTTACGGATGTTTTGTGGAGTTCATGCCTGGCAAGGACGGTCTTCTGCACATCAGCGAGATAGACTGGAAACGTCTGGAGACTGTTGAAGAGGCTGGCATCAAGGAAGGCGACAAGCTGAAAGTGAAGCTTTTGGAGATAGACCCCAAGACTGGCAAGTTCAAACTTTCCCGCAGGGTGTTGCTGGAGAAGCCAGAGGGGTATGTGGAATGCGAGCGTCGTCCGCGTCCGGAACGCAAAGACCGTGGCGAGCGTGGCGAACGCCGTGAGCGTCGTCCGCATCACGAGGACACGGCTCCCACAGCGGAATAAAGGCAGACAACATAAGCGTTGACCAAAGCGAGTGGCAGACGGCATATGCCGTCTGCCACTCGCTCTTTTAATATATATCTAATAGCTCTATAGACCTTTCAACGGAGCCTTGGCTTGCAGCCGCAAGCCAAGGCCATAGTTTTTATTTACATCCAGGACACCGGGGCTTCAGTTGTTTGAAGAAGTCGTTGCCCTTGTCATCCACGAGAATAAAGGCAGGGAAGTCCTCCACGTTTATCTTCCAAATGGCCTCCATGCCCAATTCGGGATACTCCACACATTCAATGCTCTTGATGCAGCTTTGGCTCAGCACGGCTGCCACACCGCCTATGGTGCCAAGGTAGAAACCGCCGTGTTTCTTGCAGGCATCTGTCACCTGCTGTGTGCGGTTGCCCTTTGCTATCATAACCAACGATGCGCCGTTTGCCTGGAACTCGTCTACATACGGGTCCATCCTGTTGGCTGTGGTGGGGCCCATGGAGCCGCAAGGATACCCCTCTGGAGTCTTGGCGGGGCCGGCATACAGCACAGGGTGGTCTTTGAAGTACTGCGGAAGCCCTTCCCCGGCATCCAGACGCGCCTTCAGCTTGGCGTGCGCAATGTCGCGTGCCACTATGATGGTGCCTCTAAGGTTGACTCGCGTGCTCACCGGATACTTGGAAAGCTCGGCACGCACTGCGTCAATGCCCTTGTCAAGGTCTATCTCTATGCCCTTGGGGCCTTCTCCCGGACGGCGCAGCTCTTCGGGTATCAGTTCCGAGGGGTTGCTGTCCATCTTTTCTATCCAAATGCCGTCGGCGTTGATTTTAGCCTTTATGTTGCGGTCGGCAGAGCAGCTTACACCCATGCCTATGGGACAGCTGGCGCCATGGCGAGGCAGACGTATCACACGTATGTCGTGGGCAAGGTACTTGCCTCCGAACTGCGCTCCGAGCCCTATCTTGTGCGCCTCTTCCAGCAGTTTCCCCTCCAAGTCCGTGTCGCGGAACGCGCGTCCCGTCTCGTCGCCTGTCGTAGGCAGGGAGTCGTAGTACTTGATGGAGCCGAGCTTCACCGTGAGCAGGTTCTTTTCCGCGCTGGTGCCGCCTATCACAAAGCAGATGTGGTACGGAGGGCAAGCCGCAGTGCCCAAGTGCTTCATCTCCTCCACCAGGAACGGCAGCAGCGTGCCTTCGTTCTGTATGGTAGCCTTGGTCATGGGATAGAAATACGTCTTGTTGGCAGACCCCCCGCCCTTTGCCACGCACACGAAACGGTATTCCTCTCCTTCGCAAGCCTCTATGTCTATCTGTGCCGGCAGGTTGCACTTGGTGTTTACCTCGTCGTACATGTTGATTGGTGCGTTTTGGGAATAACGCAGGTTTTCCTGAGTGAATGTGTTGAAGACTCCGCGGCTCAACGCTTCCTCGTCCTCAAAGCCGGTCCACACTTGCTGACCTTTTTCCCCATGTATGATGGCAGTGCCCGTGTCCTGGCAGAAAGGCAACACTCCCTTGGCGGCAGTCTCGGCATTGCGCAAGAACTGGAGTGCCACATACTTGTCGTTCTCGCTTGCTTCCGGGTCGTTGAGGATTTTCGCCACCTGCAGGTTGTGCTCGCGACGCAGCATGAACTCCACGTCGTGGAAACATTGCTGTGCCAACAAGGTAAGGGCCTCGGGCGACACTTTCAGCATCCGGTGCCCCTCAAATTCACTCACGCTTACGCCTTCTTTGGTGAGAAGGTAGTACTCTGTCTTGTCTTCACCCAACTGGAACATGGGTGCATACTTGAATTCTGCCATATTTTTGTAATTCTTTGTTTTGGATGTTTCGCATATCTCATTGCAAGGACGCTGACCACCGCCTGCCTCACAGAGAGACGGCCGCGTGCGGAAAGGAGCGGACAGTTTCAGGTTTCCGTACCGTTTTCCTCGTCGTAGTGCTGGAACAGGAAGTCGTTGTACGGGTATTTCTGCACGTGCAACTGCCTTACTTTGTTGTAGATGGTCTGCTTCATGGTTTCAAAGTTCGTCTTCTCTAAAGCGGAGACAAACAGGCAGTCGCCGTTGAGCTTCGACATCCACGTGTGTATAAGCCGGTCGAGAGAGATGTTGCGTTTGGTGGCCGGTGTGAGGTCGTCGGCATCCTTCTCTTCCCATGTATACGCGTCTATCTTGTTGAATATCGTCATGGATGGCTTTTCCGCACAACCAAGGTCAGAGAGAGTTTTCTCCACCACCTTTATCTGGTCTTCAAAGTCGGGATGCGAGATGTCCACCACATGCAGCAGCAAGTCAGCCTCCCGCACTTCGTCCAAAGTACTCTTGAACGACTCCACCAAGTCTGTGGGCAGCTTCCTGATGAAGCCCACCGTGTCGGAGAGCAGGAAAGGGAGGTTGTCCACTATCACTTTCCGCACCGTGGTGTCGAGGGTGGCAAAGAGTTTGTTCTCGGCAAACACGTCACTCTTGGACAACAAGTTCATCAACGTGCTCTTGCCCACATTGGTATAACCCACCAACGCCACGCGTATCATGCGTCCGCGGTTGCCGCGTTGTGTGGTTTTCTGTCTGTCTATCTCGGCAAGACGTTGTTTCAACAGAGCCATACGCCCCAAGATGATGCGCCTGTCCATCTCCAACTGCGTCTCTCCCGGTCCTCTCAGTCCCACCGAGCCTTTGCCGCCGCCACCGCCCGAGCCTCCTCCCTGGCGTTCGAGGTGTGTCCACAGCCTTTGCAGGCGTGGCAGCATATAACGGTATTGTGCCAGTTCCACCTGTGTCTTGGCGTTGGCGGTCTGTGCTCTCATGGCAAAGATGTCGAGGATAAGGCTTGTGCGGTCAAGTATCTTCACCTTCAGCTCCGCCTCTATGTTGCGCAGCTGTTTGGCACTCAGCTCATCGTCGAATATCACAAGGTCTATGTACCTCTCTGCGTCCTCCTCACCGGCAATGTACTCGCGTATCTCTTTCAGTTTTCCCGAACCGAGATACGTGGCTGCGTGCGGGCCGCCTATCCTCTGCGTAAACCTTTTCACCGTCTCCGCCCCCGCGGTCTCTGCCAGGAACTCCAGCTCGTCCAGGTATTCCCTTGTCTTGCGCTCGTCCTGCGAAGGGGTGATGAGACCTACAAGTACGGCGCGCTCCGGACGGTCTTCCGTCACGTTGTGGAACTTCACGCTGCCCATGCCGTCTTCAAAGGGCAGCGACGAGCGGCTCGAATTGTAGTGCTTGCTTCTGCTTGTCTTCATTTTACGTGTTTGCCGGGCATCACTTCACCTGCACCACCAGATAGCGTGTGACACTCCAGAACTTCGTAGGATTGGTGATGTGCAGTTCGTATTGTCCCTGTGCGTCCTTCTTCAGGCTGTAAGTCCCTTCGGGATGGGTGGAGAGTAACTTTGCGCTCTTGCTGTAGAGTTTCACCTCCTTGTCGTACCGGATGTCTATCTGCGTGAAATAGTCCTTGTTGAAATTGCCCGACTTCAGAATGTTGCCGTCGGTAAGTATCTTCTCGTCTTTCAGCTCCGACTTCGTGCCGAACACGAACCATGCCTTGTTGAGCTCTTTTTCTTGTGCGGCAAGGGTTTTGGACTTCGACTCGTTGTCTGCCGTGATGTTGCTGATGCTCTCGTTCAGGTGTCCTATCTCCACTCCCTGCTCGGCTATCTGCGTCTCCTTTTCTGCGAGCGACGCCTCCAGTTCTTGTATGTGGCGCGACTGGTTTTCTATCTGTGTCTGCAGGTTTTCTATAGTCTTGTGCAGCTTGTCCGCATTGATGCTGCTGCTGCGCAGTTTGTCCTTGAGCTTGTCCACCATCTCGCGGTTTTGCTGCATGGCTTTCTCTATGAACTGCATATTCTCGCGTATGACCTCTTTCCCGCTGGCGCTTTCCGGGTTGCCGTCAGCCACCACTATGCGTCCTTCCGCCTCGTTTATGCGGCGGATGCCTTCCTGCACCTCGTTGAACGTGCCCATGATGTCGTTGAGCTCCATGTCTTTCTCGTTCACTATCCTCTGCAGGGAATCTCTTTCCTCCTGTAGCGCTTGCCGGTCGCTTTTACCGCCGGAACATGCCGTCAGTGCAAGTGCCATAACCGATAATTGTAACAGTCTTTTCATAAGTTTTGTTTTTAATGGTTTATGTGTTGTGGTGTTGCGTGGCATCCTGCCAGCACTATCACGAACTCGCCTCTTGGCTCGTTTTCCGTGAAATACAGCAACACCTCTTGCAAACTGCCGCGCACACACTCCTCGTGCACCTTGCTCAACTCGCGGCACACGCCCACCTGGCGGTCGGCGCCGAACACTTCCGCAAATTGTGTGAGAGTCTTCACGATGCGGTGCGGAGACTCGTAGAAGACCATTGTGCGAGTCTCTCCTGCCAAGGCTTCGAGACGTGTCTGTCTGCCTTTTTTCTGGGGAAGGAACCCCTCGAAGCAGAACCTGTCGCACGGCAGGCCGGAACTTACCAAAGCCGGCACAAAAGCGGTGGCGCCAGGCAGGGCAGTCACCTCAATGCCTGCGCGCACGGCCTCCCTTGCCACCAGAAACCCCGGGTCGCTGATGCCCGGAGTGCCCGCGTCGGACACCACGGCAATGTTCTCTCCGGCCTTCAGTCTTTCTATCACCTTGTCCACCGCACGGTGCTCGTTGAACTTGTGGTACGAGAGCATGGCGTTCTTTATGTCGAAGTGCTTGAGCAGTATGCCGCTTGTGCGTGTGTCCTCGGCAAGGATGAGGTCAGCCTCCTTCAGCACCCTTATGGCGCGGCAGGTGATGTCCTCCAGATTACCTATCGGTGTAGGTACCAGATATAGTGTGCCCATGCAAGTCAACTTTGTAATTCTGAGGGCAAATTTAGTCATAAAAAACTTGCAACGGCACGCATACGGCAAATAATTTCAATATACGACTATTTTATTCCTCTTTTTTGTGTGTTTTCAAATGTAAATAGTACTTTTGTCACCAGGTACAATATGATAATGTAGGGCGCAATGAAGGATATGGCTTCCGACATGGGGACACGGAAAGAGAATGTCCTTGCCACAAGCCACGAGTTTTATAAAAAAGTCTTGAAAGCACTATGATAGAGCAGAAAATTACTTTCGACCGCTTTATACGGTGGATGATTGCCGTCTGTATCGGTGCAGCCGGAATATGGTTGCTCAACAGACTTTCCGGTGTGCTGTTGCCGTTCTTCGTGGCATGGCTGTTGGCGTACATGCTTTATCCGCTTGTCTTGTTTCTCCAGAACAAGCTCCATCTGCACAGCCGTGTACTCAGCATTGTGGTGGCTCTGCTTCTGGTGTTGTCTTTCATAGTTGGTTTCTTGGCTCTTATAGTGCCTCCGCTCATAGACGAGACATTGAGGCTGAGCAGCTTGGCATCCGTGTTTTTCCGCGATTTGTTTGGGCGCACCAATCTTGCCGACTATCTGGAGCGGCAACTGGTTGCTCTGACGACAAACGACTCTTTCCTGCATCTTGCACAGGAAAAGACATTCGTGGAGTTTGCCCAGTCGCTCGTGGTGCAGGTGTGGAGCCTCATTGCAAGCACCGTGAATGTAGCCATAGGAATATTGGGCATTTTCGTGGTGCTGCTGTATATGTTCTTCATCCTCCTCGACTACGAGCGCATTTCCGAGGGGTGGGTTTCCTTTGTTCCTGTAAGCAAACGTCCATTGGCCATGCGCATAGTGCAGGACGTGAAAAACGGCATGAACTCTTACTTCCGCGGGCAGGCGTTGGTGGCGTTCTGTGTGGGAGTGCTCTTCTGCATAGGTTTTCTCATTATAGACTTCCCGTTGGCTGTCGGTTTGGGTATTTTCATAGGCTTTCTCAATCTTGTCCCGTATATGCAGGTCATAGGCTTTGTCCCCACGGTACTGCTTGCCGCCGTAAAGGCGGCGGAGACGGGAGGCAGTTTCTGGATAATACTGCTTAGCGTCCTGGCGGTGTTTGCGGTAGTCCAGATTATCCAGGACATGTACCTCACACCGCGCATCATGGGGCACATGATGGGTCTCAACCCGGCAGTCATTCTTCTCAGCCTTTCTGTATGGGGCAGCCTCTTGGGTATCATAGGACTCATCATAGCATTGCCGCTTACCACGCTCTTGGCATCTTATTACAAGCAGTTTGTGATAGGGGAGAACAACAATGCTTAGAACCTCATTGTCAAACGCACGTTCGTGCATTTGGAAAGTTAAGTACGTGCGGTGGACGACGGGCCTTGCTCTGCACAAACTAAAACACATATACCTTTCGCAGCCGGGAACCCCATAGTTCCTTGTCACGCACCCCACGGTATCTGCTCGGGAGCCATGGGGGCTGCGAGAAAAACGGTGACCGTTTTTTGAAGATAAGGTAAGGCTTTATTTGATGTGTCTACAGTTTCAGTTAATGAAGGTTTGAATAGTACCGCCCCAGTATTTATGGTAGGCGAAAGGCCTGAAATCACGTTTTCCCTGGCTGTACGACCATAGTATCCCTGGCTGTACAGGCATAGCACCTTTGGCTGTACAGGCATAGCACCTTTGGCTGTACGACCATAGCACCTTTGGCTGTACAGGCATAGAATCCCTGGTTGTACAGCCATGCAACCCCATAAAAACTGCCGTCAGAGTGGCACAAAAACTAAGCGCGCAATGGAAGAAAAGCCAACCATCATATCCAACATTAGAAGTCAAAATGTTTGGCGGTGTCCAAGTTTTCCTTGGTTGTACTGCTGAAAAAACGGCTGCCACTTTTCTGTGTGGCAGCCGTTATACATGTGTTTTGTATTTCAATTACCAGATGTCCTCCGGGGTCTCGGGGTTGTCGTAGACCTCCTTGGCGGCATATTCCAGATAGTCCATATAGAAATAACGCGTGGGGTCGTCCATTACAGTCTTGAACCGTATGTAATATGTCTCGTCCGGATCCATGGTCGCACGCAGGAGGATACGACGGATGCAGATATCGGACGCGCGCATCATTGTCTGTGTGCCTGGACCGCCAGCGGCGTACTGCTGACAACCTTTCATGAAGCCGTTGTTGCGCAGGCGCTTGTCAATTTCTGCGTTGTAGTCGTCGTCCTCCGTATCCGAAGCATAGCCAATGTCGCTCTTCACACTTCCTCTTGAGGTGTTGAGGTAATATGCTCCTTGTCTCAAGTCCATTGGAATGCCCACGGCAGCCAGCCTCTCAGGGTCGGTACCCCAATAGAACTGTACCATACCTCGCATATTACCGCCACACTGTATGGCGTAACGCAGTTCGTATGTGCCGCGCTTGGGCACTGGCGGCAGAGTCATGGTGCAGTCCGTCAGTCCGCGTATACTCATCTCGTCGCCTTGCATATTCTGCCATCCGTTGCCGTGTCCCGGCCAATAGAGGAAGTTTGTCTCCTCAGAGATGGAAACGTCGTTCAAGTACTTGTAAGCGTTGTCTGACGGGATGTACACACACTGGCGTTTGCTGTCGGTAATCTCTGAGCAGCGTATGTCGTTGCTCATGAATTCGGGCCACATTGCCGTCACGTCCCAGCGGATGCGGTTGGCCTGCAAACAGCTTCGTGTGTTGTCGTCGTACACCAACAGTTTGTCTATGGGGTATATGATGCCGTTTCTCACGTTGTTCTCTTCGTTCAGGTTGGGAGTTCCCACCTTGACGCCTTCCTTGTCCGGGTCGCAGCTGGCTTCGCGGTAATTGCCGTTGCGTTCGTTGTTAAGGTTCGGGAAGCGGTTGATGTATACACCATCGCTCTCCCTGCTTTCAAAGAGACGTATCAGACGACGCTTGCCCATAGTGGTGTAGTTCTCGCATATTGCCACGGTGCGCTTTTCGTTGTTGGGGTTATAGCCGTTCTCGTTGTAGTGATACACCAGACGGTCTGTGCCCAGGGACATTGGCAGCAAGTGGTATGTGACAAACCGGTTGAGCAGGTTGTTCTCATTCTCGTAGTTGTCGTCGTTCACAGCGTCCGGATATACACCCTCCGATGTCAGATAGCCTACCACATCCTCTATTTCGATTTCCGTTGCCGGCTTGCCTATGGCCTCTGCCCAGAAGCTGTCGGTCTCGGCAAAGTATGTAAAGCCTATGTAGCGGTGCTCGGGCGAGTAGAACGTCTGGCTGCTTCCGTCGGTGTTGCTCGTGATGCTTGTCTTCACGGTTCCTTTTTTGTAAAGGTCTTCGTAGACCTCGTCACGCCACACTTTCAGCGAATCCAACAGCCCTACAGCCTCCACCAGTTTGCCTGCTATGCGGAAGCCTTGTTTGCGTCCGACGATGTGGTCTGTGAGCAGATGTCCCATGGTGTTGTTGCTGGGAGCCACCACTTTGCTTACTGCATGTATCACACCGTTGGTGGCTGGAATATCCCTGTTCGTGAGGTCTATGGGCGAGCCGTTGACAAAGATGCTGTCTGCCTTGTCTCCCCAATGTATGGTCAGCTTGCGGTCGTACATGTTGGCCATAGGAATCTCGGCATCCTGCGTAGTGGGAAATGCGCCCACCTCGTACGTCGTCTCGTCGCCGCCGTCAATGACGCTGTTATATGCGATAACTGAATATACAGAATCCAAACTCCGCTCGTCGGGGAAAGATTCCCAGTCGGGGGCGGAGATAAGACCTTTGTCAACAAGACTCTGCAGATAATCCTGGATAGCTTCGTTTGTGGGGGCGAAGACAGTGTAATTGCCACGTGCGGTGAGCAACTGCTTAACAGTGGTCTCGGACACGCTGCTTGCTCTCACCGTACCGATGATGTCAAGGTACACACTGTACTGCTCATGCCTTTCAAGGTAGTCTATTATCGTTTGCTCCTTGAACACATACCTGGCAGACTCGTCAACATTCTCTTTACAGCCAGTCATTACTATCGCAACGCAGGCCAACACCAAACATATTATTTTTTTCATGTCCAGCTAAGGGTGTTTTTGTGTTGTTAATGATTACTACTTGTGATGCAAAGGTATATGAATTTTATTATTCCGCAAAGAAATCCCAAATTTTATTTTAATTATTATTTATGCTTTTTTTCACTTTTTCACTTTCCCCTATTTTTAATTGGGCGGAAGACGTGTGTGATTGATATTCTTCGGCATACAGGCATTTTATTATTGCGCTTCCCAACGAGAAGTTGCCGTTGTGCGAGACTATCCAGTCTTCCTCTATCACATAGGTGCCTTTGGGCATGTTGTCCACGAAATATTCGCTGCCGTTGTCCCCGGTCACCGCATAGTACCCGAGTCCTCCTTGCCAATAGTATCCCGACATTTGTTCCGCAGGTTCGGCTGCCGCCGGGCGTGGCATTTGCAGGCATACGAAGTTGTAGTCGTGGTCTGCCGTTACCGTGTACCTTATATGTATGCGGTCGCCCACCTTGTACCGTTGTCCAGGAATGTCGCGTCTTATCTTGAAACCTTGCCAGTGTGCGTCTATACTGTCTATGGGCATGGTGTATGTGGCGTACACGCTGCCCCACGACAACGAGGGCGTGCGTTTTTCCACAGACAGGGTCTGGGGTGCTTTCACTCTCATGCTGTCGCGGAGATAGCCTGTCACGTCGGATGTGGAACTCATCTTGTGCGTTCCGTTCACGTCCTTGAGTTTCAGCACGTCGCACGTCATGTCTTTCGTCTGTGTCCAGTCTGCCTGCAACAATGCGTACACGGCATTGGCGGTGTTGACAGGGTTGTTCCATTGTTGGGTGCGTTTCTGCAAGAGCAGCCATTCGGTAAGTCCCTCTGCCACATCTTCTTTCTCTGGCATTGTCTCGCGGAAAGCCTCCATCACCTGGACGTGAGCCATAATCTTCCGGTCTATGGATGTCTGGCTTCCCGACGGATATGCTATGTAGAAGCCGTCAGCCTGCCTTATTCGCCTTTCTATGCCAGCCATCAGTTTTGCGGCTTCCTTTTCCTTGCCGTAGGCTTTCAGCACTATGGCGGCCATGGCCTTGTGTTCGGCGGATGCGTAACTGTCCGCTTCCTTGGCTATCGCCTCCACCTTGTTCTTTATGTCTTTTCCATTTTTTGCCATACCCGAACGGTGCAGTATATAAAGGTAGGGTAGGGCAGGAGCGTATCCTTCCTTGCGTGTGCCCATAAAGCCAATGGCTTTGTCCAACATTCTGTCCGCCGCTGTGGAGGCGGCATCCGAAGCTGCCGCAGCGTGGTGCAGGCGTGCAAGCAGCATGGCGACTTCAGTTGTCACGAACGTGTTGCCCCTCATGCCAGGATACCAGGCGAACGAACCGTCGGTCTGCTGTAGGGACGCCAAAGCCGTAAGCAAGGACATACGCCTGTCCAACGAGAGTTGCGTGCCGTAGTGCAGGGAGTCTGCAAGCCATTCGGTGTTGTCTGCCTTGGAGGTGATGTGCTGAGCCAATGTGGTGGCATAGTATGCCGCACAAAGCGAAAGGGCATCATTGTGTGAGGGCGTAAACAGATGGGGCAATGATTTGAGGGCAAACCAGACAGGATGTGCCGCATATTCCACTGTGATGGAACGGTCGGTGGCGGAAGGGCTGTCGTTGCCGAAGAGGGAAGAGAGTGTGATGTGTGTGGTTCCGGGTTTCCTCAGTGCGAACACTTTAGTCTCCGTCACTTCCTCTTTGTCCGACAACACGGGTATCGTCCGTTGTTCTCCGTCGGAGAAGTCGCTTCCTTTCGCTTTCCATACAGCCACCACAGACTTGGTCTCGGCAGGTACTTTGTACAATAATGTGTACACAGTGTCCGCTCCAGTTTCCAAAGAGAAGTGCATATCTTTTCTCATCAGCACCTTGTTCGTGGCGGCATCCGCCAATGTGCATATGGCAGTCCCCTTTTGGGCTTTGTCCGATGTGTTGCGTATGGAGGCGGTGAACGAGAAAGAGTCCCCCTGACGGACAAACCTCGGCAAATAGAGTGTGGCTGTCAGTTCTTTCCGTGCCACTATCGTCTCGTCTATTCCTGCGGACATCATATCCTTGGTGTGCGCAAAACCTGTCAGATGCCATCCTGTGAGGCTTTCCGGCATACTGAAAGAGACAGATGCCGAGCCGTTGCCGTCGGTGCGTATGGTGGGCATGAAGAACGCCAGAGACGAGAATGCTATGTCCTTGGAGCCTCGCACGGCTACGTCGCTCAAGCCGTCTTCCCCGGCGGGGGCTTCTTCGGAAACGGCATCTGCCGGCAAACCTGCCACCTTGCCCATCAACATGTCGGTGTTTGCCAGCTGAAGCTCGTTTCTCGCATACGCGCCTTTGGTCCCTCTGACAAGGAGCTGTTGCCCTCTACGCAGAGGGCGGGCGGAAGTTTCGTATGCCTGTGTGTCAAAGTAAAAGTAGTAAGGGTTGAAGACAGAGAACGTTTTCTCCCTCCAGTTGTACATCTTGGGTTGGAGGTTCAGACACCAGAGCCATCTGCTGGGGTGGAACGCTCCGTTCTCCATATAACGCGCGAACGGCACAAAGCGTGGGTAAAACAGTCGAAGGCTTATCTCGTGTTTCCGCAATGCGTCCAAGGAGGCATCGTACATACTCAGCACCACGTTGGCGCGTGCCGGTGTTCCGTCAGGCATATACAGTCTCATAGTCCATAGCTCGCACTTTCCCGGAGATGAAATGTCGCGGAAAGTCTCCCATTCCATTTTCAGCTTGTCGTCGGGCTTGGCCTTGTAGAAAGCCTGCGACGCATAGTGCATCTCTCCGTTGTGCATCAGACAGGCACTTACTGCCACCCCGTCCCCATATTCCTCTCTGTATGGGATTGTCCATACGAAAGCCGTGTCGCTGAGGCACATCAGAGTGTCCGACACAGTAGTCTTGCCGCTTGTCACGGTGCAGTATACCCAAGAGTCTTTCAAGGTGGTGCCTATGAGGAAAGCGGCAGGACGCTCGGTGGAGAACGTGTCCGTAGGAGCGTATATGCGCAAGACTTGTTTGCCGTAGAGGTGCCTGTCGTCTATGGAGATGAGGGAGAAACTCGACTCCCAACGTGCGGTGTCCGTTCCATTAGTGTATTCCGCTTTCACTTCGTAGTCGCCCGACGGCAGGGCGGCGAGACCTTTTGGGACGACTCCCGTCCCTGCTTGGACAGGGAACATGGCGGCTTCCTTGCCGTCCGTCATTATGCGGCACGTCACCTCGCCGTCTATTGGTGTGCCGGTACCGGAAAGCAAGGTAAAGCTCCATGGCCGTGGGGCGTTCCTGTCCTGCAGGCTTGGTATCTCCCCTGTGAGCACGAACGGACGTGAGCATAGGGATACGTATGCCTCGCCTTGTTGTGTCTCTCCTGTCCTGGCCAGCACGTCAAGACGGACAGTCACCCTTGTGCCTGTAGTCTTGATGAAGCGCATACCCTCTTCCAGAGGGACTTTCACAGTGAACCTGCCTTCCGTGTCGGTGGTCAGGGTGTCCAGTTTTACTGAGGCGGCAGCCGTGCGGCATTTCCACAGACTTCCGCTGAACGTGGCTTTGCCCGTCACCCGTGCGCCTGCCACAGGCATACCGTTGTATGTCTGCGCCTTGCCTGTCAGGGATAACGTGTCCATAGGGAAAGAGGCGGCAGGCACTTCGTCTGTCTTCACCATGAAGGTAGGCCGTCTGTATTCTTCCACCCTTATGCTTGTCGTCTGTCCGTCTACGCATATCAGGTATGTGCCGGGTCTGGCGTCAGCGGGGAGTGTCAACGAGTCGGAAGCCATGCCGAAGTCGTCGGTCTTGGGGGAACTCTTGTGTATCTTGTGGCGTTTCGTGTCCGTCATGGACAGTTTCAGCACTTGCCCTTCCCTCACCTTCGCTTCGTCTCCGCGTCTGCTGTATGCCAGAGCCGCTATGTGTACGGTTTGTCCGGGACGGTATATGCTTCTGTCTGTGAAGATGCGCGTCTCGTTGGTTTCTTCGCCCTGTTGCGGGCGGTTATACGGCAGGTAGATGCTTGTGTCGTCGGCAGCATCCAGCCATGCGCAGTCGTCGTCCTTGAAAATGCCGATGCGCACCCTGTTGCTTTTGTCGCTATGATATTGCACAATCCCTCTATTGTCGGTGACACCATCTTTCAGCAAGGTGTACTCTCCGTTGTCGCGTCTGCGTTCAACCTTCACGTTTACGCCAGGCTGAGGTTTACCGCTCATGGCATCCACCACCATCACCCGTGTTTTACCGTCCGGCAGTGTATGTACGATGCGTCCTAAGCGCGACACATAGAACAGGTGTGTCTCCGGAGCGGAGCCTTTGTCCGTTTTCAGCCCGGCCTTTCCGTCCACGGTCATGGCGTATGTCCCTGGTTCGGGTGCTTTCCACGGCAAAGTGTCGCACAACAACTGTTCGGCAGGGTGTTGTCCTAAGGTGTGGTGGAGTCGTTGCACCACCTTTCCGGCACGTTTCACCTGGGCATGCAGAGGCTTGCCGTCTGTGGGCTTGAACCCGTTGTCCATCTTGTACACGGTTACAGTCATGTTTTCCATATTCGCCACGCTGAACTGGATGTTGTATTCCTTTCCTGGGCAGCAGATGCGCGGCAGACGGTATGTCAGCACCGGTTGCAAGGCACTGTTCAATGCGTTGCGGATGGCTTTGGAGTCCTTGTGTCTCTCAAGAGCCTCCCTCAGCAGAGCCACCTGCTTCTCTTTGTCAAGCACGGCCGCAAGCCGGGTGTAAACAATGTCGGAGGCCTCCAGATGGCCGTATTTGTCTATCAGGGTGCGGTACTCCGTCTCGCGCTTGTCCCACTCCACGGCGTTTATGGAGTCGAGTGCCGTCAGCATGGCGGCCTCTTCCAGTCCGTGTCTCTCGTACATGCTTATCATGGCGGCATACGCTGGCAGAGAGTATTGTCGGCGTTCGTGCTGCGTGAAGTCCTGCTCCATGGCTTTCCACACAATGGGCAGCATGCCGCCGCCGAACACTTTCTCGTCCTTGCCTCTGTTTGTCAGTGGCAGCCATGCTTTGGACGGCAAACAGAAGAGAGCCTCCATCTGTGCGAGGGAGCTGCGGTAGAGGCTTGCGGCGTATGTGCAAAGCTCTTCTTGGCTCCACTCCTCGGTGCTGTCTTTCGGGCTTTCCGTCTCCCTCTTGCCTGTCTGTGCCAACCACGAGTTCCGCATCAGCAGGTGTGCGAGTGTGGCTTGATAGACAGCCTTTGACGCACTGTCTGTCAGAGTCTCCACTTCCTTGCGCAACAGTCTTATGTATGTGTGTAAGGAGTCGGGGTTCACTTCGCACTTCTCTTTTGCCTGTGACAGGAGAGCTACGAGATGGCGGCAACTGTGCCTGTCGCTGTTGTCGCGTCCCGCGTTAGCGGCGAGTGTGCAGACTGTGATGGCAGAGACGGAGACAAGAAGACGGAGAATGTACATGGCTTAGGTGTTTCTGTACTTTTTATGTGTTGACCGAAAAAATATTATATCTCTCTAAGCAGAGCTTTCAGGAATACCCAAAACTTCTCCACCGAAGGTATGAGGCATCTTTCATCCGGAGTATGCGGACTTCTCAGTGTGGGGCCGAAGCTCACGAGATCCATGTTTGGATACACACCACCTATGATGCTGCATTCCAGACCGGCGTGGCAGACCTGCACCTCGGCTTCTTCGCCGAAGGTTTTCCTGTACACGTCCACCATGGTGGCGGCGATGGGGCTGTCAAAGTTGGGTTGCCATGCTCCATACTGTCCACTGTATTCCACCTTCATGCCCGCCATGGAGAAACAGCATTCCTGCATCTCCTGCAGATATTCCATCATGGTCTCGTTGCTGCTGCGCGCCAATATCAATATGGTGGCTTTGCCGCCGCCTATGTCCACAATGCCCAAGTTGCTGCTGGTCTCCACTACCGTGGGTATGGACGGTATGTGGCGCAGCACTCCGTCGTGGCACGCCATGATGGCATCCACAAGGTTGTCTTGTATCTCCACAGGCACCTGCCCCTCCGGCAAGTCCACAGTCTCGGCATGTATGGCCATGCCGTTCTCTATGCCTTTGTATTCGTCGGCGAATGTCTCTTGGCAGTATTTGGCAAGGTCCAGCAGGTCGTCCACATTCTCGGCCGGCACAGTCAGCACTGTTGTCGCTGTACGCGGTATGGCGTTGCGCATATTGCCTCCGTTCCATGAGCACAGACGCGCCTCGTCGTCTATTATCGCCTGGCGCACCAGACGTGCCATCAGTTTGTTGGCGTTGGCGCGCCCCTCGTTTATTTCCAGTCCGCTGTGTCCGCCGCGCAGGTTCTCCAGAGTCAGCCTTACTGCCACATCGCCCTCTTCGGGCACAGTCTCCTTGTATTCCATGCTTGCAGTTATGTTGACACCGCCAGCCGAGCCTATGACGAACTCGCCCATTGTCTCGTTGTCAAGGTTCAGCAGAATGTCGCCCTTCAGAGTGTCTGCCGAGAGGTTGTTGACACCGTACATGCAGGTCTCCTCGTCTGCCGTGATGAGAGCCTCCAGAGGACCGTGTTCCAAGTCCGTGCTTTCCATCACTGCCATTATGGCTGCCACTCCCATACCGTCGTCTGAGCCGAGGGTGGTGTCCTTGGCTTTCACCCATTCGCCGTCTATCCACGTCTCTATTGGGTCTGTCTCAAAGTTGTGTCCGCTTTTGTCTGTCTTCTGCGGCACCATGTCCATGTGGGCTTGCAGCACGGCGGTTCTGCGTCCTTCCCTGCCGGGTGTGGCTGGCTTGCGCATCACTATGTTCCCGGCGTTGTCTTGCCACGCTTCCACTCCGTGCTCTTTTGCCCACGACAGCAGAAACTGCCGCACCTTGTCAAGGTGTCCGCTGGGACGCGGTATCTGTGTCAACAAGTAGAAGTTGTTCCATATTGCCTTTGGGGCGAGGTCTTTTATTGTCTTTTCCATAATGACTGATGAATTAGTTGTTTTTTTTGTGCTTTAATTATTGTTCTCTATGTACTGTTGACGGTGGCACAAAGGTAAGGATTTGCCACAAAATGCGGAAAACAAAACGATAAAAAAAAGTTAAGCCAGGCAAAAATGCGTAGCAGGAATATCTTGGACACAATACACGGCGTGTCGGTGTGGCTTTTTAGGGGGTACAGACCGACAAAAAACACTTAATGGCAAAAAATGTTACAAAAATATGACGATTTCTTTCTCGGTTCGTCCAAAATAAAGTATCTTTGGGGCGAATGAGTAACGAGGCTTAGGTCTTCGAAAACACACAAAACAAAATTTTAC
>CAVHCL010000036.1:18640-52693 GCA_963634425.1 Bacteroidaceae bacterium
AAATTTTACCAACAACATTAATCAATTAACAAAACCTATGAGAAAGTATTATTTCTTACTGTCGGCACTGCTGCTGCAGTGCTTCAGTTTTGGAGCTTTTGCCCAGACGTCATCGGCTTTTGTGCAAGGGTTGGGCGATCCGTTGATTACGGATGTGTCCCAGTTGAGCAGCAACGCGTCGGACGAAAGTGAGGGAACTGACCTCGGTGTTCTGATTGACGGCTCCGTCAGCACGTTTTGGCACAGCGACTGGCACGGCAAAGTCAAAGACCCGCATTATCTCCAAGTGGAGTTGATGAACTCCGTACAGGACGGTTACATCGTGATGTATCTGCAGCGCAGGGATAACTCTGATACCGACTGCCATCTTACAAAGGCGAAACTCTCCGCCAGTGAAGACGGCGAAACATGGGAAGACCTTGCCGAATGGGAACTTGGCAATGCAGAGGCCAAGGCTGAAGTGCTTTCAGAACCTTGCCCCATCTCCAAGCCTTATCTGTATTTCCGCGTCACCAACAATGCGGCAAGTCCCATCTACTTCCATACTGCGGAGTTTGAACTGTACAACCCGTCAATGTCAGACCTCGTGGTCAACATCCTCGACAAGATTCTTGCCAAGTATGACATTTACTACTACGGCGGCTACGAAGTCCTCAAGGTGGGGACGGAGTTAGGACAGTTTTCAGACACCGAGACTGCCGACAAGATTCTTGATGCTCTCGAAAAAGTCGACTCTTGGGTTGCAGAGCCAGAGGCTTCGGAGGACTTCCCCTCCTCTATGGAAGAGGCAAACGCTTTCAGCGACAAGGTGGACTCTCTGTTCACGGCGTTCTGGAAGAGCGAAATCCTCTATCAGCTTCCGGCAGACGGATACTACCGTATCATAGCCAACCTCCCCTACAAGCAGTCAGTGGAGACCGGCGACGTGGACGATGACAACAACCCAATCACCGAGACAACTTATGTGAACAAGGCCATTTTCAGCAGCGTAGACTACAAGGGTATGTGGGGAACGTTGAAGGAAGACATGGCCAACTATGTGTGGAAGTTGACACAAAACTCCGACAGCACCATCGATATGTTCAATGTGGGTATGGAAGCCAGCTTCTCCGTAGTAGAGTCAGGAAACGTCAGGCTTGACCCAGCCGGCAATGTGAAGATGGCGTTTGACTATGCAGGCACGAACGAAGACGGCAAGACCGTCGTTTACATACGTGCGGCAAGTTGGGAGCGCAGCTCGGAAGGCTATTTCCACCAGCTGAATCACAACAAAGGCACGCAAGTGGAAGACAATCCTCTCACCACTTGGAAAGGCACGTTCGACATGGGGTCTCCATATGACAGTGACAAGGGTACCAGCGAGTGGTATCTGGAGCCTGTGAGCGAAGAGGAAGTGGCAGAGCTGATAGAGGCCTTTGAGCCTGTCAAGAACCACGACAAGCTTGTGGCATCCAACGCCGCCCTGCGCACTACTGTGGCTGAAGCCATAGAGACAGCCAAGGACAAGACACGTATACCTCTGGTGACATCGGGCGACCAGATGACCTCTCCGTTCAGCCAGAACGACTTTGGTTCGGAGGACGGCGGATATCTCGCCAACGGTGTTCTCATAGACGGCGATCCCGCCACATTCTGGCACAGCGTTTGGTCTGTAGGCTCAGTGGAGGTCGGCTCGCACTATATACAGATTTCAGGTATGGAGGGTATGACAGGAGATACTAAAATCTATGTCAAGCGTCGTGCTACCGCCGATAACCACCCCACGGAATTCACACTGAAGGGCTCCAACGACCCTGAGGCTGAGGACAGCCTTTGGACTACCATTACCGTGCAGGCTTTGGGCAACGTTTACAGCGGAGGCGAGTTCACCACTCCTACATTTGACGCTGGCGACACTCCTTATTCTTATGTACGCGTCTATGCATCCAAGAACGGAATCTGGCATTCTGCGGAACTTCAGATTTACAGACTGGAGGACAATCCCAACTCCCAGTTTGCTGCTCTCGGTGAGTTGGCCACCAACTTGGAGGCTCTCTACAACGAGAATGTCGCCACCGAGGATGCCGACATCACCTACGCAATGTACGAAGCCCTTATGGAGGCGTACGAGGCATTCAAGGCTGGTATAGTAGACCCGACAGATCTGCGCAACATCATTGCCAATTACATCGGATACACAAAGGGTATGGTGGAAGGCACCAATCCCGGACAGTGGAGCGACCTGACCGCATACGAGACGTTCAACAACCTCTACAAGGAAATTAGCGACTACAACGACGCCGGACGTTACACCAAGGCCAAGATAGATTACTACAAGGCTGCCATCCAGCTCGCTGCGGACAACTATCTGTCATCCGCCAACAAGCCCAAGACAGACACCTGGTACAACATCAAGTTCGCGCCTGAGGAACTCTACGACGCTACCGGCTGGACAAAGAACAACGTCATTGACGTAGCCGGTTCCTCTGTGGCCACTCCCGTCTTCGACAACTATGTCACTATAGCCAAGTTCGACAAAATAGAGGATTCTGAGCAATATGACTATTATCCCGCACCGGAGGAAGACATCCGCGAGGGAGTCACCTTCTGCGCTCTTGACGAAGCTATGCTGGAGGAAAGGCCGGAAGCCGCTATGTTCCGCTTCGTGGAACTGAACCACTCTCTGCCTGTGATTGACGACCTGAATAAACTCAAGAACAGAAGCCAGCTGGCTTTGGAGATGTCCGCCACATACTCTGTAGGCGACGCTCTCATCACCAAAGCCTCACAGTTGTCAAGCAACGCAAGCGACGAGCAAGAGGGCAAGTATATGGAGAGTCTCATTGACAATGATGTTGCCACATTCTGGCACAGCGACTGGCACGGAAAGGTTAACGACGCTCCCCACTATCTGCAGGTAAGCTTTGACACTCCAGTGTCCGGTGCCATAAAGGTGAACGTGTCAAGACGTAGCAACACCACCAATGGCGACATCACACGTATGTACATCACCGGCAGCAACGACGGCGAGACATGGGAGAATGTTGGTTACGTGGAATTGCCGTTCAGCAGAACAGGCGAATCCATCTCTTCCACCCCAGTATACGTTGACGGCGAATACACGAACCTGCGCTTCATCATGACAGCCAGGAACAGCGACGACACTGAGTACGATCCGTTCGGCAATGTGGGCAAGTACTTCCACCTCAGCGAGTTCCAGATATACCCCGTCACAGTGACAGGCGAGTCGGAGACCGCAAAAGCTCTTCAGGCAGCTTTGGCTGAGGCCAACAAGGTTGTCTTCAAGGACTTCACCGTTGCGGACTTCACTGCTCTTGCCGAAGCATACAACGCTCTTCAGGCAGAGATTAACGCCGGCGAACACAAGGTTGTTCCCGCATCTCCTGCCAAAGTCACACGCTTCGCTCTCCAGAACAGAGCCACAGGTCTCTTCGTGAACGCCAAGGCAAAGAACAACGCCGATGTCACGATGGAGCTTATGCCGTCGTTCGTGGAGCCCGCGGCTATAGGTTATGGCGAGAACACTCTCCGTGTGGACAACTTCGACGGCACATACTGCTCTTACCTGCATAT
Source organism: Bacteroidaceae bacterium (assembly GCA_963634425.1). Lineage (GTDB taxonomy): Bacteria > Bacteroidota > Bacteroidia > Bacteroidales > Bacteroidaceae > Physcousia. Next base: position 22,214 of record CAVHCL010000036.1, read on the forward strand.
CCAGAAGACCAACCACCAGCTCGTGACTTGGAACGACAACAGTGTGGGCAGCAACTCCGGATTGATGATTGAGGAAGTGGAGTCAAGCAACGAACAGACAGACTTCGCATTCACTAAAGATCTCCAGTATGGCGAAATCAATGCTTGGTGCTATCCTGTAGACCTTATCACAAGCGAGACCGAAGGCAAGGTCTACTCCGTGGCTGGTATCTACACGGGGGAGGACCAGACTGTTTACCTCGCACTCGATGAGGCTGAGAAGGTCAAGGCCGGACAGCCTGTCCTTTACATCAACGGTGCCCCCGAAGACTATGTGGAAGGAACGGAAGAGGTTCCCGCAGTGAAAGATCCTATAATATTTACCATCAGCACGACATTCAATTTTGAGGAAGGTGTTGATAACGGACTTATAGGTACTCTCAAGTCTACCAAGGTGAACTCTGGCGTTTGCACGTTCGAGAAGAACCTGATAAAGACTGTAGAGGATGAGGCTGGAGCTACCGTAGCTGCCAACAGCGCATATCTCGACTTCGACGCTTGCGCCAAAGTAGACAGCGAGCACGCTCTTAACATCGTCCTCGACGATCCCACAGGCATCCAGAACACATTGGTGAACGTCAGCAAGAGCGGAAACATCTACACTGCCGACGGTAAGCTGGTACGTGCCAACGGAACTCTTAACGACATGAAGGGTCTCGGCACAGGCATCTACATCATCAACGGTGTGAAGGTTCTCGTCAAGTAACGGACAGAGAACTCTGATAAGAATGCGCCCTCCCGGAATTTCCGGGAGGGCGCAAGTTTTATATTGGCTCTAGGTTTTCTAGGTTTTCTAGTTACTCTCTAAAAAGGAAATATAATGGGCAGCACCACAGTCATTACTATTCCCAAAATCACCTGCAGCGGAAGCCCTACCTTTACGTAGTCCATGAATGTGTAGCGTCCGGCTTTCATCACCAAGGCGTTGGGCGGAGTGGAGAAAGGCGAGGCAAAACACATGCTTGCCGCTACTGCCACGGCGAAGAGCATGGGCATCGGGCTTACGCCTGCCGATATTGACGTGGCGAAGGCTATGGGTGCCATCAGCACGGCGGTGGCGGTGTTGGACAGGAACATGGTGAGCAACGATGTGGTGAAATAGATGCCGGCAAGCAGTGCGGTGGGTCCCATGCTTCCGATGCTGCTCACCAGATACTCCGAAACCATGCGCGAGGCTCCAGTCTTCTCCAGCGCCGTGGACATAGGCAACATGGCGGCTATCAGCACTATGCTCTCCCAGTTGATGGTCTTGTACGCCGCCTCCGCACTGCGGAAGCATCCTGTGAGTATCATCAGCACGGCTGCGGTGAGTACTGCGGTGACGGGAGCCACGGGAATGAAGTCGAACACCATCATCGCCACCATGCCTGCCATGATGATGGCGGCAAGAGGCGACTTGTAGTCGAGTGTCACCTTGCCGGCTTCGCGCAGAGGCTGTCCCAGCACCACCCAGTGTTCCTCGTCGTTGGACATTCGTCCTATGTTGCTCCATGTGCCTTGCACCAACAGCACGTCGCCGCTCTGCATACGGAGGTCGGCAAGTCCCTCGTTGATGTATTCCTTGCCCCTGCGCACCGCCAGCACGTTGATGCTGAACTTAGACCTGAAGCCCGACTCGGAGAGCTTGCGTCCCACGAATTTCGACTCCTTGAGCAGCACTATCTCGGCAATGCCTATGTCGTAGAATTCCATGCTCCCGGTGTTGTATTCCACGGTGAGCGAGTGGTCTTTGGCAAAGCGGGCAGTCTGTTCCAGCGGGCCGGACACGTATATGATGTCTCCCTCCTTGATGCGGACATCCGGCGTGGCCATGCTCTGCGTGATGTCGCGCATCACGCTGCGCCTGTTGCGGTGTTCTTTCCTCACTTCCAGCACTGTGAGTCCATAGCGTTGCCTTATGTCCAGTTCGCCTATGGTGCGCCCCGCCGCATTGGAGTCGCGTCCCACTTTGCAGCGCGACACGTTGTCGGCGAGGTTGTATTCGCTTATCAGTGAATGCAGCGACTTGCTCTTTTGTGCCGACTCGTTGTCTTTGACCTTTTCCCTGCCGAAGACATATTTCGTGAGCGGCATCAGCACGGCTATGCCTACCACTATGCACACCATTCCTACAGGGAAGAACGAGAAGAACGACAACTTGCCGTATCCCATTTCCTGAAGGGTCTCGTCGATGACGAGGTTGGGGGGCGTACCGATGAGCGTGAGCATTCCGCCCATGGAACTGGAGAAAGCCAGCGGCATCAGCAGGCGTCTGACGTTCATCCCCGAGCCAGAGGCCATGGATACTATTATGGGCAGCATCAGTGCCACGGTGCCCGTGTTGCTTACAAAGGCTCCTATGCCCGAGGTGGCGAGCACCACCAAAAGGAAGAGCTTTGTCTCCGAGTCGCCTGCCAGCCCCATCAGCTTGGAGCCTATAATCTTGGCAAGCCCTGTCTTGAGGATGCCGCCTCCCACAATGAACAGTCCTGCCATCATTATCACCACGGGACTGGAGAAGCCCGCCAAGGCTTCCGCCGGAGTCAGGATGTTGAACATCAGAAGTGTGATTACAGCGCACAACGCCACTATGTCGGGGCGTATTTTGTTGGATGCAAACAGAATGGCCGCTACAGCCAGGGTAACAAGTGTGACAGTCATAGATGGATACAATCTTTATACTTTATAACAACAGGTGAATATCTACATAGCGTTCCGCTAAGATGCCGCAAAGGTACAAAGAAAAAATGACATTTGCGTTCATGTGGTGTTTCTTAAGGGGACGTTTGTGCGGCAGAGTGCGGAAATATCGGTATTTTACCGTAACTTTTACGGTAATAGCGGCGTTTATACCAAATCAATTTCAGATAATTGCACAAAAACACGTAACTTTGCGTCCGTAAACCATAATGTGGCGACAACAATGCCATTGACTTAACTAAGAAAAAAATATAAAAGAAAAAATGAAAGTGAACAAAATCTTGATGTGCATGACAGCGGCGGCGATGCCGGTGCTGTGTTCATGTTTCTCTGACGAGCACGACATCAGTCTCACCCCCACTTCCGAGACTGGGTATGGAAGTGTCTCGTTCAACTTGAATGCCGATGCAAAGTTTGAAGCTAACACACGCTCCCTTAGCGAGGACTTTTACAGGAATGCCGACAACTACAGTGTCAAGTTGGTAAGAGCTTCCGACGGGAATGAACTGTTGTCGTGCAAATACAGCGAGTTGGGCAGCCAATTGCCCAAGAAGCTGGATATGGGCTCCTACAGGATAGAGGCCTCCTGCGGTAATGAACACGCTTTCTCGCGCGACGAGTTCCTGGTGACAGGCAGCACCACATTCACCATAAAGGCCGGCAAGGACGAGGAGGTGAACGTGAACTGCACTCCTACGTGCGGCAAACTGAGCGTGGCTTTTGCAGACGTGATGTCCACATATTTTGACGAATACAGTGTAACGTACGCCGGTACAGAAGCCATGGGAACAAACACCTGCACATGGGCGAAGGACGACACGGAACCGTGGTACGTAGCCCTTAAGGAAAGCGGCGAGACCTTGCAGTACACCATAAACCTTACCGTCAAGGACGATTATCTTAGCAAGAACGCCGACGGCAGCACATCCAAACAAGGCGTAGTGAAAGGCACCATAACGCTGGAGCGCAACAAGGCACACAAGTTGACCATTACGCCTAACTATACACCCACTACCGAGGGGAAAGTGACAATCGTTATCACGATAGACGAAAGCACCAACGACAAGAACATAGAATGGCCTGTGCCTGTGACATGGATTTGACGGCGCGGACGTAAGACACATCATACAAACATACACATATAAACGAGACGAAAATATGAAGCTATACAATACGCTCCTTGCAGGAGCAATGGGACTGGCTGCTTTCTCTTCCTGTACCAACGAAGAACTGGATGCCAAATTTGCGGACGGGGTTTACGGCACCATGCAGCTGGCCGTGGATGCGGCAAAGCCCAAGACAAAGGCTCTGACTGACGTGGACGACTTCCCCGTGGTGATACTTGACGAGAGCGGCAAGCTGGTTTATTCATACAACACGGTGGCGGAGGTTCCTTCCAGCATAAAACTTGCCGTGGGCAACTATGTGGTGCAGAGCCACACTCCCGGTGCCATCCGTAAGAAGATGAACGAGGCTTACTTCTCCGGCGAGGAGGACGTGGAGATAATAAAAGATGTAACGTCCAACGTGGAGGTTATATGCAAGATGCAAAACAGCATAGTGGCTGTCAGCTACGACGACGATTTCAAAAGCGTCTTCTCTTCATGGGAGATAACTGTCAGCGACGGCAGCGAGACGGTGTTGTCGTTCACCCACGACAGCTCCAACTCCGTTTACTGGTACTTCGGCGAGGACGGCGTCAAGGAGTTTACTGTCAACTTCCGCGGCACCACAGCCGAGGGCTCCACTATAGCTGCGCGCTACACACTTACCAAAGACCAGGCTGACGAGAGTTACGACGACGACAGACCAAACTTCTGCGGCGGCGATGCCATAAAGCTTAACTTCAAACCCACAGAGAACACAGAGGGCAACGTCTCCAAAGTCACCATTAACGCAGACGTGACATTCATTGAGACCAACGAGAATATAATCATAAACGTGGTGGACAATTCCGATGTAGACCCGACTCCAGACCCGACTCCAGATCCGACTCCAGAGCCAGGCGACGAAGACATCACTCTCGACCTGCCTGCGGACATAGCGTTCCCGGCTTTCGGTGCTGCCGATGTAGACCCGTCTCTCGGGGACACGTACATAGCTGCCACCGCCGGACTGAAGAGCATAAAGGTGAGCATCGTGTCCACAAGCGAAGAGATGGTATCTTCCCTCAATGACCTTACCCAGCAGTACGGTGTGGATTTCGTGAACGGAGCGGAGATAGTAGGCAACCAGTCGGTGGTGGCCCTCTTCAACGACCTCGGTCAGTCTCTCAGTGTTCCGTCTGAGGGCGACACGGAATACACGTTCCCTATCGGCAACTTCTTCGGTTTCCTACAGGTGCTTCAGGGAGAGCACACTTTCAACCTTGTGGTAACGGATCTGAACGGCGATACGAAGGACGGTAAATTGAAGATTACCATCCAGTGAACGCCAACGTGACAACATTTACAAACAACAAAGCAGATACACAATGATGAAAAAGATATATTCAATATTGTCGGTCGTATGTCTCACGCTTTTCGCCGTCTCGTGTTCCAACGACATGGTTGATGAGGCTTTGACCCGAGAGAACGGCTATCTGAAACTGGATGTCTCCACATTGGTTTCCACCAACACAAGAGCCGTGACTTCTGTGCCGACGGATTATAATGCCAAGACCATAGCTCTGAAGATAACAAACAGTGCGGGGGAGACGGTGCTGGAGAGCGAGGATGCTTTGAACGACGACAAGCTGAAGGGAAACCTCGTGCTTACTCCCGGGACATACACCATCACAGGCTCGTCTGCGGGATGGGACGGCTCAAACTCCGGCTTCGGAGTACCGTATTATGCCGGCACCACCAAGGCTACGGTGTCTGCAAAGACATTGACCAAGGCTACCCTTACGCTTACGCAGGCCAACGTGAAGGTTACAGTGAAGTACGACGACAATTTCCGCACATATTTCAAGAGTGCAAAGTGTGTCGTCACATCGGCTCTCAGCGAAGTGAGCCCGCAGGTGTTCAGCCTCAACACCGTGGGTGCTGCCTACTTCCCAGTGGCTGACCTCAACTTCTTCCTCGGAGTGACCAACATGAAGGACGAGTCTTTCTCCATGAGCAATGACATCACGGACGTAAAGGCGCGCGACCATTACATCATCAACTACAAGCTGGCTTCCAGCGGTTCTGTGGGAGGTATTACCATTAAGACTGACGATGCCACGCAGTCTTACACATACGATGTGGAAATACCGCGCAAGAGTTCTATAGCGTTGGAGACAAAAACCGCCAACGCATGGAGCACTTTTGCTGACCTGTCGTGTGGCGTTACTGCCAAGACGGAGACGTTTGTCGAGTCCGGGCTGACTCTGCAATGGAAGAGACAGGATGCCGAAGAGTGGACAAACGTACCGGTGTCATCTCTCACAAAGGGAGACGGCGACACGTACACATATCGCCTCAGCGGACTCTCTGCAGGAACTGCCTATTCTTACAGACTGCACTACGAGGATACTGACAACTCCGTTAACAGCAACGAGATAGCTTTCTCCACCGAGGCGCAGGAAAGTATAGAAAACAGCGGCTTTGAAAACTGGACCAAGAGCGGTAACGTGTGGAGTCCCAATGCGCAGGGCAGCAGCTATTGGAGCAGCAGCAACCAGGGTTCGGCAGGGCTTATGGGAGACAAGTACAATGTCACCACAGGCACCACAGACGGCGCATACAAGGGAACCTCGGCACAATTGCAGTCAATGTATGTGGTTATCAAGTTCGCCGCCGCAAGTCTGTTCACCGGAGATTTCGACGGACTGATAGGCACCAGCGGAGCCAAATTGAAGTGGGGCGTGCCGTTCACATCCCGTCCTTCGGCTCTCAAGGGATACATGAAGTACAGTCCGGGGTCTATCAACCGCGGTGACAAGCCTGACGTGTCCGGCGTACGCAGCAAGGGCGAGAGCGACGAGTGCCAGATATTCTGCGCACTGCTCACGGAGCGTCTCAAGGTGGCAAACGCAAGCAACAGTGACGGCTATGAGATGAGTACCACGTTCGACTGGCAGAACGACTCGCGTGTGGTGGCGTACGGAGAACTTACACAGTACACTTCCGACTCGGGATGGAAAGAGTTTAATATACCCCTCAAATACCACTCCTTGGTGACGAAACCCAAGTACATGCTTATCGTCTGCTCTTCAAGCCACTGGGGTGACTATTTCTACGGAAGTGACTCTTCCAAGCTCCTTCTCGACGAATTCTCATTCGAATACGGTGAACCAATAGTGAAATAAATGAATAATTTCCATAAAAGAGTATTTGCGTTGATGCTGCTGTCGGCTTCCGTGCCGGCGGCGGCATTGGCGCAACATTACATTAATGAAAACACGACAGTCTCCGGTTCTACGTACGAGGAGATGGTGACTGGAGGCAAGAGTTCCAAGAACCGTACAAGACCCCCCTACCAAGAACGGCTTGTGGACAAACGCCACATAGAGCGTGTGGACCGCGGAGCCATGAACACGGTGTTCGTGCCAAAGGGTATATGGATGATGGGAGCCACCCTCAACTACAGGACGTGGGACAACGACAACCAGAACCTCCTTGTGCTGAAAGACCTCAACATGGACGGACACACCTTCAGCGTGTCGCCTGCTGTGGGATACTTCGTGGCCAACAACATGGCGATAGGTGTGCGCTACAACTACAGCCGCAACTATTTCTATCTGGGCAACCTCGACATTGACCTCGGAGAGGATTTCAACATCAGCCTTGAAGACCTCTACTATCTTGAACACAAGCACTCTGGCAGCGTGTTCTTGCGCACCTATATGTCGCTCTTCGGCAGCAAGATAATGGGCTTCTTCAGCGAGGTGCGCGCCACTTATGCGCACGCCAGCGGCAAGAACAGCACCGGACGGCGCGACGAGGACAAGGACATCAACACACTCGACGGCACGTACGAGAAGGTGAACACGCTGCAACTGGGATTTACCCCGGGCGTATGCTGCTTCATCACCAACTACGCCGCCGTGGAGGCTTCCATAGGAGTGTTGGGAGTGGACTATAAGTGGGGCAACTACAAAAACCTGCATCCGGGAGCTACGGAGTATGAGTACGGCAAAAGCAATAGCGGAGGCGCCAACTTCAAGTTCAACCTCTTCAGTGTGAACATAGGAATGACATTCTATCTATGACATTGTCCAAAGGCATATACTCAGTCTGCACAGCCTGTGCCTTGCTCTTGGTGTCGTGCGACATCAAGGACGACCTGCCGTTGCCTCTCGTCAAGTCGGAGATAACGGCTTTTGAGGTTGTGGGACAGTGTGGTGCGGACGGCGAAACCTTTTCGGCGGCGCAGATAGACAAGGACAAGCGTACCGTGGAGGTTTGTGTGGACGACCGCACCCCCATTGACAAAATTGAGCTGAAGAATGTGCAGGTGTCCAACGGTGCCGCCATAGGTGTGGAGACACGGCAAGGTGTGGAGTCTTTGGGCAGTTTCGTACCCTCCGGAGGGACGTATCCTGTGGTGGACTTCTCCTCGCCCCAGACTTTCGTGCTGTCCACATACCAGCGGTATAGGTGGCAGGTGAATGTGCGTCAAGTGGTGTACCGCGAGGTGGCGTTCGACGGACAGGTAGGCAAGGTGGTCATAGACACCGTCAACCATAACGTGGTGGCGTATGTCTCGTCGGGTCACAGCCTGAAAAACGTGAAGGTGGAGAAGTTCACTCTCGGCGGAATACACGGCACGGTAAGCCCGGATCCTACAGGCACGGAGCAGGACTTCAGGATGAGGCGCAAGTACAGCGTGAAGGAATACTGCAGCGAGGAGGCGACAGACTGGTACGTGTATGTGTACAATGCCGACGAGAGCCAGAGCGTAACGGCAGAAGTTTTTCCCTACGCCGTGTCGGCACACATCAGCGGACACAAACAGAGCGGGACGGAGCCTACTGTGGAATACCGCAAGGCAGGAACACTGGAGTGGACGGTGTTGTCCGGCGACCTTGTGGAGTGCGGCGACGTGTCGTACACTGCCGACCTCCGGCCGCTTGAGCCGGGTACGGCATACGAGTGCCGCGCCAGAGTAGGCAACGCCGTGTCTTCCGTAGTGGAGTTCAGCACCGCCAAGGCACTGCAGCTGGAAAACGGGAGCTTCGACAACTGGCACAAGGAGGCCAACGGCAAGCAGGTTCTCTATTGCCCCTGGGCGGAAGGCGAGCCGGACTATTGGGACACAGGCAACCGCGGAGCCACTACGGTGGGGGCGAGCAACAGCACATACGGCACCGAAGGAGAGCGCACGTACGCCAACCTTCAGTCGAAGTTCATCGTCATCAAGTTCGCTGCCGGAAACATCTTCGCCGGGAAATATCTGAAGACAGACGGGACAAACGGTGTACTCAGCTTCGGACGGCCTTTCGACAGTTTCCCCACAGGCGTTCGGTTTGACTACAAGTACAAGACCTCAGTCGTAAACAGAGGAGGAGGCAAGTGGGACGACAACTACGGCAAGTACATCACGCGGGAGACATACGACGGACTGCGCGGCAAATCGGACTCGTGCCAGGTATATGTGGCTTTGATAGGCGACAAGAGCGAACAGGCGTACGAGGGTGTCACATACCCCTTGCTGATAAAGACACGTCCCAGTGAACTGCAACTCTTCAATCCCACCGATGACAACGTGATAGCGTACGCACAGATGACAAAGGGGGAGAACGTGACGGAGTGGACCACCGAAACCCTCACCTTCAACTACAGGCACACCGACCGTGTTCCCAAGTACATCATAGCGGTGGCTTCGAGCAGCAAGTACGGCGACTACTTCATAGGAGGCGACGAGAGTCTGCTGCAGTTGGATGACATGCGGTTGCTATACGAATGAACGAACAGAAACAGACATTGTACATGAGAGTATCGTCACTATATTACAGGTGCGCGGCATTTATGGCATTGGCGTTGCTGGTCCTCTCCTCCTGTCGCAATGAAGAGCCTGAACCGGTGTCGGCAGGCACGCTTCGTGTGCGGTTGGGAGGCGTGGCGGCGGCCGTGGTCACACGTGCCACGCCGTCGGAGCTTGGCAAGCCCGAAGCCGAGGGATTCCATATAGGAATAACCAACGCTGGCGGCACGCAGGTGTACGACAGTCCTTATTCCGATGCGGACATCACCCTTCCCACAGGCGACTACACAGTGTCGGCTACTTTTGGCGACAATCCGCCCATAGGCATTGACGTTCCCTATTACCACGGAAGCGTGTCCGTGACGGTGGAGGAGGATGATGTAGCGCAGGCAAATATCGCGTGCAAGGTGGCCAACGCTCTCTTGTCGGCACGTTTCGGAAGGGACGATACGGAGAAAGAGCGTTTTGACAAGTTCTATGAGACATATTCGCTGCAGGCGCATATAGGAGACTACAGTGCGGAGATACCGGATTATGCTTCGTCGAGGAGTGTCTATTTCCGTGCGGGGAGTAGTGTGGAACTCGTGTTCGCAGGAACGTTGCGATCCGACGGACGCAAGGTGAGCACACGCCTCGATGTCAGCGAGAGCACATTCCCCTCTGTCTTCAATGCCGCAGACCACGTAACAGTAACCCTTACTCTGCCCGACCCGGAGAGTGCGACGGTGATAGACATCTCCAAGGTGGAGGTGGAGGAAGCCACTATGGAGGAGACAATCCCCCTTTCCTGGCTGCCTATTCCGCAGGTGAAGCCGGCACACAACTACGACGGCAACGGCAACCTGAGGGGAACGGACATAACCTTTACCGACAGCTATCCGGGCATGACATGGAGGGCTGAAGTGACCGGCGTGGACGACGACGTGACATACCGTACCGTGGAGGGCAGTGGAGAGTTGGTGTCTGCCTATTCCGACAATGCCGACGGATGGGTGTACATGACGGCAGGACAATATAAGGCCACATTCTATCTGTTGAACGGGAGCGAGTCTTTGAAGACTGGCTCGCGCACCTTTACTGTGGCAACCCCCGACCTCAAGGTCACGGCTTCTGCCTACACGTCCCACAGCCTCTATCTGGCTGGCGATGTGGATGCCGCCAACGAGTGCGACGCATATACGGTGTACGCCCCCTCTGTAAAGGTGAACATTGCGTCTTCGCTTTGGAACAACAGTAAATACACCAAGAGCATGAACGTCACTCTCGGCGGAGAAACCTTGGCGGATGCTACTGTTCTCGGCGGCAAGGACGGCATGGCGTTCAGTTTCAAGAGCCAGGAGGGCAAGAACCCACAGCTAAACAGCTATGCCCTTGTGGGAAGCCTTACGTTCGGCAAGACAAGTGTCTCCGGCAGCCACGATGTCTACATCACAGGACTCCCGGCAAGCTGGGCTCCTCCTACTGAAGACACATGGTCGGGATACGGTACTGTGGATTGGGGAGACAGCAACAACAACAAACAATGTGTGCGTCTGGGAAGGAACACCACATCCCAACCCCAGTATATCACCTGCGGCAAGTTCGCTGTTCCGGCAGGAGTGAAGATAGAAGCCACGTACGACGTGATGATGCACGGCGCCACAGTCTCCACGGTGCTGACGCTGTCCTTTGGCGACAACAGTTACTTCAGTGAGAAATCGTCGGGCGGGATGTTCAACTCAAAAGACCACTTCTATGCCGACACGGCACAGTTCACCACGGGTTCTTCTGTCACAGAGGCAAAGGCCAACAACAGTTACGGCTCGGGGCAGACCTGCAGCCGTATATACTCACTCACATACAAGTACGGAAAATGAAAAGTCGTATACATTATAGTATAATATATATGTCGGCGGCTGTGTTGCTTGCCTCTTGTTCGCAGGACGGTATTCCAGTGTCCGGGACAGGCACGGGGACTCTGGCTCTCAGTGTCGGTGCCGGGTATCTGCCTCGTGTAGGCACACGTGCGGTAGACCCGGAACTTGTGGTGGAGTTGTACGCTGCCGACGGCACACTCTACAGACGCTATGCTGCCGGCAAGGCTCCAGACAAAATAGAACTTGAGGCAGGTGTGCTCTACACGCTAAAGGCATACACCGACAACCAAGCGACGTGGCAGACAGCCAACGACGGCGCAGGGGAGGCATGCTACTACGGAGACACCACGGTGACGGTGGCGGAGGACGAGACGGTGTATTGCACATACAAGGTTCCCATGACCAACTATGCCGTCACGTTCAGTTTGCCGGAGCTGTTCAATCAGCTTTTCACGTCCAAGACCTTTTCGTTGGAGTCCGGCGGACGTACCGTGGCATTGGACGAAGAGGGAAGCAAGGCATATTTCAGTGTTGACGCGGAGGGCTTCAAGTACCAGTTGCAGGCTACCAATACGGACGGCAAGACATCGCGCCACTCGTTTGTCGAATATCCCGACGTGGAAGTGGGCAAACTGTACAACATCAAGTACATCTATTCCACCGACCTCTCCACAGGCGGTATAGAGATAGACATTACGGACAATACGGAACACGAAGATGAGGACATTGAGGTATAAGACCATAAACGCACTGCTTCTCCTTTGTCTCGGCTTATGCGTGATGTCGGTGGCAGGATGCAGTGAGAGGAATGTGCAGCTTACGCCCTCCGACGGCGGTTGCGGCAGCATCTCCGTGACGCTGCAGGGCGGCACGCGTGCGTCGTCGTCCACGACAACCATCACCAAGGAGGAGGCGGATCTGTTCCTCGTCACCCTGTACAAGGGAGAGGACTTGGTCAGCAGCCAAGTGTTGCTCGGCAATCTTGGCAATCTCACATTCCCTGCCGGATACGGTTACCGGGTATTTGTGGAGAACATCGACGAGGAAGATGCGGAGACCATGAACGAGGGATGGGGCGCAAAGAGGTTCGGCGGGCTTTCCAAAAACTTCGGCATACAGGTAGGCAAGACCACAAAGGTGGGCGTGACATGCAGCGTGGCTAACGCCGCCGTGGCGGTGAACATAGAAAATGGCGTGGAGGGATGCACCGTGACGTTGACTTGCGGCACAAGGACACTTTCCACATCGTCTTCACGCACGGCATATTTCAATGTCGGCCAGGGAGAGGTGCTGCAGGTGCAGATGAAGGTGGAAAAGGACGGACAGACGGTGGCGGAGAAGACGTTGGAACTGGAGCCTGCCAAGGCTAAGGACATCAACGTAAAGCCGGGCGAGACAACAGACACAGGCTCCATAGGGCTCTCCATCACCCACGACGACACCTTCCAGACGGTGAGGACAGAGATAGAGATAGAATGAAAACAAAAACAGAAGACATACAAACAAAGATTACAATTATGAAGAAGACTATCATTTCAATGTGTGCACTATTGGCTGCCACATCTTGTACCAACGAAGTGGATATGTTCCAGACCATCGGTACAGGTCGTGCCACCATTGACCTTAGCGTGTCCAACAACGACAATATTTCCGTAGTGACAAGGGCGGAAAATACTGTTTCAGACTTGGCTGCGTGGACTGCTGTAGTTACTACAAATGGAACGTCTGCTGCCGCCACCGCTGCAGACAAGGTGGGGGAACTGACGTTCAAGGCGAACGATAAAGTTACCGTCAAGGTTTCCAACTATGCTGATTTGGCAACCGCAATGGCTGCTGAGTTAGGAGCCGGAGCCGCTTATTACGAGGGTACAAGCGAAGAAAAAACTCTCGTAAAGGGTGCCAACGCAATGACGGTAGCTTGCGGCAAAGCACAGAACTGTAGAGTAAAGGCTACATGGACAAATACGGAAAATCTAATTACCATTAATAGTATTGTGGCCGCTCAGTCCGATAAATCACGTACATACACTTTTAGCAAGTCTGAGCAGACTGCGTATTATTACGCCGGTACTGCCATCACTTATACGGTCAATTATACATACAACAGCGAGTCAAAGACTGTGACTGGAACGTTGATAGAAGCTCCTGTGGCTGCAACCGAGTATGGAATCAGCATCACATCCAACGACAATGGTAAGATAACTCTCACCATCACTTATGATGACGATTTCAGTGCCGGTGAAAATAAAGAGATAGTCATCGACGCAGCCACCGGTGCGGAAGAGACGGAATGATTAACAGACATATAGTTTTTTGATGAAGCGACTCGCATCTTTCCTTTCCGTGGCAGGTATGTCGGCACTCCTCTTCTCGTGCCAGAGTGAGGACGTGGTGCCCGATGCAGAGAAGTCCTCAGGACGTGTGGTGCTCAGAATGTCTGAAGCCGAGCCTTTCGTGAAGGTGGGCACACGTGCCGGACAGACATTGACCGACTTCTCAGGCTATACCTTTACCCTTAAAGGGGACGGCATGGACGACAGGGAGGTTGTGTTCACCAAGGAAGGGGATGTGTACAGCAGCATCATACCGGCGGGAACATATACGCTTTCCGCAGACAATGGAGCGGCTGCCGTTTCTGGCAACGGCACCGCTTACTATAGCGGCACATCTTCCTCTTTCACTCTCGGTGTGGGGGAAGTGGTGCTGGTAAGCATCGACCTCGGCAGTCCCAAGAACGCCGAGGTGAAGCTGTGTGTGGACGGGACGTTCTCAGACCTCTACGACCTCACAGAGGTGACGTTTGACGACGGTACGGACCGCACCGTGACGCTAAACAACAGTGGCACTGTATATCTGATGATACCTGCAGACGGCAAGATGGCATATAACATAAAGGCCACAGCCAAGGCAGGCTCTCATGTCTCGGATATGCCGACAGACGGTCTCAACGGCTCCATAGCGGTGGAAGCCGGCAAGACCTATACGCTGAACCTCACAGCCAAGGCCATCGCCGACATGCTGATAGAAATAGGAGACGGAGAACACAACGGAGAGTTTAACGCCCCGCAAAGGAATCTAGAGTTTCTTGAAGCTCTAGTTCTTATAGAGTCCCCAGATTTTCTAGAACCCATAGAATCTCTAGAGCCCCAGAGCTTCTAGACTCTCTAAAAACAAAAGAGAAATGAAGCAAACACAGATATACAGAACTCTGATATTGACACTCCTGACAATCCTCGGGAGTGGAGTGAAAGTGTGGGGATGGGGAGAAAGTACAAGTTATGTGTTGGATGTATCTGGAGAAAGGTCTTTCACTTCTCCGAATAAAACGGATGAATATACTTTGACTGGCAATCCTGCTAAGACATTAACTTTTGAAGCAAAGTGGTCAAGGGTATCAATATTTGGAAATGGGGATTATACTTATATTCAGTATTCAACGGATGGTAAAAATTGGGTCGATGCAAAGAAGCTGGAATTTAACAGCAGAGACTCTTGGCAATCATTCACAGTTGATGTACCAGAAAATACAACAAAGATTCGTTTAGAAGCAAAAACAGGGGCAACAGGTAAACGACATATCCGAAATGTTAAAGTCACACGTGCCACCAACATTACAGCAACTACGTCCAGCATTGACTTCGGCGCGCAGTGTGTAAATGCAACAGGGGAAAAGGAGGCTCAGTTTACCTTTAATAATACCACATACAATCAGCAGGTCACAGGCACATGTACTGACAGCCATTTCACTGTATCGCCGACAACCGTCGGCGCAACGGGCACATCATCCGTGAATGTTACATATACGTCTTCTACTCCTGGTAGCCACAGCGGAACTGTGACACTCAAGATGAATGGTAAGGAAGCCAGTTTTAATGTGACAGGCTCTTCTCAAAAAGTATATTACTTCTCAGCCTCCGCCCAAAAGATATACGACCACGGTACTGTGTCTGCTTCCGTGGCGAACAGCGTTGTGGGCGAACCTACGGAAACGAGTGCCTCTACCCAAGCCACATTTACGGCTACGCCTAATGATGATTGTACGTTTCAGGGATGGTACTATGATGCCGGACATACACAGAAGGCATCGGACGACGCTACATATACACCAGACATAACCAACGAGGAAGTGGGTTCTACCAAGAACCTTACCCTTTATGCGTGGTTCAAGAAAAACCAGACTCTTACTTTCACCGCCTCAGCCTTTGACAAGAACGTTGTGCAGGGAACTACTGTCGCAGGGGCGGCAACGGCTACTACTACCAGCGGTCTGACTGTCACTTATTCTAGCAGCAACGATGCTGTGCTCAGCGTAAACGAAGACGGTGACGTGACGGGCGTGATACCCTCCAACGACGATGTTACCGTCACCGCCACGCAGGAGGGTAACGACGAATACACCCCTTGCTCCATAGAACGTGTCTTCCATGTCATAGAAAAGATAGAGACGAGTTTTACCACAACCCTGCCAGGCGACAACTCCACCGTCTGTGTCGGAGACCAACATACCATCACAGTGAAGGACGAGGGCGACGGGTTCGGATACGTGTCTTCTGACCCCGATGTCGTGGCCATCGCCAAAGAAGGAAACGTCATCACGCTTACCGCCAATAAGGTGGGGGAAAGCACCGTTACGCTCACCCAACCGGAGACGGATACTCATGCGGCGGTAACGAGGTCTTATGTGATTACGGTTGAAAAGGTAGCCAACACCTTGGGCGTTACTCCCGAAGTGCTCACCGCCTTTGTGGACGGTACTGTCAATGTGAACATCAGCGGCAGGAACAACGAAGAGACTCCTATAGTGGCAAGCATCACCGACCAGACTCTGTCTTCAAGCGTGAGCAGCGGTGACGAGGTCATCGCATACGCAGACGGTGTGATTACCGCCGTCAATGCCGGTACTGCCAATATTACATTCACCCAGGCGGCGACAGACAAGTATGAGGGATACACCAGCGCCACATACACGATAACGGTAAGCAAGATAAGCAATCCGGTCTCCGTAACACTGAACGGAGGCAGCACAACGTCCATAAAACTGAAGTATGGAGCGACCGCGACACTCAGCTACTCGTCAGTGAATACGGAAACAGAGTGCAGCGTGACCAGGACGAGCGGCAACTACACGTCGCTGAGCGGCAATGTCATCACCGCAGGAAACGTCGCCGGAACTGATATCTATGAGATAGCGCAAGCCGAAACGTACAAGTACGATGAAGGTTATGCACAGTTCTACGTGCGTGTAAACAATACGGATGAGGTGGAGATGTATATTGTCAACGAAGAAACAGAATACTCAGGGTGGACTCTGTCAACATTGCATACTTATTCTTTGGACGGCCATCCCGGTGCCATATTGTCTTTTGAAGCAAAGAAATACAGTATGGGAAGTAACGACGGATTCTATGCCGAATATTCTACGGACAACGGAAGCACATGGAAAGAGAAATGGTTTTCCATATCAGTGGGAAACGACTGGAGGAGCTATTCTGTTTCTTTGCCCGACGGAGTGACACATGTCCGCTTTGAACTCTATACAGGCTCTACCATGAACAAATATATCCGTAACGTAAAGGTAAGCCGTAAGACATACGTTAGCGCCACCTCTGACAAGACGAATCTTGGCACTGTCTATACAGACGGCACGGCGCAGGCGAATGTCTCCGTGAGCTACAGCACCACCAACGGAGGTAACATACAAATCAGCAGCAACAATCCACGCTTTGCCGTGAGTGCGGAAGAGATAACGACGGCACAAAACAGCGACGGCACGAAGACCATCGCAGTCACTTATACACCAGCCCCCAACCAGTTGGGAACGGATGAGGCTAAACTCACCATTCAGGACTTGTTCTATTCCGCCACACTAACCCTCACCGCCACAGCCGCCAAGCACGCCAACACCCTTGAGGTGATAGGAGCGCAGGACGTAAAGGTGGACGACGTAGTAAATAATGTATATAAGGACAAGAACAGCGATGCGGATATTGTCAGTGCCGTCTCTCCTGAAGGTGTCATCACGTACGATGCCGAGACCAACTCCATTACGGCTGTAGGAGCGGGAGAGGCTACGTTGACGCTGACACAAAATGCCAACGACACCCACCTTGGCACGACAAAGAGCGTGAAGGTGACCGTCAGCAAGTACGACCAGACAATCACCTGGGACAACGAACCAAGTGCGGAAAATATTATTCTCAGGGTCGGCGACGTTTTCAACGCCAATACGGCAACGGCAAGCAGCGGACTCGCCGTCACCTATTCGTCCGGTAACGCCAATGCCATAGAGGCAGATGCATCCACAGGAGTGCTCACGGCTAAGACGGTAGGCTCCAACATAGCCGTTACCGCTACTCAGGGAGGGAACTATAAGTACAACAGCGCAAGCGCGACACGGTACTTCACCGTCGTCAACTCGGAACTGGTTCTTTATCCTACGGCATCGCCGGTAATCTACTACAGCAATTACAGTAAGGTCACTCTCAACCGCACACTCAAGGCCGGTTACAACTCCATAGCACTCCCCTTCAACACTACTGTGGCTGAACTGGCAGGTGCGGATGACGGCAACTGGGTGGCGCAACTCTCCACCGTAACTTACAACGCACAGGACGGATACTCACTCTTCTTCAGCAAGGTGGAGGACGGAACAATAGAAGCCAACCAACCGTACATCCTGCATCTTGGGAATGATGTGGAGACCCCAGTCTTCACAGACAAAGTTGTGGAGGCTGCCACACCGGCGGAACACTTTGCCACAAAGGGCATAAACGCCTCCGAGTGGAAGATGGTGTCCAACTATACACCCAAGACGGACATGACAGGGAGATACGGGGTGGTGAATGCGGACGGATGTCTGAAAAAAGGAGTGGAAGGCTCGTTCCTCAACGCATACACCGCCTATATAGAGTTTACCGGCGGAGAACCTTTGAAAGTGAGGGCAGTATTCGTGGATGACGAGGCCGATGCCATAGTGGACACACAACAGGAAGGCGGCGAGGCTATGATATACGATCTGCAAGGCCGCCGCATCTCCAAGGCAGGGGCTGGCATCAACATCATACGCCATGCCGACGGCAGTGTGAGAAAGGAAAAAAGGTGATTGAAAACAATAAAATAAACACAAGTACAACATGAACAGACGAGAGTTTATACAACGTTCCACAGTGATAGCGGGAGCTGCGTATCTGGGTACTACCGCTACAGCGGAGGAGTTGCTGACATTGGGCGACCCCAACCTGGTGATAGGTGTCCTCAGCGACATACATCTTAGGGGAAAGGACTCCGCCACAACTTTTATTCACGCATTGGAATATTTCCGCCGCCAGAAAGTTGCCGGCGTGGTTATAGCCGGTGACATGGCAGACAGGGGACTGGAACCGGAGTTGAAAGTGGTGGCGGACGCTTGGTACAAGGTGTTTCCGAAGGACAAAGGCATTGACGGCAAGCACGTAGAGAAACTGTTCATCTACGGAAACCACGACGCGACGGCTGCCACATGGCAAAGTGTCATCAAGGAGGTTGGTGCCGATGAGGCAAAGAAGCATGGTATATACAACCGTCCTGCCAAGGTCTGGAAGAAGTACTTTAAAGAGGAATACTCCCCGATATGGATAAAGAAGGTGAGGGGCTATTACTTCATAGGAGCCCATTGGCACGACAACAACATACCGGGTCTGGACGAGTTCCTGAAAGAAAACTCCAAGAGACTGACAGAGGAGAAGCCGTTCTTCTACATACAGCACCCCCACATGAAGAACACGTGCAACGGTCCTTGGGCATGGGGGCAGGACGACGGGAGCGTGACAGAGATTTTGAACAAGTATCCCAAAGCGGTGGCTTTCTCAGGACACTCACACTCACCGCTTAACGACGAGAGGAACTTTTGGCAGGATAAGTTCACGTCCATAGGGACGGCTTCCCTCAGTTATCTCTACCCCATGCCGGCGAGAGAGAACACCTACCAGGACGACTGGAACGGGAAACCGCCTACACAGATGCCCAATATGGGAGGCTCTAACGGCAGGCAGGGGATGTTGATGAAGGTCTACGACAACGCCATCGTCTTTGAACGCCGCGAGTTTGTGTACGACCAGCAGGTGGCAGACCCATGGATAATGCCTTTTCCCATATCACAGAAAGAACCTCTGACATTTGCCAACAGAATGAAGACGGCACCGGTGCCACAGTTCCCCCAAGGCACGAGGGCAACTGTGACGAAGGCGCGCGGCAAGGACAGGTACGGAGTGGAACAAGAGCAGGTGACAGTCCATTTCCCCAATGTGCTTAAGAAAGACACAGGGGCAAGAGCCTTTGACTATGAGGTGCAGGTGGAGCACGAGTGGTTGGACGTGCGCTTCATATCCTCCACCAAGCGGGTGTTCTCGCCTCATTGCTATATGCCGGAGGCACATGACACTGACGAGGTGATATGTGTGTTCGGACTTTCCGAACTGCCCAAGGATTTCCGTTACCGCTTTGTGGTGCGCCCGTGCGAATGTTTCGGCAAGAAAGGAGAACCCATATATACCGACTGGATTGAAGTCGGATAGTGTTGTGCTGCAAAACAAAGAAAAACGGGGCTGATAAAGCCCCGTTTTTCTTTGTCCCGGATGTTATATGTCACTTTGTCCTGCCTGTAAAGGCATCGCTGTCGCTGCTGTCAAGAGTCTGTGAGAAGAACTTCTCGGCTGCTTTCCACACAGCGTCGTTCCAAGGCTGATGGCCGCGCAGCTGCACAACCCAGAGTTTCAACTCCTTCTTGTGCCAGTTGACGGTGCAGTTTGTCCCCCATGCTCCTCCGTGGCCGAACCAACCGTCCTCGTTGTCTTCTACCGGAGCCGTGAGTCCGAGCGAATAGCCGCCCATGTCGGAAGGGCGTGTGGACTTGGCAAGTATGGACTTGACAGTCTCTTCCTTGAGGATGCGGACACCGTTGTCTCCTATGCCGAGGTTCATAAGCATCTTGTAGAACTTCAGCTGGTCGTTTGCCGTTGTCCAAAGACCGGCGCCGGCTGAAGCGAACACATGAGAGTCGTTGTAGGGACGCTGTTCCCAGTCAGCCTCGTATTGCCATACGGCAGGAGCGTTGTCTTTGGTGTCGTAAAGCTCTATCTTGTTCTTTATCTGCTTGTCGGTGGGCCAAAACCATGTGGACTTCATCCCCAATGGGTCAAGAACCTCTTGCTTTAGGTACTTCTCCCACTTCATGCCTGTTATGGTCTCCACTATGGCTGCGCCTATGTCGATGCCTGTGTTGGAGTAAAGCTCGCGTGTGCCTGGCTCAAACATGATGGGAGAGCCGGCGGCTACGGATGCCACCTGACGGATGGGACAACCTCCCGACCATCCTCCGCCGCGCACGTCGGCGCGCTTGGCACTAATCTCAAAGGGGAAACCTCCGGTGTGGTTGAGCACCATTCTCACCGTGAGCACGTTCTTGGCCTTGTGGAGAGTCTTCACTCCGTCTTTCTCCCCGTCGAGCACCCAAAGCTCGGAGAACTCGGGCAGGTATTTGGAGACTGGGTCGTCGAGAGACAGTTTGCCTTGCTCCACCAGTTTGGCGACGGTCACACCACAGAAGCCCTTGGTCTGCGAACACTGCATGAAGGCATTGTCCATATTGATGGGACGTTTCTTGTCCACATCGGCATACCCGATGCAGCAAGTCTCTTGAACTCCGTCCTTGTAGAACACGCTGATGGCTCCGGGTAGCTGGCCGCTGTCCACGTAAGGTTGAAGAACCTCCTGCGCGAATGTAGTCTTGGAGTCGACTACCTTTACTTTGGCTGTGGCTGTAAGGCACAATGCCAGTGATAAAAGAAAAAACAGTTTTTTCATAATTAAGGTTTTGATGTGTCTTTGGTTTTTGTATTACGGTTTCAATATTGTGTGTCCAGCAGTTTCCCCTTGCCTTTTATTATATGTATGCCTTTGGACTTGCCGTGTATCCTGCGTCCGTCCGTTCCGTAGACGGTGTCTGTGTCTGTTGCCGCCCGAGGCAAAGTGACGGCATCAGCATTCCCCTCTATGCGAAAGGGTTCCCCAAGGGTAAACACGGAGCCTGTGTAGGCTGCGTCCACCGTCTGCACTCCCCATGTGTACGTGCCCGGTTTGGGGGGACGGAACTCCCACTGGCACAAATTACCCACACGTCCTTTGCAGTTTGCCTTGCGTATTCCGTCCTTGCTGTCTCCGATGAAGGCCGGGGTGCTGTTGACGCAGTTGCCGAGACTGTCTTTCAGGAACACTTCATAGGTGTATCCCTTATGCGCCGACTCTGCGGGAGACCATGAAAGTATGGCGGTACCGTCGTCCGTCACTTCCACCTTACAGTCCTTGGGGGCTTCCGGTCGGGATGGGGTAGGGTACAGGTTATAGCACATGATGGCATACTTCCCGTATTGGTCGTCTGTCAGAAACCTGGAGTCTGTGCACATACCGTTGATGACTACATCCTTGCGTCCGTCACCGTTCCAGTCGGGGAACGCCATGGTAACCCCGGTGCATCCAGGCAGAGTGGCGAGTCTCATCATGCGTCCGTCGCTCTCGTTGTGGTACAGCTGTCCATAGCTCACCTTGGTCGTTCCGCTGGTTCCTCCTGTTATGATGTCGTATAAACCGTCTCCGTCCCAGTCTATCACGCCTGCCGAACTGCCCACGCATGACGAGAGTGTGAAAGCGTCCTGTGTAATGTTGCTGCTTACGGCGGTAAAGGAAGGCGTTACGGAACAGTCGTTGAGGTAGATGCGTTGTTTGATGCGGCTCTCGCCGGACGAGTCGTCGCCGACACCTGCTATATAGATGTCCGTCCATCCGTCGTCGTTGAAGTCAGCCAACAGCAACGCTCCGTCAGCCTTGCGTTTTATCGCACCGCCGTTGTCGCCCAACCCTTGACGGATGAAGCTACCGTGCCGCAGGTTGTCGTTGAGATAAATATCGGTGAAGACTGTCTGCCCCTCCGCTCCCTCGAGATTGGCAGAGACGACGAAATCCTGAAATCCGTCGTTGTTCATGTCCGCCACCTGTATGATGGGGTTTGTGAAGTGCAGTCCGGTCTCATAAGGTTCTACCGCAAAGCGCAGCGCATCGGTGTCCGTGCTGATGTTGTGCAGCACCACATTGTACGACGATGTGCCTTGTTGTCCGGCGCATACAATGTCCAGTCTGCCGTCGTTGTCAATGTCTATGACCTCGGCGGCGGACGGGCCTTTTATGTCAAAGGCAAGCGGCGAGCCGTCGCTGTCGTGGAAAGTGACGGACGGAACGGAGAACTGTCCGTCACCGGTGCCGAGGAAGATGCCTTCGCAACCATAGCCGCCTGTGTACGCTTCGTGTGAGACATCCTCGCCCACATGGTCGAAAGCAATGATGTCCATACAACCGTCATTGTTGATGTCGCAGGGGATGATAGATGGAGAAGCCGCCACCTTAAAGGGGGTGGCGGTACTCATTGTGTTCCATTTGCGTGTGCTTGGCAGATAGAGAGACGAAAAAGTGGTGTAAAGCTTCACAGCCTCGTCAGAGGCATCGTTTTGCACATAGTTGGACTCCCCTCCTGCCACGATGTCAAGATACCCGTCGTTGTTGAGGTCTACGGCAGTGACACATCCTCTCTCCAAGCCCCAGTCCTTGGTCTGCAGTTCCGGACTGTAGGTGTTGGCTTCGAGCGTGGGGCGTATGATAGGCTCGCCGCTCATGCGCAAGGTGGTGGATGTGGCGATGACGGTTCCTATGTACATCAGCCGTGTGCCCACTTCCTCTTTGGAGTTGTGCGCATGGAACACTATGCGCAGGATGCCTTCCTTGTCGTAGAAGAGGGAGTGGTGTCCGGTTCCCACCAGGTCGTCCCACTTGTGCAGGATAGGGTTGCCGGTGTACTTTGTCCATGTGCCGGAGACGATGTTGTTGGTATAGGCATATCCCACCGCATAGTCCTGGCTTCTGAAGTCGTTGCCGGAGTATGTGAGGAAGTAGCGTCTGCCAACCTTTATCACGTTAGGTCCTTCGGTTACACGTCCCAATTTGTTCTCCCACGGTTGCGACACGGCAAGGCATTTGCGCAGGGTTCCTGCCTTGGGGGTTATGTAGTCGTCTTCCAACTGAGCCTGCCAGATGCAGTTGCCGTCGGTGAAACGCACAAAGAAGATGTACGCCTTGCCGCTGGGGTCGAAGAACACGTGCGAGTCTATGCACTTCTCGCTTCCGAGCAACGATTCCATCTGATAAGAGCCTACCTGCTTGAAAGGGCCTGTGGGCGATGTGGCTGTGGCGGCGAACAGATGTTCGTTGGCGGAGTAATACATTATGTATTTGTCTCCCACGTGGTACACCTCGGGCGCCCAGAACCACTGTTGCTCTGTTGTGTTTGCCTTGTTGAGGGCTTGTCCCTCGTCTTTCCACGTACGTAGGTCTTCCGACGAGTACACGTGTATGCCGCTGTCGTCGTGTGTGCCGTACGCATAGTATTTGTCTCCTTCGAGAAGGATGTACGGGTCGGCCAACGGCACTTGGCTCTTGCCGCCCTCTGCCAAGGCGTACAGCGACACCGACAGCAGCAGTAATATGTTGACAAGTTTTCTCATGATTCAAAATCTGACTGGTGGGTTTGTCCAAATGGTCACTCAGCTTTCCAGCCTGCCGCCTTTGCGATGGTGGGTGCTATCTGGGTGTTGTCTATCCTTCCACAGAAAGCTTCGGCACCCACTCCTATGGCGAATGCGGGAACGTAACCGTTGCTGTGTCCGCCGCTCACCCAACCTACGAGGCTGCTTTCGCTCATCACCCGTTTGATGGTGCCGGCCAGTTCGTCGTCTTTCTGGTAGAGAGTCTTGGTGTCTTTACCCTTGCCTTCCAAGACGTTGTTGAAACTGCGCACAAGGCGTTTCTCCTGGTCTTCCGTCACCTTGACGTCTTTCCAGAATCCCATGTTGTCGGTAAGGAAAGACTTCACCACGTCCCAGTTGTACTTTTCGCCGTATTTGTCGTGCAGCTTGTGTAGTTCGTTGCCAAGTTTCTCAATGGACATCTTCTGGCAACGGACGTTGGCGAGGTTCAGCTCGTACGGGCCGCGGCCCAGCACAAGACCGCCCGTCTCATGGTCTGCGGTGGTAACAATGAGAGTCTCGTCGGGATGCTGTTGGTAAAACTCGTATGCCACTTTCACTGCTTCGTCAAGGTCTATCACCTCGGGGATAAAGGCAAGGTCGTTGGCATGGCAGGCCCAGTCTATCTTGCCGCCCTCCACCATCAGGAAGAAACCGTCTTTCGTGTCTTGCTTCTTGGTGAGGAAGTTGATGGCTGCGCGTGTGATTTCCGAGAGAGTGAGGTCGTTCTTCCCACGGTCCAAGGCATAGGGGATGCTTGAACGGTTGGCTTTGCTTGCCTCCTCGGTCTGGAAAAGAACCATCTTGTCGGCTTTCTTGCATTTCTTCTGGTAGTCTTTGTACCCGCGTGCTATGGTGTATCCGGCATTTTGTGTCTGAGTGTAGAGGTTGTCGCCGCCGTTGGGGTTTTCCGGTTTCAGGAAGTCTGAGCCGCCGAAGAAGTCAAAATCGGATTTGCCCAGGAAAGTGCCTATTTCGTAGTACATGTTGCGGTCGGGCACATGAGAATAGAATGCCGCAGGCGTGGCGTGGTCTACGCTGACACTGGTGGTAACTCCCACTGCGGCGCCAGCGTCGTGTGCCCACTGGGCTATACTGGTTATTGCGGTGCTTTGGTCTTTGAGCATACCTTCCACGCCGTTCTTTGTCTTCTTGCCGCAAGCCAGTGCTGTGCCTCCGGCAGACGAGTCGGTGACTCCGTTGGTGGCACTCTGTGTGTTGACGAGTGCGCAGTAGGGGAACGAGGGGAAGCACATGGGCTCTATGCCGATGCGTCCCTGCAATGCGCCGAGATACGTCTCAGCCGCGTTTACCTGATTTACTCCCATGCCGTCGCCAATGAAGTAGAATACGTACTTCGCACGGCCTTCGGCCATCATGCATAGAGCCAGCATGAACAGGCTCATTGCAGAAAAAAGTCTTTTTCTCATCTTTTGTATGTGTTTGTAAAAATTGTTCTCTATCCGTCTCTTAGGAAGTCAAGCATCTCGAAGATGTCTTCTTTGGACGCAGTCTGGTTGATGCGTATGTCGCCGATGTCTCCCATAAGGGTGAAATTTATAGTCCCGGCGGTGTTCTTTTTGTCGTGCGTCATGTAGTCGTAGAGTCTGTCGTATTCCTTGCAGTCAAACACAAACGTTCCGAACGTGTCCCGGATGAACCCCACCGTTTGTCTCAGTTTGTCCTGTGGGAACCCGGTGAGCACGGCACTGAGGAACAGTTCGCATATCAGCCCCCATGCCACGGCATATCCGTGCAGCACAGTCCTGTCTTCTGCCAAGGCGAGACTTTCCAAGGCGTGTCCGGCGGTGTGTCCGAGGTTGAGCGCTTTGCGGATTCCCGTTTCCGTGGGGTCTTCCTCCACAATTCTCTCTTTCACGGCAATGCTGGCGGCTATCATGTCTTGCAGACGGACGTAGTCTATGTCGTTCAAGTCGAAAGACAGCAGCTCCGCCCAGTGTTTGGTGTCGCTGATGATGCCGTGCTTCAGCATCTCGGCATACCCCGAACGTATGTTCCTGTCGTCCAACGTGCGCAGGAACACGGTGTCTACTATGACGCAGCGTGCGCAGTTGAACACCCCTATCTCGTTTTTCAGACCTCCGAAATTGATGCCTGTCTTCCCGCCTACGGAGGCATCCACCATACTCAGCAGGGTGGTGGGTATGTTGATGTAGTCTATGCCTCTTTTGAAAGTGCTGGCGGCAAAGCCGCCGAGGTCGGTCACCATGCCGCCTCCGAGATTGAGCAGCAGACTGTGGCGTGTGGCGCCTCCGCGCTGCAGAGCTTCCCACACGTGTGCGAGGGAGTCCAGGGTCTTGTTTTCGTCGGTGCTGCCTATGCTTATTGTCTGCGCTCCTCTCATACATTCCATGTCCCGGATTAGAGGCAGACAGAACGATTCTGTGGTGGTGTCGGTGAGTACAAAGAGTTTGTCATGCTTGCATTCGGCAACGGCTTTCGAGAGTTCGTTTTCCAAATGACGACTGATGACTATGGTCTGTTTGCTATACATCGGATGTGCGCTTTGTGCCGTTAGGTTTTCGCAAAGGTACGTTTTTTTCTTGAAAATACAATGCGATGATACTTAAATCACCAAAAAAGGGGGGCTTTGCGCAGTAGCGGTTAAACCTTTGCGCCTGCCGCAAGTCGTAGAAAATAGCAAGTGCGACGGAACGTCGCACAACACGTGATACGTAACGCATAATAAAAAAACACATAACATATATTTATATTATCTTGGCTCAATGAGAAGATTGTTTTTGCTGTTGACATTTGTCTTGTGTGTGTTTAAGGCAAATGCGCAGAAGGTGACGGTGAGCGGTACAGTGGTTGGCGGAACGGACGGAGGGGAAGGCCTCCCCGGCGCCACGGTGGTGCTGTTAAATCCTAAGGACAGTGTACAAGTGACGGGGTGTGCGTCCGGCGAGGACGGTAAGTTCAAGCTTCCGGCAGTGAAAGCCGGGACGTACATACTGCGTGTGTCGTACATGGGGTATGTCACCCACTATGCCGACCTTGCCCTCAGCAAGGGTGACAAGTCCAAGGAACTGGGTACGGTGAAACTCCGCGAGGACTCGAAACTTCTGAAAGAGGCGGAGGTGGTGGCTAATTTGGCGCAGGTGGAGATGAAAGCCGACACTTTTGTGTATAACGCAGACGCATACAAGTTGCCCGAAGGCGCAACGCTGGAGGAACTGGTGCGCAAACTGCCCGGAGCGGAGCTTTCGGACGACGGGACGCTGAAGATAAACGGCAAGACGGTAAGCAAAATTCTGGTCAAGGGCAAGGACTTCTTCGGCAACGACAAGGACATGACCATGAAGAACCTGAGCAGTAAGATGGTGAAGAAGATAAAGGCTTACGACAAGAAGTCGGACTACTCGCGCATCACCGGCATTGACGACGGAGAGGAGGAGACAGTGCTTGACCTTACTATGAAGAAAGGCATGACCGAGGGGTGGAACCTCAACGTGGACGTTGCCGCAGGCGGCGCACGTAACGACAAGATTCCCGGAGAAGACAATCCGATAGAATTGCCCAAACCGCTTTACACGTTCAACGTCAACGCAAGCCGCTTTACCGACAACCTGCAGTTTATGGTCATCGCAAGCCGCAACAACATCAACAACGGTTCCGGACGATGGGGAGGGTTCGGCATGGGCAGTGGCGTGACCACCACCACCATGACGGGGCTCAACGTCACATGGACCAACGGTCTTAAGGAGGACGATGCCGGATATCTGGAGATGGGCGGAAACGTGCGTTACAACTCCAGGGACGCGGAGAGCCTTACCGTCAGCAACTCGGAGAACTTCCTCAGCAGCACCAGCAGCAGTTTCCGGAATTCGCGCAACTGGTCGGACAACAAAAACTACAACTTCAATGTGGACTTCCGTTTGGAGTGGAAGCCGGACAGCATGACCACGCTTATCTTCCGTCCCAAATATTCTCATTCGCAGTACGACAACGAGGGCGCCAACACCTCAGTCACGTTCAACCAAGACCCGTACGGGGTGACGGACTATCCGCTTAACGACTACGAGAACGACGACCTTTTCACTGTCGACGGAGAGGACATACGTGTGAACCACGAGGTGAGTGAGTCCAAGAGCAACGGCAAGAGCAACTCCGGCGACATAGACTTGAAAGTGAACCGCCGCCTTGGCAAGGAAGGAAGAAACATCTCGGCTGATGTGGAAAGCGAAATGAGCGAGTCGGACAATGAGAGTTACACGTGGTCGCGCATCAAATACTATCAGCAGACAGGCAACGACCGTCTGCAGGACCGCTATACCGTGAGTCCGTCTAAAAGCTGGTCGGTGGAGGGACGGCTCAGCTATACGGAACCCATCACCAAGAACCTCAACCTCCAGCTTAGCTACCAGTACCAACGCCGTTTCTCCGACAACGACCGTTCGATGTATGACCTTGACAACCTTCTCGGCATGGCAGACCCTCTCAACGACGGCAACCCCATAACGGAGGCATATCTGTACGACATATTCAAGAACGGCATCAATGCGGACAACGCTTTCGCCGGAGGGATAGACTGGCGCACAGTCTCACTCGACGCACACAACAGCCAATACGCCACGTACAAGGAGAACAACCACGACGCACAGACAATGTTGCGCTATACCAACAAGTTGGAAAACGGACAGCAACTGCGTTTTGACGCGGGCGTGTCTTACCGTCCGCAGAACACTCTGATGAACTACGCCAAGGGCGGGATAGACACTACCGTGACACGCACCACACACAACTGGGCTCCGCGCATCAACCTGCGATGGAAGATAAGCGATGTCAGCCAGCTGCGTTTGCGTTACAATGCCCGTATGTCGCAGCCAAGCATGACACAGCTGATGGAGGTTACGGACGACAGCAATCCTTTCAACATCTCCACCGGTAATGCCGGACTGCGCAGCAGTTGGAACAACGAGATCTTTGCCGAGTATAACGGCTACAGGGAGGCGTCGCAGACCAGTTGGGGCGCGCGTGCCGGATACAACAACACCAAGAACAGCATCACTTCCGCCACCATATACGACAGTGAGACTGGTGTCAGCTATACGCGTCCGATGAACATCAACGGCAACTGGAGCTCGTGGGCACATTCCAATTTCAACACGGCAATGGGGGAAAAGAAGTACTGGAACTTCTCCAACAACATCTTCGGCAGCTACAACTACCGCCTCGGCTATATGCGCAGCAACACGGACGGACAGACATTGGACATAATGTACAACCCGGACGGATCGGTAAATATGGATTATCTCTTCTCGCAGGTTGACCTGACTCAGTTTGAGGCCGCCACCAAGAGCATAAACATAGGCGACAACATACGTCTCAATTACCGCAAGACGTTCAGCGACGACTGGTCTGTGGACTTTGGCGTCAATTCCGGTTTCAACTTCAGCCATTCGCGCAGCAAACTGCAGGAAAACAACGACCAAGACAACTGGTCGTACAACTACGGAGGCAACGCTATGGTGATGTTCCCGTGGAGTGTCACTTTCTCCACCAACATCACCGAACAGTGCCGCCGCGGATATGACGACAAGTCCATGAACACCGACGAACTCCTCTGGAGCGTAACTCTGCAGAAGAGTTTCTTGAAGAACAAAGCCGCCACCATAAGCGTTGAGTGGAACGACATTCTGCACCAGCGGAGCAATGTGAGCCGCGCCATCAGCGCAGTGTCCCGTACCGACACATACAACAGCAACATCAACAGTTATTTCATGGCGCACTTCATCTATCGTCTCAATCTTGTCGGCAACAAGCAGTCCCGACGTGGCGGTCCTGGCGGTCCTGACGGTCCCGGCGGTCCCGATGGTCCCGGCGGACCGGGGAGATCAGGCGGTCCCGGTGGTCCTGGCAGAGGAGGCCCAGGAAGATTCTGACTCCACACACGCTCTGTGTGGACAGTCTTGTCTGCCCCTAAAAGAGGGGCAGACAAAGTCCGCAAAAAAAAGAGGTCTAAAAAAGTATCTTAGGATACTTGGCCAAGTATCCTAAGATAAATCGCCAAGTGTCCTAAGATACTTTGCAAAGTAACCTTTTGCGAACATGGCCTTCTATGTCAACAACAGATGCCCTTCAGGAACGTCTGCAAATGTCCGGCATAATACAGAGGGATATCATATAAGGTGTAAGTCTTGCCGTTCGGAGTTGTCACATTATCGGATGTCATCGGACCGTTCCATAAGCGCAAAAATGCAATTTCCATTCACATCAGTTCCGTTCTCTTTCTTTAGTTTGATGGAATGATTGTATCTTTGCGGCACAAAAAATGCCACAATTAGTAATGTTCAAAAAATAACTTGAGCAATTTTTGAATTGTTCAGTCTGTAGTTTCGTATTGACAAAGTCTCTATTTTGAGCCTCTGAAAAGTTGTGATACATCT
>CAVHCL010000037.1:0-12402 GCA_963634425.1 Bacteroidaceae bacterium
CGTATGCCGACAATGGAGGAATGTCAGGAACTTGCTAACAGCACCTCCCAATCGCTGTCAGGCAATGGGCTTAAGGTGGTCAGCAAAAATAACGGCAGCTCAATATACCTGCCCACAGGCACTTACTCATACAGTGTTAATTTCTGCTACTGGACAGCGACTAATGCCGGCGATGGTTGGGCCCGTTCCTTGGGTAAGACTTGGCAGAATGTGCTCTCGTGCAGTAGCTATTCCTCCGTGTCGTGTGGAAACGGTTACCCCGTCCGTCCCGTCGCAGCAAAGCCCACGGAATAGTCGGCCTGTTCCCCCCATTTCCATTTCCCTGCCCGGAGTTTTTCTCCCGGCAGGGAAATGTTTTTTAGGGGCGTTTTACCAACCGGCAATATCCGCTGACCCTTTAGGTTGCCTACTACCAATAAAAAAAAACAAAGGCCTACCTCGCGGTAGACCAGCGTCTTCTTAAAGTAACAATCTTTACCTTAACTAATTAACTTAACCTAAAAACTTTCTTTAACCTTAAACTAAAACTAACAACACTATTTTTCCTTTTTCTGGTGCAAAGGTACGCCGATTTCACAAATTGCAAAAGCTCTCGTCCGAAAACTTACAAAAACACGCCCTTTTCTTGATATTAATCAAAAAAGCCGACACTATTTTACGTATTTCCGGAAGAATTTCCATATTTCCTCACCGACATCCATGTCGTCCGTAAACCAGCAGTGGGGACCGCCTACCACTTCGTAGAGCCACACGTCGCACCCAGAGATGTTGTCCGCGGAATACCATGATTTTATATATACCATAACTTACATATAGGGGGGCACTGCCTACACGCCTCACACAACACACATAACGAAAAAAGGTCTTCCCAATCCATGAGAAAACCTTTGACCGCTTACGTTGCGGGGGCTCGACTCGAACGAACGACCTCCAGGTTATGAGCCTGGCGAGCTACCAACTGCTCCACCCCGCGATGATTATGTTTGCGACTGCAAAGGTACGGCATTTTCTTGAAACCGCAAAACATTTCCTGCACTTTTTGCTGCAGGCTCAAAAAAAATGCCGCACCCGAGAGCTGTCCGTCTTGCGCAGAAGCCTCATCGTCTCCTGTCGTAATCTTCGCCAACAACGGCGGACGTGTGCAAGGCCACTGGTCACTCAACCATATATACCACAGCATCCGTCAGCATAATGCCTTTCTTTGGATTGGGGATGGGTTGGTTCATATAGTCGAAAAACTCAGCACCGGACCTACTGTCTATCTTCCTCTGTAATGGTGCGTAGGGCGACCACATGGCAGTCACCCGTTTCCCGTCCGGCCTTGTCCACTTGGCTTCGAATACGTTTCCGCTGACTGTGAGCTGAGGTCTCGTGCTGCCCGACGGAAGCATCTGTGTGAGTGTGCGGTAGGCTTGGCACGAGGGCTTTTCCGTCATATCGCTGTGTATCAGGCCAAAGTAGTCTTCCGGATCGTAGGGATCTTCCTCACGCGAACGCAGGTTGTACCAGAAGACACGGTCGATGCCGTACGCAAAAGACAACAGATGGATGCGCGCCACACGCCGCGCCTGGTCTGCCTCCTTGTCAGGATTGGGACGGCAGTACATACGTGTCTGAAACACGACGTTCCCCTTGAGATCGGAATTGAGGCGGTATATGCCAGCTACGGCTTCCTGCTTGCTGGGAGTGCCAGCCGTAACGAGTGCTATGAGCGAGTCGCCCTGACGCAGGCTGTCCGCCGAAAGGAAGCGGCCGGGGCTCTTCTCGTTTATCTCCCACAGGTAGCCGGACACGGACTCGTCGGCACACTTGACCACAGCCCGGTCTGCATCCAGAAGATTTCCTGTGGACGGGTCTGTGAAGTCGTTCAGCGGAGACATATGCAGCTGTCCGTACAACGATGTGCCCATAACGGGGCAGCCTATATACGACTGGCACGGAAGCGTGGCATCGTAGTAGAAAGGCATACCGCCCGCCAGGACTATGGTACCGCCACGGCGGACATACTCCACCAGCAATGGGAAGTATTCCTTGGGGAAATACTCGTCCGTGGTGGCCAGCAGCACCGGCACTTTCTTCACGCTAAGGCGTGGCAGTTCGTCGAAGGACACAGGAAGCGTCTTCTTTGCACGTGACGCCAGGTAGAGTTCGGCTTGCTGACTGGGCAATGCTATATACCCCGACTTTCTGTCCGCAATATAGCCTACGCACGCCTTGTCTTCCGATATGCCTATACGTCTGAGCGCAGAGGGCAGGAAGTCGAGGTAAAAGCTTTCTGCCAAATATTTGTCCTTGCATGTGTTCATGCCACATTCCGTGAGCCAGATAGGCCTGCGCCAGTTGTATTTCTCCATCAGGGACGCCACTTTGCGGAAAGACAATATAAGGTCTTCGGGCAGGTAGTAGGAGTGCATGTTCATCACGTCCACGCCGTCCAGTGCATCAAGCTGCAAGAGTTGCTCCAGAAAATCGTCTGCCACATCCCCCAGCCCTGTCAGCAACACGCGGTTTTCGGGATTGGCACGGTGGAGACGTTCGGCTGCCACCGCCGTGGCTTTGGCGTACTTTTGCGGAAGCGAGTCTATGCTGTGCATCAGGTTCACCTCGTTCATCATCTCCCAGTATTTTATCTTCCCGTCGTAATGAGCTGCCAGAGAGTCCACGAACGTGCCGTAGTTGGGGTCGTCCCACGGCATCCGTCCGAACCACGTCAGTATGGGCAGCAACCGCTGGTTGTGTTTTTGGAGCGAAGCCATAACGTCGTCGAACAGCCACGGATTGAAGTCCTTGGTACTGCCGAAGGCCGTGCCGAAGTCAAAGTCGCTGCGCACCCATCCTATGCCAAGGCTTTCCGTCAGCCGCAGTTGCTCGTCCATGTACGGATAGTCCATCCACTTGCGTGTGATGTGCGTGCATATCCCATATGGGTCGTCCATGTCGGCGGTACACGGAAAGAGGGGTTTTACTGTCTCATCGATCTGCCGTGGACGTGCCGCCGTCGTGTCCACACTGAAGAAGAGAGCGAAAAACATCATGGCCGTCAACCAAAGGCGGATTGCCGGCGAGGACGCAGAAGTCCTTTTGAAAGAGTTTACCATAGGTGCGTGTTTTTTTATAGTTACAGATACCACCCCATCGACGGTTTGCCGCAGGAAAGGCACGGCAAAGGTAACAATAAAATCTGAAAAAAACCGCTCTTTCCCCTATATTTTTCTTCATTACCCACTCATGCAAAAATGGCACAAAAGGGCGTATTTGTGCATTTTTAACACGGCACCGACACTCATACCGATAAAATGTGCTACCTTTGCGGTGGTTATGGCAACATCTAAGACAAAAGCAAAACTGGTGGACGTGGCAAGGAGGCTCTTCGCCAAAAACGGCTTGGAGAACACCACCATGAACGACATCGCTCTGGCTTCCGGAAAAGGCAGACGCACCCTTTATACCTACTTCAAGAGCAAGGAGGAAGTGTACTGGGCTGTGATAGAGGGCGAGATGGAACGCTTGAGCGAACGCATGAACGAAGTGGCTGCGCAAGACATGGAGCCGGAAGACAAACTGGTGGAACTGGCGTACACCCACCTCAACATGATAAAGGAGGCCGTGCAGAGAAACGGCAACCTCCGTGCGGAGTTTTTCCGCAACATCATAATGGTGGAGAAGGTGCGCAAGAAGTTCGACCGCAACGAGCAAGGACTCTTCACGCAGGTGATGACAGACGGAGTGCGCACAGGACGCTTCGAGATAGACAGCATACCCTTGTATGCCGACCTTCTGCACTATTGTGTCAAGGGTCTGGAGATACCTTATATATATGGCAGGCTGGCACAGGGTCTGCCCAGCGGAGTGACCCGCGGAATAGTGCAGAAAATAATGCACAAGGCTTTGGCCAAAAGACGGATGCTCTGAAACGGAAAAGGACAAACAATCAACAACAAACATCTACAATATGGGATTATTGACAGGCAAGACTGCCCTTATCACAGGAGCAGCGCGCGGCATCGGCAAAGCCGTTGCCATAAAGTTCGCCTCTGAGGGCGCCAACATCGCATTCACCGACCTCGTGCTCAACGACGAGATGGCAGAAGGCATGGAGACCACACGCAAGGAAATAGAATCGCTCGGAGTGAAGTGCAACGCCTATGCGGGAAACGCCGCCGACTTCGCCGAGACGGAAACTGTAGTCAACAAGATAAAGGAAGACTTCGGCGCCATAGACGTGCTGGTCAACAACGCCGGCATCACCAAGGACGGTCTGATGCTGCGCATGAGCGAGTCGCAATGGGACGCAGTGCTGAACGTCAATCTGAAGTCGGCGTTCAATTTCATCCACGCGTGCGCTCCCATCATGCTTCGCCAGCGCAGGGGCTCCATCATCAATATGTCGTCCGTGGTGGGAGTGCACGGCAACGCCGGACAGTGCAACTACTCGGCGTCCAAAGCCGGCATGATAGGCCTCGCCAAATCCATCGCCCAAGAGCTCGGCCCTAAGGGCATACGCGCCAACGCTGTGGCTCCGGGCTTCATAGAGACCGCCATGACGGCACAGCTGCCCGAGGAGATACGCAAGGACTGGATGAAGAAGATACCTCTACGCCGCGGCGGGCAGGTGGAGGACATAGCCAACGTGTGTCTGTTCCTCGCTTCCGACATGTCGAGCTACGTGTCCGGGCAGGTCATCCAGATTGACGGCGGCATGAACATGTAGGCAACAAACACGTAATACGAAATTGAAAGTTCTTTACGAGGACAACCACATCATCGTTGTATCCAAGAGTGCGGGCGAGATAGTGCAGGGCGACAAGACCGGCGACACCCCACTCTCGGAAACGGTGAAGGCGTACCTCAAAGAGAAATACGGCAAACCCGGCAATGTGTTCTTGGGTGTGGTGCACCGTCTGGACAGACCTGTAAGCGGACTGGTGCTTTTCGCCAAGACAAGCAAGGCTCTGCCAAGACTCAACAAGATGTTCGCGGAACACTCGTCGGTAAGCAAGACTTACTGGGCGATAGTCTGCGACAGGCCTCCGCAAGAGAGCGGAACCCTGACACATTGGCTGACACGCGACACCAGGAACAACACTGCCAGGGCTTATGACCGCGAGATGCCGGATGCCAAGAAGGCGGTTCTCGACTACAGGCTTGCGGCACAGTCGGACAGATACTTCCTTTTGGAGATACGTCTTCACACAGGCAGGCACCACCAGATAAGATGCCAACTTTCCAAGGTTGGATGCCCAGTAAAAGGAGACTTGAAGTACAACGCCCCGCGGAGCAATCCCGACGGAAGCATCTCGCTGCACGCCAGACGGCTGACACTGGAGCATCCCGTAAGCCATGAGATGATAGACATAACCGCGCCTGTCCCCGACGACAAGTTGTGGAGAGAGATAACAAGAGACATCACTTAGAGTAGCACACACCGCACCGTTGTTACAAGCATGAGACGAGCACTGAAATGGTTGGCAGGCGTTGCGGCTGCCTTCGTGGCGCTGCCATTGCTGCTTGCAGCCGCATTATATATCCCCCCGGTGCAGGAGTGGGCGGTGAGAAAAGCCGCCGCCTACGCAAGCATGGAGACTGGCATGGACATCTCGTTCAGCACGCTACGCATAGGTTTCCTCCTGGACGTGGCGTTGTCCGACCTTCACGTCAACGACGACGGCAAGGAGACGATAGGCGCACGGCAAGCCACTATAGACCTCGACTTCTCCCGCATCATACGCAAACGCATAACTGTGGAAGGCATAGAACTGGAGGGGGGATACATAGACCTTCCGCTGAACGGCTCTGCCGATGAAGACACCACGGAAAACACATCCATACCTTTATTCATAGACGTTAAACGCATAAAGCTGACGGACTGTCTGGTAAGCCTGGGCTTCCCACCAGACAGCACATCGTTGCAAGCCTCTGTCAAGACGGCATGCGCCGAGGGTGGCGGCATCAATCTGGAGAAAGGCCTGTACGACGTGCGCAAATTCTCTTTGACTGCGGACTCTGTGCGTTTCTCCGGCATAGGCATATACGACATAGGCATAGAAGCGGAGGACATCTTCTTCCGGCAGTCCGACACATACATCACAGCCAACATCAAGGAATGCCGTCTGCGCGAAGCCCACGGAGCGGAACTCCAGCATCTGTCGTGCGGCATCTTGGCAGACAGCACACGTCTGCGCATAGACGACTTGACGCTGAACACGCCCTACAGCAATGCGGAAGGCTGTGCGTCACTCAATTGGGATGCCGCTAGACAAAACGGAAATGGCAGAATGGAAGCCAGACTGCGGGCGCAAATCGGACACGAGGACATAAGTACGGCTCTTGCGGCTCTTGGGAATACGGATGCCGCCAAGGCAATGCCGGAGCAACCGTTGATACTGAGCTTGGAAGTCAACGGCAACATAGACAGCCTTAACGTGCAAAACCTGCAGGTGTCCATGCCCAAGACAGCCGACATCAGAGTTTGCGGAAACATCACAGACATTACTGACAGTCTAAGACGCGGAGCCGACATGGATTGGGACTTGCGCACGCACGACCTCTCGTTCGTACGTAAGTTGTCTGGTTTGCATGGAATACGCATCCCTGCGTTGTCGCTCAACGCCAACACACGTCTGCACGATGCCAACAAACTGTCTGTAGACGCATTGCTGAGAGAGGGCGGCGGCAAAGTGAAGGTAATGGGCAAGGTGGACATGAGCCGTATGGCATACAACGTAAAGGCGTACATAGCCGACGTGCAGGTCAACCATTTCCTGCCGTTCGACTCCGTACGCACTCTGTCGGCATCGGCAAGCGCGGAGGGAAGAGGAACGAATCCGCTGAGCACACACACCAGGCTGAAAGCCTATGCGAGGATAGACAGACTCGACTACGGACGTTGGAACGTTTGCAACATAGACATGCAGGCGGACATGGAACATGGCGACGCTTCCGTGAAGATAAGCAGCGACAATGAACTGCTCAGACTTCAGGCCGACGCTGCCGCAGCCTTCAGGAACAGACAGTTGAGCGAGTCTTCTATCTCCCTAAACCTGAACCATATCGACCTTTACGCCTTGCATCTCGCCAAAGACACCCTAAGCGCCAGCGTGGTGATGCATGCCGAAGGCAGTTCCGACTTCAAACAGACACACCATGTGTCGGCAAAAGCCGAAGCCTTGGAGCTTGTGCTCAAGGACACCGTGTTCCATCCGGTGGAGCTAAGCGTTGACGCAGACCTCACGCCAGAGCACATAAAAGCCGAAACCTGTGCGGGAGACATGAGGATGACATTCTCTTCGGCGCATGGACTGGACTCTTTGCTGGCACACTGCGAAGTCTTCATGAAGGAACTGAGGAAAGAGGCCGACAGTCTGTACCTCAGGCAAGACACACTGCGGACACTGCTGCCGGAAATGGCGTTGACGGTACGGTGCGGACAACGCAACCCTGTGAGCAACATCCTCAAGTCGACTCTGCACTACGGGTACTCCGACCTGGCTGTCAACTTCAGTTGCAGCCCTTCGCAAGGTGTCTTCTCCAAGGCATATCTGTACAAGCTGAACACGGGGGCTGTGCTCATTGACACAATAGACTGGGACATACGACAGGAAGAGGAGGGCGTGCGCATGGACTTGAGGGTGAAGAACGGGCCAAAGAACAAAACTGTGGTGTTTGAGTCCAAACTGCACACCTCGCTCACGCCTACCGGAGCTGCATTACACCTTGACTTTACGGATGCCAATGGGAAAAAAGGCGTGGACGTGGGCTTGAGAGCCGACATAGCGGAGGAGGGAGCGAGGATTTGTCTTACGCCCCTCAATCCCGTGATAGCGTACAGAAACTTCACACTCAACGAAGACAACTTCGTGTCCTTGTCCAAGGAAGGCAAGATAGAAGCCTTGATAGACCTGCTGGCCGACGACGGCACCGGAGTGAAAATATATTCCACCCCCAATCCGGAAGCCACACAGGACATATCCATGAGCGTTAACAGGGTAAACCTCGGCGAGCTATGCAGCGTGATGCCGTACGCACCTGCAATACAAGGACTGCTGCACGGCGACTTTCACTATATGCAGTCCGACAGCACTGTCACCGTTTCGGCGGACATGGATGTCAAGAACATGAAGTACGAGGACACGCCTATGGGCGACTTGGGCGTGAGTGCCGTGTATTTCCCCAACAGCGACGGAAGCCATTTTGTAGACGGGGTGGTTGAGCACAACGGCAATGGGATTATGTACGTTTCGGGCAAGTACACCAACGAAAGCGGCACTATAGACGGCGAAGCCTCTCTGGAACGTATGCCCATGTGCCTTGCCAACGCATTCCTGCCACATGGACTGGTGAGAATGGAAGGATATGCCAACGGCAGCATCACATTGAGCGGACAGGCATCAAACCCTCTGCTTGACGGCAGGCTCGCCACCGACTCGCTGCATATACTCTCCAACGACTACAACGTGAGATTTTCTGTGCCCGACGCAAATATAGGCGTGAGCGAAAGCCGCATCACCATAGACCACATAAAGGCGTACGCCGCCGGCAAGTCCCCTCTCGACATCAACGGAACGATAGATTTGGCAGATTTCGGCAACCCGAGACTCGACCTCATTCTGTCCGCAGACAACTACCAGCTCATAAACGCGCCCAAGACACGGGACGCACTGGCATACGGAAAGGCTTTCGTGGACTTGAGGACACGTATATGGGGCTCGGCTTCGGACATGAGGATGAGAGGCAGACTGAATGTGTTGGGCAACACGGATGTCTACTATGTGCTG
Organism: Bacteroidaceae bacterium; assembly: GCA_963634425.1. Taxonomy (GTDB): domain Bacteria; phylum Bacteroidota; class Bacteroidia; order Bacteroidales; family Bacteroidaceae; genus Physcousia. The sequence goes on from CAVHCL010000037.1 coordinate 8,775, forward strand.
AAAGACTCCCCCATCACCGTACAGGACAGGCTGGCGGACATTGTGGCGTTTTGCGACTTCTCCGACACCGTAAAGACGGAACCTGTGAAGGCAAACAGCCAGAACATAGATGTGCAGATGACTGTCAATGTGGAGCAGGCGGCATTGGCACACTGCATACTCAGCGAAGACGGCTCGGACTACATAGACCTGCAGGGAGGAGGAGAACTCAACCTCACGTATGACTTGCGCAACAATCTCAGAATCTTCGGCAGATACACCATACAAGAGGGGCTGATGAAGTACTCCATCATGGGCATCCCACTCAACGACTTCAAGATAAAGGAAGGCAGTTACGTGGAGTTCCGCGGCAACATCACAAACCCGCAGCTGAACATAAAGGCAAGCGAAAGGGTAAAGGCAAGCGTGTCGGAAGGAGAGGCGTCGCGCAACGTGGCTTTCGACGTGGGACTGGCACTAAGCCAAAGTCTGGAGGACATGGGACTGGAGTTCACGTTGGATGCTCCGGAGGACATGAGTGTGCAGAATGAACTTACCGCCATGTCCGCCGAAGACCGCGGACGCGTGGCAGTGACAATGCTGGTGACAGGCATGTACATGGCCAACGAGACGAACGTGAAAGGCGGCTTCAGCTATGCCAACACCTTGAACACTTATCTGCAGAGTGTCATCAACAACCTTGCCGGACAAGCCCTCAACTCTGTGGATGTGAACGTAGGCATAGAAAACAGGCAAGGAACAGGCAGCGGCAACACCACCGACTACAGTTTCAGCTTTGCCAAACGTTTCTGGGGCAACAGGTTCAGTGTGATAGTGGGAGGCAAGGTAAGCACAGGCAAAGATGCCGTCAACACGGGACAGACCATCATAGACAACATATCCATAGAATACCGTCTGGACAAGAACTCCACACGGTATGTGCGGCTCTATTACGACCGCAACTATGAGTCGCTTCTGGAAGGCGAGCTCACAGAGATGGGCGCGGGTCTGGTACTGAGGAGGAAGACAGAAAGGCTGGGCGAACTCTTTCTGTTCCGCGACCGCAAGAAGAAAAACAGACAGGAGGTTGGGAAATGAGAAAACGCACCTATATATTCGTATTGTCGGCTATGGGCTTCGCCTGCTTGATGGCGTCATGCTCCATCACGAAGAACATCCCGGAGGATGAAATTCTGTACCGGGGGATAAAGACCCTTGATTACGGCAAACGTACACACACAGAGGCAAGGGACAACCAAGGCGTGATTACAGCCATAGCCGAGGCATACAACACAGTAGACGGTCTGCTCAGCGGCAAGGCGGAGGCGTACCACCAAAGCGAAAAGGAAAGGAAAGACAGCCTGGACAAAGCGGAGAAACAAGATATAGCGGCATACGACAAGGCCCGCGAGGAAGTGGAGGGTGTGCTCTCGTATGCGCCCAATGCCGCTCTGATGGGCAGCAGTTACGTCACTCACCCTCTGCCAGTGAGACTGTGGATATACAACAAATATGTGAACAGCAAGCACAGGTTCGGCAAATGGATGTTCCGCCAGTTTGCCGCCACACCTGTGTATGTCAGCACCGTCAACCCTAAGGTTCGCTCAATAATGGCACAGAACACTCTGCGCAACTACGGATACCTGCGTGGCAAAGTCTCGTACGACACCGTGGCTGTGAAGAACCCTCGTGCAGCCAAAATATCGTATCATGCTGTGCCGGGACACCTGTTTCATCTCGACACCATAAGGTATATGCACTTCCCCATACAGACCGACAGCATCATACGCGCCACCATGGCGGCATCTGCGCTCAAACAGGGCAAGCCGTTCAGCGTGGCCGACCTCGACGAGGAACGCCAACGCATAGCAAAGGCTCTGCGGTACAGGGGCTATTACTACTATCGCCCGGACTACATTGCATACAAGGCAGACACCATCATTGCACCGGGAAAGGTTCAGCTGCAAGTCACCCCTTCACCGACCACGCCACGGGAAGCAACGCGGCCGTACCGCATAGGCGACACCAGAGTTACCATATACAAGTACGGTATCTTCGAAGTCGCCGACAGCATGGAACGGGGGCATTTGAAATACGTATGGAGTGGAGGCAACACAAAGCCGCCCATCAAGGCGCCCGTTCTGCTGAGGTATCTGCTGACAAGGCACGGCGACCTGTACAGCCAAATGTTGGAGGACATCAGCACCGAACTGATATCCTCCATGGGGGTCTTTTCGTCTATCCGCATGGAGTGTGCGCCCAAAGATTCCATACAACATGGAGACACTCTGAACCTCAACGTCACCGCCATGCTTGACAAGCCGTACGACGCGGAGTTCCAGGGCAACGTCACATCCAAGAGCAACGGGCAGATAGGACCGGGCGTGTCCTTCTCCATGTACAAGCGCAACGCTTTCCGCGGTGCGGAAACGCTGGGGCTGAAGGTGTGGGGCTCCTACGAATGGCAGACAGGAGCCAACCTGCACGGCAAGCGGTCGTTGCTCAACTCATACGAATACGGAGTGAGCGGCTCCCTCACCTACCCCTACATCAGGATATTGGATATGGGAAACCGTTTCTTCCGTCATTCCCTCACCTCCACCTCGATAGAATTGGAAGCCCGATGGATGAACCGCGCCAACTACTTCGGCAAAGTGTCGCTGGGCGGTTCTCTCAAGTACACCGTGCAGAAGAGGCGCAACGTAAAGCACGAGTTCACGCCCATCAGCCTCAGTTACGACCAACTGCTGCACACCACGGCGCACTTCGACTCCATAGTATCCAGAAACCAGGCGTTGTACGTGTCCATGCGCGACCAGTTCGTGCCTGCCATGGAATATACTTATACTTGGACATCGCGCAAAGGACACCCGCGCTCGCTGAAGGTAAACGCCAAGGAGGCTGGTGCTGTCACCTCTTCCATATACGCCATCTGCGGAGACGGTTACGCCGTCCACGGCAAAAAGCTGTTTGGCGTTCCTTTCGCCCAGTTCGTGAAAGCATCGGTGCAATATACCCACCAGATACCGGTAACACGGCGCAGCTGTGTGGCCATGCGCATATTCGGAGGAGCCGTGTACAGTTACGGCAACGCCATATCAGCTCCCTTCAACGACCGTTTCTACATAGGAGGAGCCAACAGCATACGGGCGTTCACAGCCAGAAGCATAGGTCCAGGGGCGTACCACCCGATGAGCAGCGACTATTCGTATATCGACCAGATGGGCGACATCAAGGCAGAAGCCAATGTGGAATACCGTTTCCCCATAGTGGCCAACCTGTACGGTGCGGCGTTTCTTGATGCCGGCAACGTATGGCTGATACGAAGCGGAAGCACACAACCAGGCGGCAAGTTCTCTCTGTCACACTTTGGCAAGGATGTCGCACTGGGCACAGGAGCAGGTATCAGATATGATTTGGAATTTCTCGTACTGCGTTTCGATGTTGGTATAGGCATACACGCACCATACGACACCGGCAAAGGAGGGTATTACAATATGACCTCGTTCGGCAAATCGTTAGGCTATCATTTTGCCATAGGCTATCCATTCTGAAACATCTTCGCTGGAGATTGTAATTTTCTATAGATATTCTAGATATTCTAGAGCCTCTAGGCTCCTGTGGCTCCTAGCCCATACCGGCCGCACAC
>CAVHCL010000038.1:0-11334 GCA_963634425.1 Bacteroidaceae bacterium
GGTTGCCCCACTGGTGTTTGAGACCAGCGCGTCTACCGATTCCGCCATCTGGGCTTCAATGCGGCGCAAAGGTACGGCATTTCGTTGAAATGACCAAACTTTCGCCGTTTTTTTTCTCAGTCTTCAGTCGTTTGGCTCTCTTCCGGTTCCTTTTCTGCTTCGCATTTCTTCGCCAAGTAGTCTGGAAGCTGCATACCGGCCTGTTCCAACAGGTCGTTCAGAGGGGGCAAACTCTTGATGAGACCCGACAGGAAGTTGGCTGTGCTGCTCTGGGTTCCGTTTCCTCCGTTGGAATCCCATACTGTAACCTTGTCGATATTGATACCCTTGATGGCATCCACCTGAGTGCGGACCAGTTCGGGCAGTTTCTCCAAAAGCAACAGGGAGTATGCTTTGGTGGCATCGCCTCCGGCAGCCTTTATCATCTTGTCGTAACCGTCGGCCTGCTTGGCGAGCATCTCGTAGAGTCCTTTTGCCTCCGCTTCCATCTTGGCAAAGATAGCGTCCGCCTCGCCCTTGGCGTTGACACGTTTCTGCTCCGCTTCCGCTTCGGCTGCGATGACCAGACGTCTCTTCTCTATCTCTTGCGACACGATGACGTTGGCGGTCTGCGTACTGCGTTCACGGCTGGCGCGCGCCTCCTCGGCTTTCTGCTCCGCGCCGTAGGCTTCTTCCAAGGCCTGTGCGGCAGCCACCTTTTCTGCGGCGGTGGCTTTGCGCTGTGCCGACGCCTCAGCCTCGCGGCGGTCGGCATCCGAATTGGCTATCTCCACCTTCGCTTCGTTTTCTCCTTTCACTGCAGCTGCATTGGCCTCTGCGGTGCGGATACGTGTCTCGCGCACAGCGTCCGCCTTGCCTATCTCTCCCATCTTCTCCTGCTCTGCCACACGGACCTTTGCCTCGTTGATGGCCTTTGCGGCAGCCTCCTGCCCGAGAGCCTCTATATAACCGGACTCGTCCTTGATGTCGGTGACGTTGACGTTGATAAGCTTGAGTCCTATCTTCTTGAGTTCCACTTCCACGTTGGCGGTTATGGCTTCCAGGAATTTGTCGCGGTCGGAGTTGAGCTCCTCAATGCTCATTGTGGCTATGACAAGACGCAACTGGCCGAACAGTATGTCGCGCGCCATCTCCTGTATCTGTTGCGCATTCTGCCCGAGGAGACGTTCCGCGGCGGCTGTCATATAGTCGGGGTCTGTGCTTATTCCCACAGTGAAGCGGCAAGGCACATCCACGCGGATGTTCTGGCGCGAGAGGGCGTTGGTGAGATTGGCGTCTATGCCGATAGGTGTCAGACTCATGTAAGCATAGTCCTGAATGACAGGCCACACGAAAGCACCCCCTCCGTGTATGCAGTTGGCGGATCTCTTGCTTCCGCTTCCGCTTCCGTAGATGACGAGTATTTTGTCTGCGGGACATTTGCGGTACCTGTTGGCAAGGAATGCCACGATGGCGACAAAGAGTATTGCGCCAACAACGATGATAGTCAATGGGTCTTGAAGCATTTTTTTTCTGTTATTTAGTTGTTCTTTGATTGTCGTTTGGCGTGAAGCCGGAGGTGTTTTACGCCCTTTCGACCTCCAGCACGTTGTTGTCCACCACGCGCAACACACGCACCTTACTGCCCGAAGGGAGAAACTCCCCAACGGTGCGGGCATCCAGTTCCTGCACAGAGCCGTTGAAGCTTATCTGCACCTTGCCGAGACCTTCTCCGTGTGCAGGTATGCGCAAATACACGTCGCACACCTTGCCCACAGCGTCCGTTATCCGGAAGGCTCCGTTGCTCTGCAACTTCAGCATCTGTCTGAAGAGAATCATGAATAGTGCCACGAAAGCGCAGCCGACCGCACATGCCGCCAATGCCAACAAGGCGCGGCTTTCAATGGCGTTCCACAGGCTGACTCCAGTCCATCCAAATCCAAGGAGGAAATAAAACACATTGCGTATGGACAAGAGGCTCATGGCTCCAGCGTCGTCAATGCCGTCTGTGGAAGTGTCGAAGCAAGCGTCCGCATCGCCCGAACCGAAGTCGCCGATTCCGACGAACGACATGACCGTCTGTATGGAGAACACTATCGTGGCAAAAATAGCCACACCCCAGTAAAATCTTAATGTAGGCTCCAACGAGGCATACCAAGCGGTGATTTCTTCCATATCCGTACCGAACGTTTTGCGTCGCTTGTGGTGTGTCTTGCCGCAAGCGGACTGTTTCATGGGGCAAAAATAGCATTTTCTCTTCAGTTTGCAAACAATTTGGTGCATAAAATATTGTATAACGCACTTTGTTTTTATACATTTGTGAATACAAAGTGGTAAAATCATGGATAAAACAGAACATCCGTTGCGCCGGTTCCGTTTCTGCCCTGTCTGCGGCAGTCTCGGATTTGCGGAGAACGATTTCAAGAGCAAGCGTTGCCGCGACTGCGGCTTCACGTATTACTTCAACGCCAGCACATCCACCGTTGCTGTGATATTCAACGAAAGAGGCGAATTGCTGGTGGTGAGGAGAGCCAAGGACCCTGCCAAGGGGACATTGGACCTGCCAGGCGGTTTCTGCGACATGGGGGAGAATGCCGAACAAGGGGTGTTGCGCGAAATACTGGAGGAAACCGGACTCGAAGCCGAAGTGAAGAGGTACCTCTTCTCCATGCCCAATGTATATCCGTTCGGAGGATTGGACATACACACCTTGGACTTGTTTTTCCTGTGCTCAGTGGGGGATACGCATCATGCCGTTGCTGCCGACGATGCGGCGAGCCTGCTGTGGATACCTCTGGAAGAGGTGCGTGCCGAGGATTTTGGTTTACGTTCCGTCAGCGAGGGAGTGGCAAGGCTGAGGGAGGTGTTGAAGTGATGAGCAGTCCTTGAAAAAACAATGTATAGATTAAGGTGAAAAACAAAAAAAAACAGTACCTTTGCGCCCAAAATCGCAACTAAAAAATCAATGAAGGAGAATTTGGTTATTGTGGAGAGCCCCGCAAAGGCTAAGACTATAGAAAAATTCCTTGGGGACGACTACAAGGTGTTGTCGAGCTATGGACATATATGCGACCTGAAGAAAAAGACGTTCAGTGTGGACACTGAAACTTTTATCCCGCAGTACGAAATACCCGCAGACAAGACGAAGGTGGTGGCGTTGCTGAAGAAACAGGCATCGGAGTCCAAGACAGTGTGGCTGGCATCCGATGAGGACCGCGAGGGAGAAGCCATCAGTTGGCATCTGTTTGAGGTGCTGGGGCTGAACGAGGAGAACACACGCCGGATAGTATTCCACGAAATCACCAAGCCTGCCATCCTGGATGCCATACAACATCCACGCAAGATAGACATCAACCTGGTAAACGCACAGCAGGCGCGCCGTGTGCTTGACCGCATAGTAGGCTTCAAACTCAGCCCTGTGCTGTGGCGCAAGGTGAAGCCCGCATTGAGCGCTGGGCGTGTGCAAAGCGTGGCTGTGAGACTGATAGTGGAACGCGAACGCGAGATACAAGGTTTCAAAGGAGAGGACAACTACCGTGTCACAGCCGTTTTCTCCACAACACACGGAGCGGAACTGAAAGCCGAGCTTAACCAGCGTTTCGCCACTGCGGCGCAGGCGGAAGACTTCCTCAACAAATGCGTTTCCGCCAAGTACTCGATACAGGAAATAACCACAAAGCCGCAAAAACGAGTGCCGGCTCCCCCATTCACCACCAGCACGCTGCAGCAGGAAGCGGCCCACAAATTAGGGTTTACCGTGGCGCAGACCATGATGGTGGCGCAGCATCTGTACGAAAGCGGACGCATCACCTATATGCGTACCGACAGCGTGAACCTGAGCAGCCTCTGCATCGGGGCAAGTAAAAAGGTGATAGCCGAACAGATGGGAGACGAGTATGTGAAGACACGCCAGTACCGCACCAACGCCAAGGGGGCGCAAGAGGCCCACGAAGCCATCCGCCCCACATATATGGACAGGCAGCAGATAGAAGGCACACAGCAAGAGAAACGCCTGTACGACTTGATATGGAAACGTACCCTGGCAAGCCAGATGGCTGATGCCGAGATAGAGAAAACACAGGTGAACATCCGCATAGACGGCTTGGACGAATATTTCGTGGCCAACGGAGAGACGGTGAAATTCGACGGTTTCCTGCGTGTGTACAAAGAGACGGAGGCCGACAGCGACAACGACGGCAATGACGGCGGCATGTTGCCGCAGATGAGTGTCGGAGAGAGTCTGGAGAGGCAAAAAATAGTGGCTACCCAACGCTTCGCCCAACACCCAGTACGCTACAACGAGGCCAGCTTGGTGAAAAAACTGGAAGAACTGGGAATTGGCCGTCCCAGTACGTACGCTGCCACCATCACCACCATTCAGCAACGCGAGTACGTGAGCAAAGGCGACAAGGCGGGAGAGGAACGCGAATATCTCACATACACTTTGGAAGGTCCGGCTGTAGCGCGCGCCACGCACACTGCCACCATAGGCGCCGAGCGAAGCAAGCTGCTGCCCACTGACATAGGTATCGTGGTGAACGACTATCTGACAGAGAATTTCCCGTCCATCATGGACTACAATTTCACCGCCGACATAGAGAAAGAGTTTGACGAGATAGCCGAGGGCAAAATGGAATGGACAAGCGTGATACGCAAGTTCTACAACGAATTTGAGCCTTTGGTGGAGAAGTCGTCCAACACCCACACTGAGCGTAAGGTGGGAGAGCGTTTATTAGGCAACGACCCTGCGACGGGCGCTCCTGTGACAGTGAAGATAGGACGTTACGGCCCTGTGGTGCAAATGGGCAGTTCGGATGCGAAGGAAAGGCCGCGTTTCTCCCAACTCAGCAAAGGGCAGACTATGGAATCCATAACTTTGGAGGAGGCCATAGAACTTTTCAAACTGCCGCGCAAGGTGGGTGAGTACGAGGGTAAGCCTGTGATAATAGGTTCCGGCAGGTTCGGGCCGTATGTTTCACACAACGGCTCGTACGTATCCATCCCCAAGGATGTGGACCCGTTGAAAATGTCGTTCGAACAGGCTGTGATAATGATACACAGAAAATATGTGGAGGAGAGGGAACGCCACCTGAAACAGTTTGAGGAAGACTCCGAACTGGAAGTGCTCAACGGACGCTACGGCCCTTATATAGCATACAAAGGGAACAACTACAGGCTGCCGAAGAATATGCACGACAAAGCCAAAGACCTTACATACGAGCAGTGTATGAAAGTGGTGGCAGAACAGGGCGAGAAAGCCTCCAAAGGCAAAAATTCCAAACAATAGCAATATCCCGACGGCATGACACGCATTATACTGGTGGGATACATGGGTTCCGGCAAGACCACTGTGGGAAGACGGCTTGCCATGTCGCTCGGACTCTCTTTCTATGACCTCGACTGGTACATAGAGATGCGTTTCCACCGCACTGTAGCCCAGATATTCGAGGAAAAAGGAGAGGACGGTTTCCGCTTGATAGAACGCAGTATGCTGAGGGAGGTGGCGGAGTTTGAAAACATAGTGCTCTCCTGCGGAGGAGGCACTCCGTGTTTCTTCGACAACATGGACTACATGAACTCTTTGGGCGACACGGTGTATCTGCAGGTGACACCCGAGGTGCTGGCGGAACATCTCAAGATGGGCAAGGTAGTGCGTCCGCTTATACAAGGCAAAACCGACGAAGAGCTGATACGCTACATCCGCGAGTCGTTGGCTGAGCGCGAGAAGTTCTACAAGAAGGCAAAGCACACATTGGACGTGTCGCTACTCGACAACCGTGAGAAAATAAAAACCAGCGTAAAACTGCTTCGAGAACAATTAGGGCTATGAGGAAATGGAGAATCGAGGATTCTGAGGAACTCTACAACATCAAAGGCTGGGGAGTAAACTACTTCGGCATCAACGATAAAGGGCACGTATTCGTAACGCCCAAGAAGAACAGCGTGCAAGTGGACTTGCAGGAAGTGGTGGAACAATTGGGCAACAGAGATGTCACAGCTCCTCTTCTTCTGCGTTTCCCCGACATTCTGGACAACCGCATAGAGAAAACTGACGAATGTTTCCGCAAGGCGGAAAAAGAATACAAATACAACGGCGAGCATTTCATAATCTTTCCCATCAAGGTAAACCAAATGCGCCCTGTGGTGGAGGAGATAATCAGCCACGGCAAGAGATACAACATAGGGCTGGAGGCCGGTTCCAAGCCTGAGCTTCATGCTGTGCTCGCCACCAATATGGACAGCGACAGCCTTATCATCTGCAACGGACACAAAGACCAGAACTTCATAGAGCTGGCTCTGCTGGCACAGAAGATGGGCAAACGTGTTTTCCTCGTCATAGAAAAACTGCCTGAGTTGAAGACTATAGCGGAAACCGCGGAAAGGCTGGGTGTCCGTCCCAACTTGGGCATCCGTATCAAACTGGCAAGCAACGGCTCGGGCAAATGGAGCGAGAGCGGCGGCGACGCCAGCAAGTTCGGACTCAACTCGTCGGAGCTTCTCATGGCTTTGGAACTGCTCGACAAGATGAACCTGCGCGACTGTCTCAAGCTCATCCACTTCCACATCGGCTCGCAGATTACCAAGATACGCCGCATCAGCACAGCTCTCAGAGAAGCCGCACAGTACTACGTGCAACTTCATGCCATGGGTTTCGACATAGAGTTTGTGGATTGCGGAGGAGGACTTGGCGTAGACTACGACGGCACCAGGAGCAGCAACAGCGAAAGCAGTGTCAACTACAGCATTCAAGAGTATGTGAACGACTGTGTGTACACCTTGGCGGAAGCTTCCAACAACAACGGCATCCCTCACCCCAACATAATCACAGAGGGAGGGCGTTCTCTGGCGGCGCACCACAGCGTTCTCATCATAGATGTCATGGAAAGCGTGTCCGCTCCACAGATGCCGGAGGACTTTGAGCCGTCACCGGAGGACCACAAGCTGGTGCACGACCTCACGGAGATATGGGACAAGATCTCGCAGCGTTCGCTGCTGGAGGATTGGCACGATGCGGAAGACATCAGGGAAGAGGCTCTCGACCTTTTCCGCCACGGCATCATAGACCTCAAGACAAGGGCGCAGATAGAGTCTCTCTACTGGGCCATCAGCCATGAGGTGGCGGAACTGGCTCACCACCAAAAGCATATCCCCGACGAACTGCGCAAACTGGACAAACAGATGGCGGACAAGTACTTCTGCAACTTCAGCCTCTTCCAGAGCATACCGGACTGTTGGGGCATAGACCAACTGTTCCCCATCATGCCTATCGCACGTCTTTTGGAGGAGCCCACCAGAAGTGCCACACTTCAGGACATCACCTGCGACAGCGACGGGAAGATAACGGCTTACGTCAATGGCGGACAACAGACCAACTACATACCGCTCCATCCCATAAAGCCCGACGAACATTATTATATAGGTGTGTTCCTGGTGGGAGCTTACCAGGAGATATTGGGAAACATGCACAATCTTTTCGGAGACACTAACGCTGTACACATCTCCGTGGACAAGGACGGATATACCATAGACCAGGTGATAGACGGGGAGACGGTGGCTGACGTACTGGAGTATGTACAGTACGACCCCAAAAAACTGGTCAGACGGTTGGAGATATGGGTAAGCCGTGCCATTAAGGACGGAAAGATAACCGAAAAGGAAGGCAAGGAGTTCATCAGCAACTACAGGGCAGGCCTCTACGGTTACACATATTTGGAATGACACAAGTCCGATGAAAGATACACTGAATGTAATAAAAGTAGGCGGCGGAGTGGTGGAAGAGCCGCAGTCGCTTGGCGACCTTCTGTCCCAGTTTGCCGAATTGCGGGGCCGTAAGGTACTTGTGCATGGAGGGGGGCGCAGTGCCACCCGTATTGCCGCTGAGCTGGGCATAGACAGTCTGATGGTGCAAGGCAGACGCGTCACGGACGAAAAAATGCTCCGGGTGGTGACTATGGTATACGGGGGGCTTGTCAACAAAACCGTAGTTGCCGGTTTGCAAGCCCGAGGGGTGAATGCCGTAGGCCTTACCGGTGCGGACATGGACATCATACGCAGCCACAAACGGCCGTTGAAAAAAGTCTGTATGGAAGACGGGACAGAGCAGATGGTGGACTTCGGATATGTGGGAGATGTGGACTATGCCAACGGAGAGGCACTGGCACGGCTTATAAACATGGGCGTGGTACCGGTGGTGGCACCGCTTACACACGACGGCAAAGGAAATATTCTCAACACCAACGCAGACACCATGGCAAGTACTGTGGCGTGTGCCCTGTCCGACTATTTCAACGTTACGCTGACATATTGCTTTGAGAAGAACGGGGTGTTGGCGGATGCGGAGAATGACGATAGCGTGATACCATACATCGGCAGGGGCACATTTGCCGACCTTACCGCAAAAGGCATTGTGGCTGGCGGTATGGTGCCGAAGCTGGAAAACGCTTTCCGTGCCATGGACAAAGGAGTGGACAAGGTTGTGATAACAAGTTCAAGGGACATTGAGGGCATCCGTGGCACCACGGTCTGTAAATAACAGTCCGTTTAACGCAAACTTTGTTAACGCTTTTTAACGCGCTCTCGGTGTAACAAACCGCTTTCTGCTTCGTTTTATATACAGAGACTCAGATGAAATGTATAAGTTTCAGAGACGACGTGTTGCCGCTCAAGGATAAGTTGTACCGTTTGGCAGTGCGTATCACGTTGGACACGGCAGAGGCCGAAGATGTGGTGCAGGAGACGCTTGTCAAAGCTTGGAAGAGATGCAGCGAGTGGGAAAACAAAAAGGAGGTGGAGGCGTTCTGCTACAAGGTCTGCAGGAATGCGGCCATTGACGCGGCAGGCAGGGCAGGACGTGGAAACATCGCATTGGAAGACGCAAAGGGCAGAGCGGAGACTGTGATTCACAACAACTCGGAAGCTAAGGAGCGTCTGGCGATAGTGAGACGGCTGATGGACGGTCTTCCGGAAATCCAACGGAGCATAATGGAACTTAGAGACATCGAAGGCAAGACATACCAGGAGATAGCCGACATACTGAACATCTCGGACTCCCAAGTCAAAGTGTACCTCTTCAGGGCGCGCACCAAGATACGGGAACAAGTGAGGAAAATAGAGAGCTATGGACTATAAATACATTGAACAACTATTGGAAAGGTATTGGCAGTGCCTTACTACCGTGGAGGAGGAGCGTATTCTGCAGTCCTTTTTCAGGCAGCCGGACATTCCCCCTCACCTGATGTCTTGCGCCGATGTCTTCCTGGCACAGGACGAGATGGCGAAAGAACACCTCGGCGACGACTTCGACGGCCGTGTACTTTCCATCGTGGGTGAAGAGGATGCGGATGTGGTGAAAGCCTGTCCGGTCTCATTCTGGCATCGTCTGCGTCCGTTGTATCAGGCGGCGGGGCTCGTGGCGCTCATGATTACCCTGGGCACGGCGGCAGAGAGGAGCTTCGGCGGTTCGGAAGAAGACATCGTCGCTCCGCAATATGCCGAATACGGCACGGAGGAAGATACTGACATTACTGTCAATCCCACGCAGCAGTCAGCCGTTCTTAAAACGCAAGCTGCGGATACATTGGAATATACGAGATAACATCATTATTTGCTTTTTCTGATTGGACACAATCAGTGCTTTAAAACAACACGGGTCGCTGGGAAGCGATTCTTTCTCTCAGGAGAAAATCATATACAATCATTAAGAGGGGGCAACTGTGAAGTCTGCTCCCTTTTTGTGTGTGTCATATGCCAGCCGTTTATTGGAGTGTTGTCCGTGCAGTCCGCTTTTACGCACACTTTCGTTTGTCCGTAAACGGGGAATTTTGTAATTTTGTCTCCGGTTAGCAAAACCGCCAGTGTGCATTGACGGTGGACGGACACAAGAAGATAAAAAGTCAGGGTGCAAAGTCCGTGTTGTGCCTGAAAGGATATCTGAAAAAGGAGAGACGTTGATGGAATATACAACATTTACACTTGCCAACGGGGTGCGGGTCATCTGCCGGCACTCCTCTTCAGAGGTGGTATATTGCGGTGTCGCCGTGGCTGCCGGCACAAGGCATGAGAGAGAAAACGAGAGCGGGATAGCTCATTTTACCGAACATCTCAGTTTCAAAGGCACTGTCCACCGTTCGGCTAAGCAGATTGTAAACAGAATGGAGGCGGTGGGCGGCGACCTCAACGCCTACACAGGCAAGGAGGAGACAGTATATTACAGTGCATTTCTCCGTCCTCACTTGTACCGCGCCATAAGCACGCTTTTCGACATAGTGTTCAACAGCACCTATCCGCAGAGGGAGATGGACAAGGAGGTGGAGGTTGTGATAGACGAGATAGAGAGTTACAACGACCAACCGTCCGAACTCATTTACGACGAGTTTGAGGAGCTCTTGTTCGGCGCCCATCCTCTCGGACGCAGCATCTTAGGGAAAGAGGATGTGCTTAGAGGCATGAAGTCGGCAGACATCTCCTCTTTTGTGGAACGCGAGTATCTCCCCTCCCGCATGGCGTTGTACGTCTATGGAGACGTTGCGGAGGATGAGGTGATGAAGACAGCGGAAAAAGCCATCAAAGATTGCAGGCAAAGGCTGTCCATTCCCTGTGTGTCTTTGTCAAACGACAGGAACACTGCGGATTCCGTCGCTCTTTGTGTGCCACGGACTGTAAGATGCGACAAAGGCACGCACCAGTCGCATGTGGTTATGGGGACCAAATCCTTCGGCGGCACAGACCCTCGCCACCTCCACTTGTATTTGCTCAACAACATTCTCGGAGGTCCGGCATTCGGAAGCAGGCTCAATTTAAGCCTTCGCGAGAAGTACGGTCTTGTGTACACGGTGGAGAGCAACTCGGTATGCTATACGGATACGGGGGTGTGGAGCGTGTATTTCGGTTGCGACACCAAGGATGTGGACAGATGTCTCAGGCTGGTCCGCAAGGAGCTTGACAGACTTATGTGTGCGCCCCTGTCGCAAAGGGCATTGGATGCGGCGCGCAGACAGTTGAAGGGGCAGATAGGCATCTCCTACGACAATGGTGAGAACGTGGCTATGGGGATGGCCAAGCGTTTCCTCCATTACCATAGCACGCAGTCAATGTCCCAACTGTTCGACCGTCTGGATGCCATCACTCCCGGGCAGCTGCTCGAAACGGCTTGCCGCGTCTTTGCCCCGTCGCGTCTTGTCACTCTCATTTACGAGGGCACGAAGTAGGTTTTACACGCAAACTGCACTGTGTTGAGTGCAATTTTGTATAAAAACTGCACTACACTGAGTGCAATCTCGCAAAAATGCGTAACTTTGCACTGACTATCTCTGAAAAACGTTGTCACATTTGAGGGCGATTAACTAATATTGTTTA
>CAVHCL010000039.1:0-20619 GCA_963634425.1 Bacteroidaceae bacterium
TCTTGAAAACCGGCGTACTGAGAGGTACCGGGGGTTCGAATCCCTCTCTCTCCGCAGTAGAGTCCTGTAAATCTTTGATTTACAGGACTTTTTCTTTTTATGCTTTTAAGTAGTCTCCCCGAAGTAGTCCCCCTTTGCGCAATATTATTTTTATATTTGTTTAACGCTGACATTGCGCTGTTGTCCGTATTTTATGGTGTTTTTGTTGATTTCCGATTGAAAAAGATAGTACCCTCTCGCAACTTATGTTTTTAAACTTATACTCGATGTTTGGAAATTCTCAGTTAATGTGTTTAATAAAAATATAGCATAAAACAGGCTCTTAATCGAAAAATATAGCATAAAACTACCTCTTAATCGAAAAATATGACTATCTTTGCAGAAAAGAAAACGCTTAATTGTAAAATATGGCAAAAAATAAGACCATACATAACATTCTGGAAGTAGTGGTTGGCACAGCTGACATACGCAGCAGTATGCAGGTGAAAAATGGAAACTTAAGAAAGATTGCGACAAGGGTCTATACAAGTAACATGGATGACGCACCTGAGGAGATTATAAAAAGAAACGTGTTCTACATTTTGGGGCAACTTTTTCCCCATGCAGTTATAAGCCATCGATCAGCTTTTGAGCTAAAGCCAACCTCTGAGGGTGACATTTTTCTGACATACAAATACACCAGAAACGTGGAATTACCAGGTATTAAAGTTCACTTGATGAAAGGTCCTATGGGTACAGACCATGATATGCCTTTCATTGAGAACTTGTATATATCCAGCACGGAAAGACGAATGCTTGAAAACCTCCAAAAGGGAAGAACTCGTGGTAGTGTCTCAAAATGTTTGCCAAGAACTTATATCGAAGAGAATTTGGAAAAGATGTTGGTGGTTAATGGCGAGACTGGCATCAACGACTTCCGAGATAAGGCTAAAGAGATAGCCAAGCAATTGGAAATGACAGAAGAGTTTGAAACTCTCAATTCCATCATAGGAGCTTTGCTTTCAACAAAACCTTCAGGAATACTTTCATCTAACAGTGCTTTAGCCAGAGCACAGGGAGTTCCATTCGACCAAGAACGTGTCAAATTGTTTGGAACATTGTTTGAGGCACTTAACAACGATTTTTTTCCAGACATGGACGAGCAGAACATTTCTACAGCTGCTTTCAGAAACTTTGCTTTTTTTGAGAGCTATTTCTCCAACTACATCGAGGGAACCGAGTTTGAGATAGAAGACGCTTATCGCATCATTGAGACTGGTCAACCGATGCCTGCAAGAAACGCCGACTCGCATGATGTCCTTGGAACGTTGCAAATCGTGGCGAGCAGAAGAGAAATGAGACGAACGCCAAACACAGCCGAAGAACTGATAGAGATTCTACAAGACCGCCATAGAATCATGATGGCAGCAAGACCTGACAGAACCCCAGGTATGTTCAAGATGCAGAACAACCATGCAGGTGACTCGCATTTCGTGGACAGCACACTTGTAAGAGGTACCTTGATGAAGGGATTTGAATTCTATCAAGCCTTGAGATCTCCTTTTGCCAAGGCTCTGTTCATCCTGTTTATGATTAGCGAGGTTCATCCCTTCAATGATGGCAACGGACGTATCTCCAGAATCATGATGAACGCCGAATTGGTTCATGCTGACCAATCTAAGATTATCATCCCTACAGTTTTCCGAGAGGATTATCTAAATGGATTGAGACGTTTGACAAGAAAGGGCGACCCAAGTGTCATCATCAAGGCTATATCAAGGGTTCGACAGTTCAGTGCCAACATCACAGGAGAAGATTTCGAGGAAACACGTCGCTATCTTGAAGGAACCAACGCCTTCAAGGATGGTGACGAATATATTTTGAGATTCTAAAAAACAACAAGGTATGAGATACGGAATGAGAAAGCCTTCTTGGAAGAAGAGTTTGAGCGCACGGACAAAAGGGCGTGCCACACGAGCCGTCAAAAGAGCCATAATCCCGGGTTATGGAAGAAGAGGCATGGGCATACTTCATCCCAAGAGAGCCTTATATAATAAGGTATATAGAAGAACTACGTTCAGCGTATTCGACTTGGCAAAGGGCTCTTCCTCAAATAGCGGTTGCTGTGTTGTTATTGCTTTCTTGGTTATTGCAACCATTGCACTTACAGCTTGCTGCATATAAATTGATTCACTTTTAATGACTTGCCGCATCTGCGCTTCCTGTTATCACTTTTATCAACCTATTTCCACAACTGTGGATTAGTAGATCCAGATATTTATCTCTACGGATTTCCATACTTCTATTAGTTTATTTTGTGTAAATACACATCTTCAACGATTACAAAGTTATTCTTATTCCTTTGTTCATACAAATTCCAAGGCAAGAAAATGAGTCAATGGTTACATTTTTACACATTACTAAAAGCGTTCTTTAGAATGAACTTCTAACGAACTTATAGCGAACTTTCAAATTAAAATGTTATCTTTGCACACAAATTATAAATTATAATTAAGAATCAAGATGTTAGGTGCAGAAGATATACGAGACTTAGTGAATGGAGGTGAAGGCTACAATGTGGACTTTAAACGTAGTGTACTTTCAAAAGTTCGCGAACTTACAGAGGAGGTTTGCAGTTTTTTGAACGCTGCTGGTGGTAATCTGCTTATTGGAGTAAACGATAGTAACGAGATTGTTGGGGCTGAGATTGACAACAGCAAACGGTCGGCCATCCAAGGCTCGATTGGTGAAATATCGCCTATGTGCCATTACAATTATGTATGACGTAGATGTTGACGGCAAGAAAGTTTGGGTAATAGAAGTTCCGTCAGGCAAGAACAAACCATATTTCTTTTCGGGATGTACCTATTTGCGTGAGGGGGCAAACAGCCAAAAACTGACGAATGTGGAGGAAATACGTGAAGTGTTCCAGCGTCATGAGCGCATATACTTTGACGCTATACCCTTGCCCAAGGTTAATCTCATGGAACAGTTGGACGAAGAAAACTTCAATGAATTTAAGCGAGAAGCCCATATAGTTTCTGATGTTGACGATTATCAGGTGCTCGACAGCATGAGGGTTTTTGATGACAAAAACGTGGCAAAGAGTGGCGGTGTATTGTTTTTTGCCAATCATCCGGAAAAGTATCTTAGGATACTTGGCAAAGTATCCTAAGATAAATCGCCAAGTATCCTAAGATACTTTGGAAAGTAACCTGAAGCCAGTCTGACTTTACCTGATTTTACTTTATTCTTCGCTTTTTACGGTTTCCACATTCTCTACGCTCTCCTCTTCCTGTGGCCCGTAGTGGTCGAGGCCGTACATCTTCAGCATTTCTTTGCTTACGTATATGTCAGACTTGCGTGGTGTGAATTTGGGGACATCGTATCCGCCAAGGTTCTCTTCCTTGAACGGCGCCGCGGCGCCTGGCATGACGAGACGGAAGTCTATGGTGGAGAGTATCTCGCGCTTGTTGGGAATCTCCAGCACTCCGTCGCACGATGTGATGCCCCAGGGGTTGCGCATGGAGAAGATGTAGTTGTCGGGTTGGTTGGTGTACATCACCGTGAAGGCGTGTCCTGTGACCGTGTTGAGAGTGCCGCAGAGAAGGTTGCCCTTGTTGAAGCCACCCACACTTATCATGCCGTTGCGGAGAGCATAGTCCACCACAATGCGCATCTCGTCGTTGAAGAGCTTGCCCGGAGAGAACGACCAGCTGTCGCCGCATCCCGTGAATGGAGGCGCGGCATGTTCCGTGCCGATGCCTCCGATGCCGTTGCAGCGGAAGCACGACTCCCATTTCATAAGCGCTTTTTCCATGATGGTTGCCCATGTGAACACTCCGTTCTTGCCGCTCAGCTGAGCGCAGTCGTTGTTGGAGTTGCAGAGCAGCTTGTTGTCCACACCCACCTCTATGGGGTTGCCCATGGGGTCGTACATCTTCACTGTGTATGTGGTGGATGTCTCCTTGGAAATTATGTCCTGTATGAAACCGGGGTAGATGTATGCGAACGAGGCGAGTACGGCGCACATACAGCAGTTGCCTATGGCGTGCTGGTTGACATCAGCCGGCATGGGTTTGCCGAAAGGATACAGGTTGATGGGCTTGCTCACCCAGCGGGTGTATCCGCCAACGGCAATGAACTCCGCATCCGGTTGGTTGGACGGGTTGGCGAGCCATTGTTTCTGTTCGTCCGTGGCAGCGGAGAAACTTGCGAAATGGCTTCCCATCGGTGTGACGGCGGAATGTGAACTGCCGCCTTTGAGGTTCCACACCTTTGTCGTGTCGGTGTACTCGTTGCGTGAGGGGAAAGAGACTTTCACGGCATCGTGCGCCGCCTCGGGCGACTTGTAGAAATATCTGATTATGGAGCCTTGTTTCAGCACCAAGAGTTGGTCTTCGTTGGTGATGATGGTGTAAGCCACATAGGATGTGCTTCCGTCCGCCGTGGCTTTGAAGGACTTCTTGTCGTCGGCATACTGGAGAGTGTAGTAGGTCTCCTTGGTGGGTGTCACCCATTTCAGTTTGTCGTCGTTGAACGTCAGCACCTCGGTGCCGTCGTAATGTACGCTGGAAGTTGTGATGGTGCGGTAGCCGAGGTACCAGTTGCCGCTGATTTTGCCGGGTTCTGTCTCCGGCATCACTTCCATGTACTGAATCTTTGAAATGTCGTACGACACCACCGAGTTGTCTGTAAGTGTGATGTCGAGCCTTTGGGCGTGGGATACCGCGGCGGCTATCGTCGCCACGGTCAAGGTTAATAATTTTTTCATTCTTTTTTATGTTACCAAATATCTTCAGGTTTTTCGGGATTGTCGAATTTCTCTTTGGGACACCATTCGATGTAGTCCAGGAAGAGTTGCTTGTTTACCATATCCTGCACGGTCTTGAAACGCAGGTAGTACACCTTGTCGGCATCCATCTGTGTGCGGATGAGTATACGCCGTGTAGTCTTCATTATCTCGCGTGCCGTCTCGCTGCTTCCGGGTATCTCGGTGAAATATGCCGGGCCTTTCATGAAACCGTTGTTACGCATACGTTTGTCCACCTCGGTGTTGTAGTCGTCGTCCTCGGTGTCCTTCTCCCATCCCAAGGTGGGGTCGTTGCCTCCCTTGCCCATATCCACGGGAATGCCGGCCGGGGAGAGCTTGTCTCTGTTTTCACCGAAATAGACTTGGCATATCCCTCTCCAGGGACTCTCTGTGGACACTCCCATACGCAATTCGTAGATGCCGCTGAGCGGTACGGGCGGCAGACGGAGGGTAACGTCGTACAGTCCTTCGCAAAGCACCTCGTCGGCCTGGTAGTTGGGCCAGTTCTGGTCTATTCCGTTGAGAAGGTAGAAGGTCATGTCCTTTGTGTTGATACTGAAGTCCTGGAAATATTGGTAAATCTCATCGGCGGGGAAATAGAACCTCTCGAAATGATCCATTATCCTCATGTCGTTGGACATGGTTTCAGGCATGAACTCATATACGTCGTAGCGGAGACGGCACTTCTTGAGCTCCTCCCTCACGTGCTGGTCGTAGACAAGTGGTTTCTCTATGGGGTAGATGATGGAGTTGAGGAGCTTCACCAGTTTGGAGTCCGCTGTGGTGTTGACGTATATGCCTTCGTTTTCGGGCAGGCAGCTCTTCTCGCTGTAGTCCTCGTGCCGTCCGTCGTTGAGTTCCGGGAATCTGTTCAGGTACACCCCTTGGCTCTGCTTGCTTTCCCACAGACGGAGAAGGCGGCGTTTGCCCATGGTGACATAATGGTTCCACGCCGGAACGGTGAGCGAACGCGCGTACTTGTAGTTGTATCCTTTCTCGTTGTAGTGGAGCACCAGTTTGTCCACAGGAATTCGCATGGGCAGCAGGTGGTAAGTGACAAATTGGTTCAGGACGTTGTCTGCATTGCGGTAATCGGTGTTGTCTGCGGCATTGGGGTAGAAGCCTTGATCTGCCACCCACTTGCGCACATCATCCACCGTGATGTCGGCAATATCCTTGTCCAGCGTGTTCTTCCAAAACTCGTCCGTCTCGGCAAAGAGCGTAAATCCGAACTTGCGGTGTTCGGGAGGGTTGACGTACACGCTGAGGTTGTTCCAGAAGCTTTTGGTGATGATGCCGGTCTTCACGAGCCTGTCCCACTCGTAGTCCTTGACAACGGACAAGGTGTCAACGAGACCGCAGGCTTCCACCAGATTGGCCATTACGAAGAAGCCGCAGTCGGGCTGCGACGCATAGAGGTGCAACGTGTTGCCAAGGGTGGCGTTGGTGGGATTTATGGGATAGTTGAGCTCGTGGATGACACCGTTGATGCACTCTATCTCGCGGTTGGTGGTGGACACCATGCAGACGCTGTCTATGTAACAGATATCCCTGTTGTTCTTATCGTATGTGACACTTATCTTACAGTCTGCCATGGTGCTTGTGGCAAACTCCTCGTTGTCGTTGGGAAAGTCTCCCACGTAATATATTTTCTCTGCCGACTTGCCGTCGAGGATGCTGTTCATTACTATCACGTAACGGATGGAGTCTCTCACCTTCTCGCTTGTGAAGGCATCCCAGCTGGGCTCGTCAATGATCTTTTTCTCAACCAACGATTCCAGATATTTCTGTATGCCCTCGTTGGTGGGCGCAAAACAGGTGTATTTCCCGTACGCCGAAAGGAGCTGGTACACCGACGTCTCCGTGACATCGCTCGCTTTCTGCTCTTTCATCAGCCTTATGTATTCGCTGAACTGTTCGTGCGTTTCCAGATAGGAAGCCACCGTATACTCCCTGAACACATACCTTGAGGATGTGTCGATGTCTTCCTGACACGATGACAGGGCTACAGCCACGGCAGCAAAAAACATCATAATTCGTGTTGCGGTCTTCTCCATTGTTGCATAGTTAGTTTTGTTTTGGTTATGTTGTCTTCCGACTTCGTTGTCATGTTGCAAGGTGTGTCTTTTGGTCAAAGAACCTCGTCCGCATGGTCATTATAGTATTATAATGTGGAGACAAAGATACGGAATTTCGCTTATACAAAATTGCAAAATGCAAAAAAAACGTAAAAGTTTTGCACAACACAAGTTATATGCCTACCTTTGCCGTCATCAACGAACGATATAGGGACAACAAATTATTCACAAACAAAACCTCAAACAAATGAAAACAAATTTCCTCAACTGCGTTCTCGCACTCGCAGGTGTGATGTTTGTCGGTGCGACGCAGGTAAAGGCTGACACACCGGAATCTTCTACGGCATCCACCCCTAAGTGGTACAGGGTGTACACCCCCAACCGCAGCAGCTATGCGCTGACATCGTACGGCATAGGCGTGAAGATGAAGGGAACGACTCCTAAGAAGCCTTACAGCGACAATGTGCTGTGGCGTTTTGAGAAGACCGCAGAAGGCACGTGCAATATCGTATGCATGGATGGTGCTTACATAGACCCTTCGAGGACGGTAAGCATTGGCAGCAACTACGCTTTCACCCCGACGGCGGCAGAGCCGTCGCAGAAATGGACTGTCGCTCCTGTCGCAGGCAAGGACGACCTCTATACGGTATGTAGCGGCGACATACAGTTGCATCAAGGCGAGAGCGGGTCCAGCTACTATGTCATAAATTGGGGCGGAGGGACAAACGTCACCGATGCCGGATGCCTGTTCCGCTTTGAGGCACAGGGGCTCTCGGAACTTGAGACACTGAAGGCCAAGGCTCTCGGCTTGCTGAACTCACGTACGGAGAAAGGCATCAACCCGGGACAATACAGTTCTGCGGCACGCACGGCTTTCCAAAAAGCCATCTCCTCTTCTACTACCGCCGAGCAGTTTGCCGAAGCGGAGGCTACCTACCTTGCTTCCATGAACAAGGTGGAAGCCGGCACCACATACTTCCTGAAGAGCAGTCCGTCCATGCCATATTGCGAAGGCAAATACATCTACAGTGCCGGCAGCAAGGCACAGCCCAAATGGGGAGACAAGCTCGCCAGCTCCAAATACGCATGGACTTTTGAGGATGCAGGCGAAGGGAAGTTCTATGTCAAGAACTACTCCACTGGAGAGTATATAGAGCCGGACAACGGGGAGGGGACTACAGGCGCAGTAACCACATCGGGAACCCCGAAGACGAAGTATTCTGTGGTATCGCTTGGGCAGTCGGCCTTCAATATCATCCCCGATGGCAAGTCTCCCCTCCATGCCCAGAATAACGGCTCCGTGCTTGTGATGTGGAACGGAGGCTTGGGCTCAGCTTCGGCATGGCAGTTAGAGACGGTTACCAAAAAAGAGCTCTATTCCCAGATGAAGGTACAGAGTGTCAGCGTCAGTCCGGGCATACAGACTTTTGCTCCGGGCAACGTCGACGAGGTGCTCCTGAAGTTCCAGGTGGAGGTGGAGGGCTTTAAGGACAGCGTGACGCTCAACACCATTACCATAGGCTTCAGCGACAAGACGACCGATGTCACCGCCGACCTCGAAAACGTGAAACTGTACTTCTCGGCGAACGAGGACTTCGTCAGCAATGGGCAGCGCAATGCCACACTTCTCGGCACAACCGCTAACTTTGAGGACAACACCGCCACCATCGCCCTTGACGAAGGACAGGCGATGTCTGTGGGGACATCCACGTTCTATGTGACGGCAGACATCAAGAGCACCGCCACTGTGGGCGATGCCGTTGACGCCACGCTGAATAAAATCACCTACAACACGAACGAGAAACTGACGGTTAAACAGAACAATCCGGAAGGTGTCGCATACATTTACGATGTCGCATCCAAACCGTATCAGCCTTACGACATGGGTTCGCGCTATTGGCGTATTCCGGCGATGATAGTCCTGCGCAACCAGACAGGCGCCAACGCCTCCAAGAACGGTCGTGTCGTCACCATGGCAGACAACCGCTTCACCCACAACGGAGACCTTCCCAGCCACATTGATGTCTATGAGCGTCATTCCGATGACGGAGGCAGGACATGGAGCGAGCATAAGTTTGTGGTCGGCTCTGAGTCAGACGAGCAGTTTGTGAATGTGGCCAACAACGGTTTCGGCGATGTGGCGCTTGTGGAGACGAGCAAGGGTAAGCTCATTGCCATTATGGCATCGGGGCAAGGCTACTTTTCCTCTACGCCCTCGAGTCCCATCATACCGATGATAATAACCTCTGAAGACGGCGGCGACACATGGAGCTCTCCACAGTCTCTGTACGATGTGCTCTACAAGACGTCCTACTCGCAAGGACAAGTGCAAGGCTCGTTTGCCGGCTCCGGGCGCGGTTTGGTGCTGGAACGTCAGCGAGACGAAAGCCGCAACGGACGCGTCATGTTCGCCATGAGCCACCGTTTCCCCGACGGAATAATATATCAATACATTATATATTCCGACGATGAGGGTATGACATGGAAGATGTCCTCGCAGTCGGCATACACCCGTGGCGACGAGTCCAAACTCGTGGAACTTGCCGACGGCACGGTGATGATTTCTGTCCGCCAGAGCGGCAACAGGGGCTTCAACACCTCTGCTGACGGCGGTGACACATGGGGTGTGCAGAGGACATCCTCCGACATTTGGGGCAACGCCTGCAACGCCGACATCCTATATTACAACAAGCACATACTCCTGCACTCGTATATCAACGACAGTTCGCGGAAGAACCTCATCGTCTGCGCGTCGCTTGACAACGGCAAGACATGGGGCAACAAACGTGTCATCTGTGCTCCGGCTTCCGCTTACTCCACTATGGATCTCACAGAGGACGGCAAGATAGCCATTCTTTTCGAAGATGCCTCCTGCAGTTCGGGCTACGTCCTCAACTACGTGTCGTTCCCCATTGACTGGGTGGTGGAAGGAGATCCTGCAAGGAAGCTCTTTGAAGCCGCCCTCTCGAAAGCCAAAGCCATTGCCGACAGCGACGGATACACTGATGTGGAAGCAGCAGAGGTGGGGGAGTACAGTCAAAAATCCATAGATATGCTCAAGGCTATTATTCCCACAGAAAGCGAGATAGCGGCTTTGACGGAATACGACGAGATTGCCGCAAAGCTTGAAGAGGCTGTCAACAATGTCGTCGCCACACGGGTCACCGTTGCAGGGCATGAGAACACCGCGCTTTTCACACTCAGCAGTTATGAGGACATAGCCTCGTCTGCTCCATATTTCATCAACAAGGCAGGCAAGGCGGAAGCCAACACCAACGGCAAGGCGCAACTGTGGCAGTTCCTCCCTGCTGACGGAAACAACCAAGTGTACGTAAAGGCGTACGATGAGGACATCTATCTTCACCGCACCGTTAACTCAGCCGACGTGGTGTCCGCCCCTGCCGCTTGGGAACTGACAAAGGGAGCGGGAGAATATTACCATCTTCGTTCCACACACGAAAGGAATACCTATATGGTCATCAATGTCGACAATGGAAGCCTCAATTTCTGGAGCAACACGAGTGGAAACGCCCAGTGGTCCACAAAGTTCGTGCTTACGGCGACGGGAGCTGTCGGTATTGAAGGCATTGAGGACGAAACGGCGGTTTCAGAGATCTTCTACGATTTAAGCGGACGACGTTTGGAGAAAATCCCTGCTAAGGGTGTCTACATCTCCTCCGACCGCAGGAAATACATGGTGAAGTGACTGTCAACGTTACCCTAAAGGACAAACGTAGAGCACTTTCGTAACAACACAACGCATATTGTCGCCTGCTCCGGTTTTCTCGGGGCAGGCGACTGTTGTCCCCCAACACGCTCATGTACGCACTTGCTTGTGTTGGACAAAATAATTATGGTAAAACGTGTGCATATCTGATTTTTTGCGTATTTTTGCAGAGATAAACCTTCATAACTTACTCAAGGATGACCTGTAGACCTAAATCGACATACACACATTCCATCGCTATGGCAGCAAGATTGCTCTTTTCTGTTGTGTTGCTGACAAGCAACGTTTTTTTTGTGAGTGCCCAAGAGACGGCTCTCCTGCACGGCACGCCTATAGGAAGCAAGAACGTGGACTACTACACTGGCAAACCCTCGGAGAAGGTAAACACTTTGGAGTGTGCTTTCGACGGAGACTATGATACGTACTATGCTTCGTATGACAGAAGCAACACATGGGTCGGACTTGACTTGGGCGAACCGCACGTAATAAGACAAGTGGGGTGGTGCCCGAGGAATGGGCAAGGAGCGCGGGTGCAACTTGGCCTTTTTGAAGGAGCCAACCGCGAGGACTTCATGGACGCAGTGCCTCTGTACCTGATACCAGAGAGCTCGCAGGAACAGGAAATGACATTCGCCAATGTGGAAGTGTCACGAGGCTTCAGGTACGTAAGGTATGTGGGCCCCAACAATGTGAGGTGCAACATAGCCGAGTTGGCTTTCTACGGCTACCCCGGAGCTGGTGACAACAGCAAGTTCTACCAGGTGACCAATCTTCCCACCGTGAGCATACATACCGAAGGGGCTAAGGACATAACAAGCAAGACCGTGGAGCAGAACGCCAACATCACTATCACGTACGACGATGGCACACGCATACAGGAATATCCGATATACGCCAGAGGTAGAGGCAATGCGTCGTGGGGATTTCCCAAGAAGCCTTACAGGATAAAATTTGCCGACAAGAGCCACCATATGCTTGAGGGCTCGCCTTTGGAGAGTCCCGCCAAAGCGAAAAAGTGGACGCTTATCAACAACTATGGTGACAAGACGCTTATGCGCAACATAGTGGCATTTGAGTTCAGCAAACGGTTGGGAATGCCTTACACTCCATATTGTCAGCCTGTGGACGTGCTGCTGAACGGAGAGTACCGTGGATGCTACCAACTGTGCGACCAAATAACGGTAGACCCCAACCGCGTGAACATCACCGAGATGGAAGTGGAGGACACGCAGGAACCGGAACTGACGGGAGGATATCTGGTAGAAGTGGATGCATATGCGTCACAAGAGTCATCCATGTTCACCAGCAGCCACGGGATACCTGTGACCATAAAGTCTCCTGGGGAGGACGACATAACCAGAGAACAGGCCTACTACATAAGGACACATTTCAACCTTATGGAGAAAACCCTTTGGAGCAACCAATTTTCGGACGAGGAAAACGGCTACAGGAAATACCTTGATGCGGAAACGTTCCTCAAGCATTTCCTGGTGGGAGAGTTCTCGGGCAACACCGACACATACTGGAGCACATATCTCAGCAAGGACAGACTTGAAGACCAGTTCAAAGTGGCGGCGTGCTGGGATTTTGACCTTGCCTTTAACAACGACAACCGCATATATCCCGTCAACAACCGTTCGTCTTGGGTATACAGAAGCGGCGGCAGTGCTGCCAACGGAATGGCATCGTTGGTGAACCGTGTGTTGTCCGACTCGTATACAGGCAACCGCCTCAAGGAGATATGGCGGTTAATGAGAGTGACTGGCTTATTCTCCGACGAGTCGCTTTTGGCTTTCGTGGACAGTGTGGCAAAGGAACTGGACGCTTCGCAGGAGCTCAACTTCAAGCGATGGCCCATACTAAGTCAGAAGGTTCACCAAAACGTGGATGCCAAAGGCTCCTACGATGCAGAGGTGGATGTGATACGCAATTTCATCCCCCAACGCATCGACTGGATAGACGAATACCTCGGATATGAGGAAGTCTACACCGACTCCACATACTATATTTCCACTCCAGAGCAGATGATAGAATTCGCTGCCGCAGTCAACAACGGAGGCAACGGCAGTGTCGCATACCTGACGGCAGACATAGACATGAGCCGATACAATGATTACTTCAAGCCTGTCGGCAGCGTCAAACATCCGTTCAAGGGCAGCTTCAACGGCGGAGGACACCGTATCAGCAACCTGCATGTCAAGGGTACTACGGCCGTGGGTGTGTTTGGCGTGGTGACGGGTGGCGCAGCCATCAGTGACATGGTGCTCGACAACAGTTGCAGCATAGAGGGAACGTCGTACATGGGCATAGTGGGGATGTCTTCCGGAAGTGGCACAGTCTCTCTCACAAGGCTTGGCAACGAAGCCGCAGTTTACGGCAGCGGCATCAACGTCTCGGGTATCATCGGCTGCAATATGGGCTCGTTGTCCACTATAGTGCTGACAGAATGTTACAACGCGGGCGAAATCACAGGCCTGAGAGGAGAGTCTGCCGCCATGTCCGGATGGTTGGGAGATGGGGCGCAGCTCAACTCTTGCTGGAACTGTGCGGAGGTGACTGGTATGTCGGGCACTGATGCGATGGCACGCGGCAACGTGAAGATTAACAACTGCTACAGTACTGTCGGCACGCAAGGAACCAAGGTGACACAGGAGCAGGTAAGAAGCGGAGAGATGTGTTACATGCTTAACGGGCGCAGTTCAGAGGGCGTGACATGGTATCAGACTTTGGGCACTGACGAACATCCTACCTTGAACCCCGAGCACGAGGTGGTGAAATACGATGCAGCAAGCGGCACCTACTACAGCAGAGACATAATGAAGGGCGATGTCATAGAAGACAAGACGCTAGACATGAAGGATATCATGGCCATGGAGAGTTATCTGCGTGGCGACTCGCTGCAGGCTTTCTGTGTAGAAGCCGCCGATGTCAACGGAGACGGCAGAGTAGATGTGGCGGACGTGGTGGCGATGCAGGTGCTGATGTCGGGCGGAGAAATCGGCACTTCCTCTTTCACGGCACGGATGTACTCCTCGGCACTGTCGGTGAAGGCGGATGGCACAAAGAACGTGAGCCACTGTTTCTCATCCTCCAAAAAGATAACGGCCTGCCAGGCAGATATCCGCCTTACAGAAGGTCTATATATGTCGCCGGAGGACGTGAAGTTGTCGCCGTTAGCGGGAAACGACCACAAACTGATAGTGAAGACTCTTGACACAGACAGCAAGGGAAGGAGCGTGGCCATGAGGGTTATCGTGTATTCTACGAGCAATGAAGAGATTTCTTCGTCGTCGGGAAGGACATTCTCCTTCACGCTTCATGCAGACAGCACATTCTCTGGAGACGGCACTATGACGTTTGCCAACCAACGAATAGCCGCCGCCAACGGCAGCGGGGTTGCGACGGACGACGTGCAGTATACGGTGAGTCTGGCAAAGACCATTGTCACAGACATTATCATAGAACCTGATATGGCGACTCTTCAATTGGGAGACACTCTGAGACTGGAGCCTGTGATAACGCCTCTGCTTGCCACCACGAAGACTCTCGTATGGACTTCGGACAACGAAGGCGTGGCTACCGTCTCTGAAGACGGACTCATCACGGCCGTAGGCTTGGGTGAGACCAAGATTACAGCCACAGCCACGGACGGAAGCAAGAAGAGCGCATCGCTAACGCTTACTGTGGTGGAGAGCACGGACGGCATTGCCGCTGTAGACGCAGCCACAACAGACGGCGAAGTCTATGACCTGAACGGACGCAAGGTGGCTAATGCCGGTGATGCCGAGGCGAGAAAGCACATGACGATAGGCATCTACATAATAAACGGAAAGAAAGTGCTTGTGAGGAAATGACAGAAAGCAAGAGTATGAAACATTCTAAGACTATAATCGCTGCGTTTGCCGCGTTTGCCGTGCTGCTGGCTTTGCCGCTGGCAGCGCATGTCAAGCCGTATACACTGACCACCACGGCAGACCGCCGCCTGAGTTTCGACCGTCAGGATGTGGCATTCAGTAACCGCCCTGAGGGGAGGGTGGTAAACCTTTACACCCAGGACAGAAAACAGACTATGGACGGTTTCGGCGCCGCCGTCACAGGAAGCACGTGCTACAATCTCATGCAGATGAAAGAGAAAGACCGCAAGGCATTCTTGGTAAAGACATTCTCACCCAAGAAAGGACTCGGGTTCAGCTATGTGCGTGTCTCCATAGGATGTTCCGACTTTTCCCTCAGCGAATTCACCTGCTGCGACAAGAAAGGTATAGAGAACTTTGCGCTTACCGACGAGGACATCAACTATGTGATACCCATTCTGAAGGAAATACGCAAAATAAACAAGGATATACTCATCCTCGGCTCTCCATGGACGTGTCCTGTATGGATGAAGGTGAACAACCTCAAGGACATGAAGCCTTTCCCCTCATGGACTGACGGAGAGCTCAATCCCGAATACTACCAGGACTATGCGCGGTATTTCGTCATGTGGGTAGAGGCTTTCCGGAAGCATGGGATACCTGTCTATGCTGTCACGGTGCAGAACGAGCCTCTCAACCGAGGCAACTCCGCGTCGCTTTTTATGGGATGGGAGCAACAACAAGAGTTCGTGGCCACGGCTTTGGGACCTGCATTTGAAAGGGCGGGACTGAAGACAAAGATTTACGCATTCGACCACAACTACAACTACGACAGACTGCCAGAGCAACAACAATACCCTCTCAAAGTGTACGACAACGAGAAAGCAGCCTCATATCTCTCCGGTGCGGCGTACCACAACTATGGAGGCAACCGCAGCGAGCTCTCCAAGATAGGGACGGCGCGTCCCGACAAAGAGCTTATATTCACGGAGACATCCATAGGGATGTGGAACGAGGGACGCAACTTACAGAAAAGGCTTATAGACGACATGAGGGAAGTTGCGCTCGGCACAGTACAAGGCGGATGCCGGGCAGTGATAGTATGGAACCTGATGCTTGACACAGACCGGGGGCCGTTCCGCCCGAAAGGATGCTCCACATGCTACGGTGCGGTGGACATAGACCGCAACGACTACCGAAGCCTGACATACAACTCACATTATTACATTATAGGGCATCTCTCCAGCGTGGTGAAGCGGGGTGCCGTACGTATAGAACCGTCGGAGCCCGCCGAAGGAAGCGGTCTGATGTACTGTGCGTTCCTCAACAAGGACGGCAGCACGGCATTCGTGGTACTCAACGAACAACATATGCCACAGACTTTGAGCGTCCGCACTCCGCATGGCAAATATGCCAATATTACAGTGCCGGCAAGAGCTGTTTGCTCGGCGTTGCTATAGATAAATTTATTAACCGGAATTATCAAATTTAAGGAAAGTCATGACACTTATCAAATCTATTTCAGGTATCAGAGGAACCATCGGCGGCAAGGCTGGGGACACCTTGAACCCTTTGGACATCGTGAAGTTTACTTCCGCATATGCGGCACTTATCCGACGCACCACCAAGGTGGAAAGCAACAAGATTGTGGTCGGCAGGGATGCGCGCATATCCGGTGAGATGGTGAAAAATGTCGTATGCGGCACACTTATGGGCATGGGTTTCGACGTTGTGAACATCGGACTTGCCACCACTCCCACCACAGAAGTGGCAGTGACCATGGAGAAAGCCTGCGGAGGCATAATCATCACCGCCAGTCACAACCCCCGTATGTGGAATGCCCTTAAGCTTCTCAATGAGAAAGGCGAGTTCCTCAACAAGGAAGAAGGAAACGAAGTGTTGAGGATAGCCGAGACGGAGGACTTTGAGTATGCCGATGTGGACCATTTGGGCAGTTACAGGGAGGACAACTCATACGACGACAAGCATATAGACATGGTGCTCAGTCTTGACCTCGTGGATGTGGAAGCCATACGCAAGGCGGACTTCCGTGTGGCTTTTGACAGCGTCAACAGCGTGGGCGGCATCATCCTGCCCAAACTCCTCAGCCGACTGGGAGTGAGGCATGTGACGGGTCTCTTCACCGAACCTACCGGAGATTTCCAACACAATCCTGAGCCTTTGGAGAAGAACCTGCAGGACATCAAGGCTTTGATGCAGAAAGGCGGACAGGACGTGGCGTTTGTTGTAGACCCCGACGTGGACCGCTTGGCTCTTTTCTGCGAAGACGGCACCATGTACGGCGAGGAATACACACTGGTGACCGTGGCAGACTATGTACTCCAGCACACTCCCGGCAACACAGTGAGCAACCTCTCATCCACACGTGCGCTCCGCGATGTCACACGGCGGTACGGACAAGAATACAACGCCTCTGCCGTGGGTGAGGTAAACGTGGTGGCCAAGATGAAAGAGACGGGAGCCGTGATAGGTGGCGAAGGCAACGGCGGTGTCATCTATCCCGCCGCACACTATGGAAGGGACGCTTTGGTAGGCATCGCCCTCATATTGTCTTATCTTGCGAAGAAAGGCGTGAAGGCCAGCGAGCTGCGTGCTACCTATCCGCCTTACTTCATTGCCAAGAACCGCATTGACCTCACTCCGGAGACAGATGTGGACGCAATACTTGCCAAGGTAAAAGGGATGTATTCCAACGAGGAGGTGAACGACATAGACGGTGTCAAGATAGACTTCCCCGACAAGTGGGTGCATCTGCGCAAGTCCAATACCGAACCCATCATACGTGTCTATAGCGAAGCAAGTACCATGGAGGCGGCAGACGAGATTGGCAAGAAGATAATGGATGTCGTTTACAGTATGGCCAAGGTTCGACCTTGACCATACCGGACACAGCCCAAACTAAAGACAACTAATACAAAGACGACTAATATGCTTACACAGATTATCAACGGTAAGATACTTACCCCGCAGGGATGGCTTAAGGACGGAAGTGTAATCCTACGAGACAACAAAATTTTGGAGGTCACCAACTGCGATCTCGCCGTGATAGGCGCCAATTTGGTAGATGCGAAAGGAATGTATGTGGTGCCAGGATTCCTTGAGATGCACGTACACGGAGGTGGGGGGCGCGACTTCCAAGAAGGTACGGAGGAAGCTTTCCGTATAGCGGTGGCGGCTCATGCGCAGCACGGCACCACCAGTATATTCCCCACACTGAGCAGCAGCACCGTGCCTATGATAGAAAAAGCGGTGGAGACCTGCACAAAGCTCATGCAGGAGAAGGACAGCCCCATACTGGGCTTGCATCTTGAGGGACACTATCTCAACCCCAACAAGGCGGGAGCACAACTTCCCGAATGGATAAAAAATCCCGACCCCAACGAATACATACCCATCGTGGAGAACTCACCTTGTCTGGCAAGATGGGACGCCGCACCCGAACTTCCGGGAGCGTTGCAGTTCGGCAAATACTGTAAGGACAAGGGGGTGCTGCCGAGCATAGCGCACACCAATGCGGAGTACGGCGATGTAAGGGCCGCCTTTGGGGTTGGCTTCACACACGTCACTCATTTCTACAATGCCATGCCCGGATTTCACAACAAACAGGGATACAAGTACGAGGGCACTGTGGAAAGTGTCTACCTGATAGACGACATGACCATAGAGTGTGTGGCCGACGGCATACATGTGCCTCCCACCATCCTGCGTATGGCATACAAGATAAAAGGCGTGGAACGAATGGCGCTCATCTCCGACGCTCTTGCGGTGGCGGCTGCCGAAAGCGACGCCAAGGCGTTTGACCAGCGTGTCATCATAGAGGACGGAGTGTGCAAGCTGGCGGACAGATCGGCTCTTGCGGGCAGCATTGCAACATCCGACAGACTTGTCCGTACCATGGTCCAGCTTGCCGAAGTGCCTCTTGAGGATGCCGTCAGGATGGCAAGCGAGACACCGGCGCACATCATGGGCGTGCACCGCAGAAAAGGAGTGCTGGCAAAAGGCAAGGACGCTGACATAGTGATACTGGATGACAAACAAAACGTACGCTGCGTATGGCAGATGGGCAAAGTCATAATGGACACCATGTCCTGTACTTGATTTCACAGAGTATAGTCTCATGTGCCGACGAGACCACAAAGCCTGTTAAATAATGTAAAAACACAACGGCTAAGAACAGTCAAATGGAAAAATAATTATAACTTTATGCCGAAAAGCAGACAAATAGAGTGAAAAAACATAACAAAATAAGACTAATAAGATAAAAAAGTATCCTCCGTGTATAGGATATGTCATTCAAAGAGGCAACAATTTTAATCATTTAATAATTAGCAAGAAATGTTGAGTAATTTTTTATTTTTGGGTAATATCGGAGGCAGTGAGCTTATACTCATCGCTTTTGTTGTGCTTTTGCTTTTTGGCGGCAAGAAGATTCCCGAACTTATGCGCGGTGTAGGTAAAGGTGTCAGAAGTTTTAAGGACGGCATGAACGAGATAGAACAAGAGGTTAATGCTGAGCCCACGAAGCCTACGGCATCCACTACGGAAGAGAAGAAAGAAAATTAAAAACAATAAAACCCTTTAACAATTAACATTATGAATGAAATGTCAAGAAGGTCGTTCCTGAAAGCAGGTACTGTTGCTACCGCCGCTTTGGCTATGACCCCTGGCGATGTCCTCGCTAAAACTAAGAACAAAAACAACAAGAATGTAAAGACGGGCAAAATCAAGCTTCTCGCAGCAGGAGTGGGTGGTCGCGGTCATGCCGATATCAACGGCGTTACATACAACGGCAAGGAGGTTTACGATGATATTGAATTCATCGGAATGTGCGATGTTGACCACAAGTATGCGAAAGGTGTTCTGGACGAGTACAAGAAGCTCTTCCCCAACATGAAGATATACAACGACTACAAGAAGATGTATGCGGAGCTTCTTGACCAGGCCGACGCTGTGATTTGCGGTACTGCAGACCACACTCATGCCATTATCTGTGCAGAAGCTCTTGCTGCCGGCAAGCACGTATATTGTGAGAAACCTCTTACACGTACGGTGTATGAATCTCGTCTGCTTACCAAACTTGCCAAGAAGGCTGGCGTGGCCACTCAGATGGGTAACCAAGGCGCAAGCGGCGAGGGTGTGAACCTCGTATGCGAGTGGATATGGAACGGGGAGATTGGTGAAGTAACACGCGTTGAGGCTTTCACCGACCGTCCTATCTGGCCGCAAGGACTGGAGCACCCCGAGAAAGTGGAGCAAATTCCCGATACACTGAACTGGGACGCTTTCATAGGTCCGGCTCCTATGCGTGACTACAATTCTATATATCACCCCTGGAACTTCCGCGGATGGTGGGACTTCGGTACAGGAGCTCTCGGCGATATGGCATGCCACATCCTGCACCCTGTATTCAAGGCTCTTGACTTGGGTTATCCCATCAAGGCAGAGGGAACGTCCACTCCTCTTATGTCCGAGTCTTGCCCGAGTGCACAGACAGTGAAGTTGGTTTATCCCGCACGTAACAACCGTCCTAAGGTGGGTATGCCCGAAGTGACAGTGACATGGAGCGACGGTGGTATCATCCCATTCCGTCCCGAGGGTCTTCCTGTGGGCAAGGATTTGAACATCAGCGGTGGCGCAGCCATTTTCTACGGAACAAAGGATACCCTGGTAGCAGGATGCTACGGTGAGAGTCCCTATCTGCTGAGTGGTCGTGTTCCCAATGCTCCCAAGGTTTGCCGCCGTGTTACGGAATGCCATCAGAGAGACTGGATCCGCGCTATCAAGGAAATTCGCGCAGGCAAGGAGGATTGGGTGAGAACATCATCGGACTTCAGCGAGGCAGGTCCTTTCAACGAGATGGTTGCCATGGGTGTAGTGGCTACACGTCTTCAGGGTCTTAACCAAGTGCTGGAATGGGACGGCGAGAACATGAAGTTCACCAACATACCCGAGAACGCCACCGTCCGTGCTATGATTAAGGACGGCTTCAAGATTCACGACGGACACCCCACATTCAACAAGACATATACGGAGCCTGTAAATGCAAGGGAGTTTGCAGCAGAGCTCATTAAGCCCAAGTACCGTGAGGGATATGTCCTCCCTGCGATGCCGGAGGTTTAATACGGCACATTGTTCTTTGGATTTGAA
>CAVHCL010000039.1:20729-22092 GCA_963634425.1 Bacteroidaceae bacterium
AACAAAAAGGCTTCCGTCTTGACTCCTTTTCACACAAGAGTCCGGGAGACGTGATTTTTTTAATTTAATATTAAGTAACAAAAAGTTTATTTATCAGACATTATGTTGAAAAATATATTGGCAGTTGCTTTCATGGCAACGGCTGTCAGTGCCAACGCACAGGGTATGCAGTATGTGGTAGTCCAGAATCCCGAAGTGGAGCTGAGCTCATTGAAAGTTGACAAGGACGGTTACTATGTTCTTTTCGACGGCACGAGTCTTGACGGCTGGAGAGGCTACGGCAAGAACTACATTCCCAGCAAGTGGAATTTGAAAGACGGATGTCTTCACTTCAACGGACAAGGTGAAGGGGAAGGTGGCGACATCATCTTCGCACGCAGGTTCAAGAACTTTGAGTTTGAGGTGGAGTGGAAGATTTCCGAGGGCGGTAACTCCGGTATTTTCTACCTTGGTCAAGAGACAGCCACCATTGAGCCGGGTAAGGACGAGACGAGTCAGGTGAGCGGAAACGGATTCAACGGCAGTGTCACCGTACACAAGGACGCCAAGCTCAACTATCAGCCCATCTACATCTCTTGCCCCGAATGTCAGGTTCTTGACAACGAGCGGCATCCCGATGCCAAGCTGGGTGCTACCCTTGGTATTCGCCAGTCAACGTCGCTTTATGACATGATAGTGGCTAAGCCGCAGAACGCTAATCCTGCAGGTCAGTGGAACAAGATTAAGATTACTGTAAAGAACGGAAAGGTTACTCACTACCAAAACGGAGTTAAAGTTCTCAGCTATCAATTGTGGGGCAAGGAGTGGATAGACCTTCTGCAGTCTTCCAAGTTCAGCGAGAAGAATTGGCCTCTTGCATACCAACTGCTCAAGGACTGCGGAGGTGACGCAAAAATGGGTTACTTCGGTTTCCAGGATCATGGAGATGAGGTATGGTACCGCAACATCCGTGTCAAGGTGCTGAAGTGATTTGCCAGATTTAATTCTATAGAAGAATGAAAAAGATATTTGTTTATTCGTTCGCTCTGCTGCTTACGCTCTTGTCGTGCGTAAACGTGGAAGCCAAGAAGAAGGAAATAGCTTTCCAGATGTATAGCGTCCGTGATTTGATAGGCAATCCCGAACTCTATGCCAAGAATCATGTTTCCGTTCTTGAAAGACTTGCGAAAATGGGTTACACGTCCATAGAGGCAGCCTGCTATGATAACGGCAAGCTCTATGGTGTGGCACCCGAGCAGTTCAAGGCCGACATTGAGGCAGCCGGCCTGAAAGTCCTTTCCAGTCATGTTGGCCGTGGCCTTAACGACGAAGAGTTGTCGACAGGCAATTTCCAAGGTGCTCTTGACTGGTGGAAGACATGTAT
>CAVHCL010000040.1:0-19485 GCA_963634425.1 Bacteroidaceae bacterium
TGGTCCCTTCGTCTATCGGTTAGGACGAGAGATTTTCATTCTCTAAAGAGGAGTTCGACTCTCCTAGGGACTACAAAACAAGGAAAAAACAAAAACAAAGAAAGATGGCTAACCACAAATCATCTCTGAAGAGAATACGCCAGGAGGAGAAAAGAAGACTCCACAATAGATATTACGCAAAGACCATGCGTAATGCTGTGCGTAAGTTGCGCGCAACCACAGACAAGGCTGCTGCGATTGAAATGTTCCCCAGTGTACAGAAAGCTTTGGACAAGCTGGCAAAGACTAATGTCATCCACAAGAACAAGGCTGCTAACTTGAAGTCCAAACTGGCTGTTTACATCAACCATTTGGACTAAGCGCCACTTTAGAGGAACACAACTTTTGTCATAGCGGACAGTTTACGCAGTCTCCGAATATCGGGGGCTGCGTTTTTGCTTTGCCCAAATCCGCCACGCATATGTCTTTTTGCAGTCCGCCGTTTGCCAATCTCGTTTTTTTTCCGTAAATTTGTACCCCGAAAACATACTTTACACATGGAAGAAGATATAGAAAAGACCAGTTCGGAATACAGTGCCTCCAATATCCAAGTGCTTGAGGGGCTGGAGGCAGTGCGCAAGCGTCCTGCCATGTACATCGGCGACATCAGCAAGAAAGGACTTCACCACTTGGTATACGAGACTGTGGACAACTCCATAGACGAGGCTCTCGCCGGATATTGCACGCACATCGAGGTAACCATCAACGAGGACAACAGCATCACCGTACAGGACAACGGACGAGGCATCCCTGTGGACATACACGAGAAGGAAGGGGTCAGTGCGTTGGAAGTGGTGATGACAGTGCTGCATGCCGGAGGCAAATTTGACAAGGGAAGCTACAAGGTGAGCGGCGGTCTGCACGGCGTGGGCGTAAGTTGCGTAAACGCCCTGTCCACAAAAATGGTTTCGCAGGTGTTCCGCGACGGCAAGGTATACATGCAAGAATACCGTATAGGCAAGCCCGTGGCTCCTGTGGCGGTAATAGGAGAGACAGACCTGAGAGGCACACGCCAGCAGTTCTGGCCAGACCCCGACATCTTCACCACCACCGTGTACGATTACGACATCCTGGCCAACCGCATGAGGGAGCTGGCATACCTCAACGCCGGCATCACCATAACGCTCACCGACCTGCGTCCCAACGAAGCGGGCGAGACACGCAGTGAGAAATTCCACAGCGAAGGAGGTCTGCGCGACTTCGTGCGTTACATCGACAGCAGCCGTACACATCTGTTCAACGATGTCATATACCTCAACACGGAGAAGCAGGGAGTGCCCATCGAGGTGGCGATAATGTACAACACCGCCTACACGGAAAACCTTCACTCGTACGTGAACAATATCAACACCATTGAGGGCGGCACACACCTGCAGGGCTTCCGCACGGCACTCACACGCACGCTGAAAAACTATGCCGAACAGCAGCACACCAAGGAGCTGGAGAAACTCGCCAAGAACCACGTGGAAATAAGTGGGGAAGACTTCCGCGAAGGACTTACGGCCGTCATATCCATCAAGGTGGCGGAACCTCAGTTTGAGGGGCAGACCAAGACAAAACTGGGCAACAGCGAAGTGGCGGGAGCCGTACAGCAGGCTGTAGGCGAAGCCTTGGCCTCATACCTCGAAGAACATCCGCATGAGGCGAAACTCATAGTGGACAAGGTTATTCTGGCAGCCACGGCACGCGTGGCGGCACGCAAGGCACGCGAAAGCGTACAACGCAAGAGCCCAATGTCCGGAGGAGGACTCCCAGGCAAGCTCGCCGACTGCCAGTCAAAGGACGCGACGGAATGCGAACTGTTCATAGTGGAGGGTGACTCTGCAGGCGGAAGTGCCAAGCAAGGACGCAGACGCGAGTTCCAAGCCATCCTTCCCATACGAGGCAAAATATTCAACGTGGAACGCGTGATGTGGCACAAAGCTTTCGAACACGAGGAGGTGAACAACATCATCCAAGCCTTGGGCGTACGTTTCGGACTCGGAGAAGACAGCAAGGAGGCCAATTACGACAAACTGCGGTACTACAAGATTATCATCATGACGGATGCCGACGTTGACGGCTCGCACATCGACACCCTGCTTATGACACTCTTCTACCGGTATATGCCCGAATTGATACAAAACGGGCATCTCTACATAGCCACTCCACCTCTCTACCGTTGCCGCATCGGCAAGAACGAGGAGTACTGCTACACGGAGAACGACCGTCTGCGGTTTCTCGAAAAATACAACGGCGGCAAGGAGGAAGGGGTGTTCACACAGCGGTACAAAGGTCTCGGTGAAATGAACGCCGAGCAATTGTGGGAAACCACTATGAGCCCGGAGTCGCGACTGCTGAAGCAGGTGACTATAGAAGACGCAGCTGGAGCTGACTACGTGTTCTCCATGCTTATGGGCGAAGATGTGGGACCACGCCGCGAGTTCATTGAGCAGAACGCCACGTTCGCCGACATAGACGCATAGGGCGACAGTCATCCCCATGAAAGCAAACGACAAAAAGTCCATTCTGCGGAAAGGCGGTGTGAGTTATATAGTACCGTTCGTGCTTATAACATCATGCTTCGCCTTGTGGGGCTTTGCCAACGATATAACGAACCCCATGGTCAAAGCCTTTTCCAAGATATTCCGTATGTCCGCAACCGACGGGGCTTTGGTACAGATGGCGTTCTACGGCGGATACTTTGCCATGGCCTTCCCGGCAGCCATATTCATACGCCGGTTCAGCTACAAGGCAGGTGTCCTTGTTGGGCTCGGCCTGTACGCTTTCGGTGCTTTCATGTTCTATCCGGCCAAGATGACAGGGGACTACTACCCTTTCCTCATAGCCTATTTCGTACTGACGTGCGGGCTCTCTTTCCTTGAGACTTCATGCAATCCGTACATTCTCGCCATGGGGACAGAGGAGACTGCCACGCGCCGTCTCAACTTGGCGCAGTCGTTCAATCCCATCGGTTCGCTTCTCGGTATGTACGTGGCCATGAACTTCATACAGGCGAAACTCAATCCGCTCGACACGGTGTCGCGCGCCACGCTATCGCCGGAAGAGTTCGAAACGGTGAAGGAATACGACCTTTCCATACTCATAGGACCTTACCTTGCCATCGGGCTTGTGATTCTTGCCATGTTCCTGATTGTGTTTTTTGTGAAAATGCCTAAGAACGGCGACTCCAACCACGACATCAACGTCGTACCCGCACTGCGCCGCATATTTGCCGTCCCCCACTACCGTGAGGGGGTTATGGCCCAGTTCTTTTACGTGGGCGTGCAGATAATGTGCTGGACTTTCATCATCCAGTACGGCACACGTGTGCTTATGGAGGAGGGAATGGCGGAACAGCAGGCTGAGGTGATGTCACAGCGGTACAACATCGTCGCAATGATATTGTTCTGCTGTTCGCGCTTCATCTGCACATTCCTCATGCGCTACCTCAACACCGGGCTGCTGCTGACGATGTTTGCCATTGCAGGCGGCGTATTCACGTGTGGGGTGATATTCCTGCAGAACATATACGGACTGTATTGTCTTGTGGCGGTGAGCGCATGTATGTCGTTGATGTTCCCGACCATCTATGGTGTCGCCTTGCAAGGACTCGGCGACGACACCAAGTTTGGAGCGGCAGGACTCATCATGGCCATCCTCGGCGGCAGCGTGTTGCCCCCGCTTCAAGCCTCCATCATCGACATGGACGTACTGTTCGGCTTGCCGGCCGTCAACGTGTCGTTCATCCTTCCGTTTGCGTGCTTTGTGGTTATTGCTGCCTATGGGCGCAACACTTATCTGCGCAGCAAGGGCAGACTATAAAGATGTCACGCAGGTGACACAGGAAAGCCACGTACGTGCATTTTTTTATCTTTATCACCTCAGTCCTGCCAAGTCAAAGTTGACGATAACATCCTTTACCGGCTCTTGTGTAAGGAAAGCGACCATATAGATGGGAAAATAAGTGACCCTCCCCCTTGTCTCAACATTTCCTTGACAGAAAACATAGGCATGCTGGATGTCGTATTCCATATTCTCCATCACGCCCGAAAGGGCATTGTGGCGGGCATAGCCTTTTCCCGACTTGACCTCAATTGGAAGGACGTTGTTGTCATATTCCGTCACAAAGTCAAGCTCTCCCTGCTTCTTACTGTTGAAATAATAGAGAGAGTGCTCCTGCGCAAAACCGTGGGCATAAAGCTCTTGAGCCACGAGATTCTCATAGACGGAACCGTAGTTGATGTTTGCGTCCTTACCAAGCAAACGGACTTGTATGTTTCCGCCATACATGGCTGCAAGCAGTCCGACATCGTTCAAAAACAATTTCAGCAGATTACGTTGCTTGCTCAACAGCAACGGCAATCGCGGCTCTTCAAGATTGTAGGTCGGTATGGCTACACCGGCATCTTTCAACCACAGAAAGCTGTCCTCATACTTGCTGAAGCGTGCCTTCTCGTTCAATTCTTTGAGAATAAACCTTTTGTTCTTTGCATTCAACTCAGATGGAATTAAGTCGTAAATCTCCTCAATCTGCAACTTGTGATGACGGTCGTACTGTGTGATGTCGCGCTTGTATGCACGAATGATGCTGCGCTGCTCCTCATACACTTTTCTGAGATTGTTCGTGTCAAGGTATTTCTGTACGGCAGAAGGCATACCGCCAACAATCAAGTAAAGGCGTACCACATCCAACATACGTTGGTGGACGAAGTCGTCAACAGGGTTTCTCTCCTCAAAGCATTCACGCAAATGGTTGAACACATCGCCGCCAATGCCGATAGCTTCAAAGAATTCAAACAGATCAAGGGGATACAACTCTATCTCGTCCATATAGCCCACCGGCACACTGCGCAAGTCATTCAATTCGACTCCCAACAGCGAACCGCTCATGACATATTTGTAACTGCCCTCGTCGACAAGAAATTTGATGGCAGTCACTATTTCCTTGCACTTCTGCACCTCGTCGAAGAATATCAATGTTTTGCCTGGCACAAATGTCTTATGGGTGTATGCGGACAGACGCAGCAGCAAGTCCTTCGCTCCTTTCTGCCCATTGAATAATGCGATGGCATCAGGTTGCTCCACGAAGTTTATCTCAACCATATCGTCAAAACACTCCTTGCCCACCTGACGTATAAGGTACGTTTTCCCCACCTGTCTTGCCCCCGTCACAAGTAGTGATTTTCTGTCATTGAGCAGAAACTCGCATATTGTTTTGTACGCTTTGCGCTTAATCATAAGTATAACAGTCCTTTGTCTATAGCACAAAGGTATAACATTTTCTTCAAACAAGTAATGACAAATTATTGGAAATACACTTTTCCAACATATATTTGCCTTGTTTTATACACTTTTCCAACATATATTTGCCTTGTTTTGTACACTTTTCCAACATATATTTGCCTTGTTTTGTACACTTTTCCAACATGGTGAAGATGTCACTTGGAGGTTTATGGGTATAAATGTTTTCATAAAAATCGTGCGAATATTTGTAGGGTGATAAAATCTTCATACCTTTGCACTGGACAATCCGGTGATTTGTGTCGAGAACACACGATGCCGCAGCGTCCATGCCTCAGGTCCGCGCCGAGCCTTTTTGTGAGTCTGACTCATAGATAAGGAGGTTGGGCGGGTAACGGGGCACAACATGATTAAGGCGTTTACTTGACGCTCTGTTTGAGACACACTGTAATCTCGCAAATTACCAGTATCACAGTCTTGAGCTTAGCAACGGTAGATGCCCCGTGGTATGATTTTTCATATCGGCGTGGGCTCTGACGTTGTCTGTTCAACTGTGATAGGCAATG
Organism: Bacteroidaceae bacterium; assembly: GCA_963634425.1. GTDB lineage: Bacteria > Bacteroidota > Bacteroidia > Bacteroidales > Bacteroidaceae > Physcousia. Next base: position 5,829 of record CAVHCL010000040.1, read on the forward strand.
CGAGAGCCTCAGTGTGTGGAACGGACAACAGGTAGGTTCTCCACGCTTTTTTTGTGTTCGTAAATCAAACAAAATTTTAACAGCCATTGCAGGGGGACAGATGGCACAAACATTTTCAATCTATGGAATATAGATACGTATTTGATTGCAAAAGGCTCAAGAGCATTATCGGAAACGCCTCAGTGCCTCTTTGCGGAAAAGAAACTCTGGTTGGGCGTTTCGCCCGGACAACAATCCTCTTCCTCTTTGCTTTGTGCAGCGGTATGGCCTCGGCTGATCAGGTGCAAGTGACGCTTACTGAAGCCGGCTCGCTGTCGACGAAAATCAATGCTGACGATAAGTTCACTATCACGAGCCTGAAGGTTTCCGGCCCGATTAACGTCACAGACATTACGTATCTGCGCGAAATGGCAGGAAGCAATTACTATGGTACCACTACCGACGGCCAACTCGTTGACCTTGATTTGACTGACGCTAACATAGTTTCGAGCAGCGGCGCATATCTTTATTGTGGTTCTTATAATATAGGGGAGAACGAAATCGGAAAATACATGTTTTGTAACTGCAATCTGGAGAGCATAGAGCTACCAACTTCCTTGACAAACATTTGCCAAGGTGCGTTCATGGATTGCTCAAAGCTGACCGAAGTGACTCTACATGGCAGCACGCTGCCGACCTGCACCACCGATGCCTTCACCAGCGTCCCCCTGGCCAACGCAACACTGTATTGCCCGAAGTCATTGATAGAGACCTGCAAGACAACAGAGCCTTGGAGCGGCTTCGGCACAATAGCAATACCATTCTATATAACAATCTCCGATGCCGGCATTGCCACCGGCTGCTCTGAAGGTGACCTCGACTTCTCGGGAGTGACAGGCGTAAAGGCTTATATTGTCTCCGCGTTCAGTCCTTCAGAAGAGAAGGTGCTGCTGACACGCGCCACGTACATTCCAGCCGGCACAGGATTTATCGCGAAAGGCGCAGAGGGCACATACAAGATACCTGCTACCACAACCGACTATACCTACGCCAACCTGCTTGCGGGCACATTGGAGGAGAAGACGGTGGCAGCGACAGATGGTGATTACACCAACTATGTGCTGGGCAAAGACACTGAAGGCAACGCCTGCTTCTACAAGGCGAACAATACCACAGTCTCGGCCAACAAGGCTTACCTGCAAATACCCACAAGCGCATTATCCGCAAGCAATTCTGAGGCCAAGGAATTGCTGACGCTTAGCTTCGACGACGAGGGCGGCGACACCACAGGCTTCATTTCTGTGACCAAACTGGCAGAGGAAACGAGCGGCAACGCAGCCATATACAACCTCAACGGCCAGCGCAAGCAGAGTCTGACAAAGGGTCTGAACATCGTGAACGGCAAGAAGGTTTTGGTTAAGTGAAACCTGTAAAGTGAAACAGAGTATGAAAAAGGAATATACAAGTCCATCCACAAGCGTCATAGTGCTTGACTGCGCAGGTATGCTGTGCACTTCGACCGACACTCCGAATTTCGACACTTCCGACATGGAAAGTTTGCCTGTAAGCGGTGATTCGTGGGACGGAACTGCGCTGTAAACAGGTCTTAATCTTAATCTCTATAACAAAATCGTCTAAAGCCAAGCGTTTTAGACGATTTTTCTTGTATTGGCGACGAGCCTATTTCCAAACATACAGCCACCTGACATTGCAGTACGCCCTGTTACTCTTTCATGCCTTGAACATTACTAAAGTCCCAATTGGGCTGCGGCTTCGCAGAGTTCCCCGTACCATTCGTCTCCGAACCTCCTTGTCAACGGTTCTCTGAGGAATACGTACAGAGGTGTGCCGTCGTTCTCCCCACTGCATACGGCATCCTTACAGATTTCCCATCTGTGATAGTTGATGCCCACCAGTCCGCCGCTGAAACGTTTCTCCCTAATGGGGTAAAGGTGACAACTGAGAGGACGACGCGGCAGAAGGCATCCGTGCGGTCCGCGGAACACGCAGTCGCCGTCGCCTATAATGCTGGTGACGAGGTCTCCCTCCACATCGACATACGCCACGCCTTGCCTGTCTATTACGGACTGCGCCTGTGCGGAGAGTTGCGTCCATATCCCATCCAATATTTCCTCTATATATGCAACCTCGTCCATGGTCACAGGCGCACCGGCATCGCCCTCCTCGCAGCACGCTCCATGGCACATGGCTATGTTGCAGCGGAAACGCTGGGTGAGGATGTCGGTATGCACTATCACGTCGCCGACCATAAGCATGGGCGGCAATGCCGCAGTAGCGTTACCACAAGATTGGTGTCTGCCCATGCCTTACAAGATATTCATTACACAAGCGGAAGTGGTTGTTGCCGAAGAAGCCCCTGTAAGCGCTCAGAGGGCTCGGGTGCGCAGACCTCAGCACGAGATGTCTGGAAGAGTCTATGAGGGAAGCTTTCCTGCCCGCAGGCGCGCCCCAAAGCATGAACACAAGCCCTTCGCGTTTCTCACTGAGGATGTGTATCACCGCATCGGTAAACGTTTCCCATCCATGTCCGCTGTGGCTGAATGCTTCGTGCGCACGGACAGAAAGGCACGTGTTGAGAAGAAACACACCTTGACGCGCCCATCTTGCAAGATTTCCGCTCTGTGGGATGGGCGCTCCGGTCTCGTCGCTCACCTCCTGGAAGATGTTCTTCAGAGAAGGGGGAAAGTCCACCCCGTCGTTCACGCTAAAGCAAAGACCGTGCGCCTGTCCGGGGCCATGATAAGGGTCTTGTCCGAGAATCACCACCTTCACCTCGTTCCATGGTGTGGTGTTGAAGGCATTGAATATAAGTTTGCCCGGAGGGTAACATACGGAGGAGCCATACTCCGAACGAACAAAACGTGTCAGTTCGCCGAAGTATGGCTTCTCAAATTCGTCTGAAAGCAGCGTCTTCCAGCTTTTCTCAATATTTACGTCCATCAGTGAATCAGACACTTGCCCGTCATCTCCTCCGGTTGTCCCAATCCCATGATATGCAGTATGCTGGGAGCCACATCGGCAAGCACGCCGTTCTCCACCACAGCATTCTTGTTTTCCGTGACATAGATGAAGGGAACGGGGTTGAGAGAGTGTGCCGTGTTGGCACTTCCGTCACCGTTGAGAGCGTGGTCGGCATTGCCGTGGTCGGCAATGATGATTGTCTCGTAGCCTACCGCCTTGGCAGTCTCCACCACTTCGCCCACGCACTTGTCCACTGCCTTTACCGCAGTCTCTATGGCCTTGTAGACACCTGTATGGCCTACCATGTCGCCATTTGCGAAGTTAACCACAATGAAGTCGTACTTGTCCTCTTTGATGGCAGCCACCAGCTTGTCCTTTACCTCAAAGGCGCTCATCTCGGGCTTGAGGTCGTAAGTGGCCACTTTGGGACTTGCCACCAGTATCCTGTCCTCTCCTTCGTACGGTGTCTCGCGGCCTCCGTTGAAGAAAAACGTGACATGGGCGTACTTCTCCGTCTCCGCGGTATGAAGCTGCTTGAGTCCCTTGCTGCTGATATACTCTCCCAAGGTGTTATTGACATTCTCTTTTGGGAAAAGGATGTGCACGCCTGTGAAGCTTGCGTCGTACGGAGTCATGCAGTAGTACTGCAGACCGGGTATCGTGTGCATACCCTGCTCTGCCATATCCTGCTGGGTGAGGACAATGGTGAGCTCCTTTGCACGGTCGTTGCGGTAGTTGAAGAATATCACCACGTCGCCCTCCTTTATAGTGCCGTCCACAGCGCTGTTGTTGATGGGCTTCACAAACTCGTCCGTCACTCCCTCGTCGTAGCTCTCCTGCATGGCTGCCACCATATCTGTAGCCTGTTTGCCCTCAGCCTTCACCAAAAGATCGTACGCCACCTTCACACGCTCCCAGCGTTTGTCTCTGTCCATGGCATAGAAACGTCCTATTATGCTTGCCACTACGGCGTTGCCGGCCTCTTTGCATTTGTCTTGCAGCTGCTCTATGAACCCTTTTCCGCTCTTGGGGTCGGTGTCACGGCCATCCATGAAGCAATGCACGTATGTGTTCTGCACACCGTACTCCTTGCCTATCTCCACAAGTTTGAAGAGGTGGGCGAGTGAAGAGTGAACTCCGCCGTTGCTGGTGAGCCCCATAAGGTGCACACTCTTGCCGTTAGCCTTAGCGTACTCGTATGCGGATATTATCTCTGGGTTCTTGAGTATGCTGCCGTCCGCACAAGCGCGGTTTATCTTCACCAAATCCTGGTACACAATACGTCCCGCACCGATGTTAAGGTGTCCTACCTCTGAGTTTCCCATCTGTCCGTCAGGCAAACCCACATTCTCGCCACACGCGAGAAGTTGGCTGTGCGGATATTCCTTAACGAGACTGTCCATACAAGGCGTGGGGGTATTGAAAATAACATCACCCTTACCGTGGTCGCCAATGCCCCATCCGTCGAGAATCATCAATAATGCTTTCTTTCCCATAATGTTTTTGTATTTATATATTTACTCTTTCCGAGGCGCAAAGTTACAAATAAATTACGATACGTGGAAACATTATCCGCCGAAATCAAATTCCAACTGCGAACTGCCCAACAAGTTGAATGTCATTCTATGATAAGGCGTGGTGCCATAGTGCCTGACAGCTTCCCTGTGTGCCTTGGTGGGATAACCCTTGTTCTTGTCCCACTGATACACAGGATATTCCCGGTGTATGCGCATCATGAAATCGTCTCTGTACGTCTTGGCGAGTATGCTGGCCGCCGCAATGGAGAGATACTTGCCGTCTCCCTTCACTATGGTGGCATACGGCAAAGGCTCAGTCGCGCGCTCGGCTGTACGGAAAACCCCGACCGCTTCATCAGAAGGATAGAAACATCCCTCCGGAGTTACAGGCAGCACAAGCGACTGTCCGTCGGCAGGAGGAAAGTAAGGCATAAAACGGTTTCCGTCTATGATAAGAGCCTCGGGGCGCACCGTCAGGACATCCGCAGCACGCTGCATGGCCAATATACTGGCACGCAATATGTTGATGCGGTCTATCTCTCCGTTGGAAACCACGCCCACAGCCCATGCAAGGGCATCGCGCTGGATAATCTCACGCAAGCGGCAGCGTTCCTTCGCGCTCAACTGTTTGGAGTCGTTCAGAAGTTCGTTGCGGTAGTCGTGCGGAAGAATTACGGCGGCGGCATAAACCGGACCTGCCAGGCATCCTCTACCAGCCTCATCGCATCCGGCCTCCACCTTGTCTGTGTAATAATGGGATTTGAGCATGAAAAAAGATTTCTAAGACATGGATGTGCAGCATTACGTGCGTTTCGCCTCAGAACATTTGCGCGACGCGCTTGACTGCCGCCACCAAGGCATCCACCTCCTCTTGCATGTTGTACAAAGCGAAACTGACGCGCACAGTGCCCTGAACTCCCATACGGTGCATCAACGGCTCGGCACAATGGTGTCCCGTGCGGACGGCGATGCCCAGGCGGTCGAGCAATGTACCCATATCCAGATGATGTATGTCGCCTACGAGAAAACTTATCACGGCATCCCTGTGCTTAGGGCGGCCAATGAAACGTATGCCTTCTATCTCGCTCATCTTCCGTATGGCGTAGTCCGTAAGCTCCCTCTCGTGCCGATGGATGTTCTCCATACCGAGGTTGGTGATGTAGTCCAACGCCACAGCAAGTCCCGTGGTGGCTATATAGTCGGGAGTGCCGGCTTCGAACTTGAACGGAAGCTCGTTGAAAGTGGTCTTCTCGAAACTGACATTCTTTATCATCTCGCCGCCGCCCATATACGGGGGGAGTCTGTCGAGCCATTTCTCCTTGCCGTACAGCACACCCACACCGGTGGGTCCATAGGTCTTGTGACCGCTGAAAGCAAAGAAGTCGCAGTCCATCCGCTGTACATCCACAGAGATATGCGGCGTACTCTGTGCACCGTCCACCAAAACCGGCACGCCATGTTCGTGGGCAATGCGTATCACCTCCTCCACAGGATTCTCCGTACCCATGACGTTGCTCACATGAGTTATGCTCACGATGCGCGTGCGTTCGTTGAAGAGTTTCTTGTATTCCTCCAGAAGAAGTTCGCCGTCATCGCTGACAGGAATGACACGCAGCACAATGCCTTTGCGGGACTGCTGCAACTGCCATGGCACTATGTTGCTGTGGTGTTCCATCTCGCTGACTATCACTTCGTCGCCCGGCTGCATACAAGCCTCAGCAAAGCAAGAAGCCACCAAATTTATGCTTTCCGTAGTCCCACGTGTAAAGACTATCTCACCGGTGCTCCTGGCATTCAGGAACCTGCGCACAGTGTCGCGGCTTTGCTCGTGCAGCTCTGTGGCCTGCTGGCTAAGGAAATGCACGCCGCGGTGGACATTGGCATTTGCGTTGTAGTATTCCCCCGTCATTGCATCCACCACCTGATGCGGTTTTTGCGTGGTGGCTCCGTTGTCCAAGTATATCAAAGGGTATTTGCCGTATATCATCCGCCCGAGAATGGGAAAGTCTTTCCTTACATTACGTATATCATACATGCCGACATTCTTTTTTGCAACCGCAAAGGTATGAAATATTGTCGAGGTTTGAAAGTTGAAAGTATAATTTGTAACTTTGCGGTATGAAACAGATATTGCTCCACTGCTGTTGCGCTCCTTGTGCGTCTGCCGTGATAGAATGGATAGTTGACAACGGCATACGCCCTACCCTCTTCTACTGCAACCCCAACATATACCCTTATGAGGAATATATGACAAGGAAAAACGAGCTCGCGCGCTACGCAGGGCAATTGGGGCTGGAAGTGATAGACGACGACTACAACCATGGGGATTGGTTGCGTCAGATATGCGGAATGGAGAATGAACCGGAGAGAGGAAACAGGTGCCTGCAATGCTTCAAGGCAAGACTCTTGCGTACCGCACAAACAGCCAAGGTTTGCGGTCTGAGGCATTTCGCCACCACCTTGGCGTCAAGCAGATGGAAGTCCATAGAGCAGATAGAAGATGCCGGCACATGGGCGGCAGCAATGGTGGAAGGCACAGAGTTTGTGGCTCGCAATTGGAGGAAAGGAGGCTTGCAGCAGAGGCGCAACGAGTTGTTGAAGCAAAACGGCTTCTACAACCAGCAGTATTGCGGCTGCGAGTTCAGCATGAGAGCCATACAGGATAAAAAGGACAATCAGGCTACACAGCAAGATACCTTAGGATGATTTCCCAAGAGAATGGAATCCGTTGACCGATGAAGCGTAGGACGCTTCACTTGCAGAGTTTGCACCCTTCGCACTTCGACAGTTCGCCGCGCAGACGTTTGTCAACCAGCACTTGGAGTCTGTGGCGCAGCGGCTCAAGCGGTATGGAGTCTATGACCTCCGTTATGAAAGCGGACTTCAACAAGAGGCGGGCCTCATCCTCGGAAATTCCCCTTTGCCGCATATAGAAGAGGGCAAGGTCGTCCATCTGTCCCACTGTGCTGCCGTGGCTGCATTTAACATCGTCGGCATATATTTCCAACATGGGCTGGGTGTACATACGGGCCTTACTGGTGGCGCACAGGTTGGCGTTAGTCTCCGTACTGACAGTCTTCTGCGCACCCTCCCTTACAAGCACCTTACCGGCAAAAGCTCCCACTGCGGCATCGTCCAGCACATACTTATACAACTCGTGGCTTACGCACGAAGGCACCCGGTGGTCAATAAGCGTATTGTTGTCCACACGTTGTGTCTTGTCCGCTATCACACAACCGTTCAGGACTGTCTCCGCACCTTCACCACACAGCTCCACGTTGAGCCTGTTGCGTGTATGTCCGTTGAAAAGGGTGACAGACGTGTGACGCACCACGCTGTCGTTGCTCTGACGGACAAACACACTGGAGTAGCGTGTGCACAGAAGATGTGTCTCCTCCACTTCATAGAGAGACAAGTGTGCGCCTTTGCCGACATAGACCTCCACCACCTGATTGCTGAGGAAGCGGCTTTGGTCCACTGCCTTATCGGAGATGATGACCTCCGCTTCCGCACATGTCCCAAGCACAATGAGGACACGACGGTTCATCATCATGTCGTGCGCACCCTTCATCACATTGTGTACCTGTATGGGGTGCTCTGCCTTCACTCCGTCCGGGACATATATCACAAGAGCGTCCACACAAAGCATGGTGTTGAGAGCCACCACCGGGTCGGAGAAGTCCGCTATGCCGTTGTAATATGCCAACGCTTCGGAAGGGGCTTTGTCTATACGATGACAGTAAGGCAAGCCCTCCATCTGCAACGCCGCAAGGGAAATGCCGTAATCGGGGGCAAAGTCGGCGGCGACATCGGTGTACCTGTATTCCTCCGCTTTTCGGGATGGGAAGCCTTTGGAGGAAAACAGCCTGAAAGCCTCATCCCTGACAGCGTTCATTGTACCGCAGGAGTGTGACATCAAATTACAGCATTCCTTGTTGTAGAAATCTATATATTGCGCATTGGAATCCATATCCGTATGTTATGTTGTAAACGACAGTCAGGCCCCAGTCTCCTCCCTAATCCAGTCGAAACCTCTCTGTTCAATCTCAGCCGCCAATTCCGGTCCTGCCGTCTTCACTATCCTGCCTCCTATAAGCACATGCACGATATCCGGTTTCAGATAATCCAAAAGACGCTGATAGTGGGTTATGACTATGGCACTCGACTGTGGGGTGCGCAGTTTGTTGAACCCTTCTGCCACTATACGCAGCGCATCCACGTCCAAGCCCGAATCCGTCTCGTCCAAGATACTCAACGTGGGTTCAAGCATCGCCATCTGGAATATTTCGTTGCGCTTTTTCTCACCGCCGGAAAACCCCTCGTTAACACTTCTGCTCGTGAGCTTGCTGTCCAGCGACACCGTCTTGCGCTTCTCACGCATCAGTTTCAGGAAGTCACCTGCCGACATGGGTTCCAAACCGTGGTATTTGCGTTTGGCATTGACGGCTGCCCGCATAAAATTAACCATAGACACACCTGGTATCTCCACTGGTTGTTGGAAAGAGAGGAAAATGCCTTCGTGAGCGCGTTCCTCCGGCTTCAGAGCCAAGAGGTTCTTGCCGTTAAAGAATAACTCGCCCTCTGTTACCTCGTATGCGGGATGACCCACAATGACATTACTCAGCGTGCTCTTTCCGGCACCGTTGAGTCCCATCAGGGCATGCACTTCTCCGTCTCTGACCGTAAGGTTGATGCCCTTCAATATCTCTTTGCCATTGATGGCGGCATGTAAATTTCTTATTTCTAACATATCAGATAATATATTATCCCACCGATCCTTCCAGCGATACCCCAAGGAGCTTCTGAGCTTCTACGGCAAACTCCATGGGAAGCTTGTTTATCACTTCCTTGGCGTACCCGTTAACTATAAGTCCTACCGCTTCTTCTGTACCTATGCCACGCTGGTTGCAATAGAACAACTGGTCTTCGCTTATCTTGCTTGTCGTGGCTTCGTGCTCCACCACGGCACTGCTGTTGTGGACATCCATATAGGGAAAGGTATGCGCCCCACAGCTGCTGCCGAGAAGAAGAGAATCGCAACTGCTGTAGTTGCGGGCATTGTCCGCAGTGCTTGCCACTTTCACCAGTCCGCGGTATGTGTTTTGACTCTCACCTGCACTTATGCCCTTGCTTATGATGGTGCTTTTGGTATTTCTGCCGACGTGTATCATTTTTGTACCCGTGTCCGCCTGTTGATGATTGTTGGTGACAGCCACGCTGTAAAACTCCGCCTGCGAACCGTCGCCACTCAACACACAACTGGGATATTTCCACGTGACTGCGCTTCCTGTCTCTACCTGCGTCCAAGACAATCTGCTGTTTGCACCACGCAGATGGCCGCGTTTGGTAACAAGGTTCAACACTCCACCCTTACCGTTTGCGTCGCCGGGATACCAGTTCTGCACAGTGCTGTACTTCACCTCGGCATTGTCTTCCACCACTATTTCCACTATAGCAGCGTGCAACTGGTTGTCGTCTCTCATGGGGGCGGTACAGCCTTCCAGATAGCTCACATACGCATCAGCATCGCATACTATCAGCGTGCGCTCAAACTGTCCGGTCTCGCGCGCATTGATACGAAAATATGTGCTGAGTTCCATAGGACACCGGACACCCTTGGGTATGTACACGAACGAACCGTCGCTGAAGACAGCTGAGTTGAGAGCCGCAAAGAAATTGTCTTTATAAGGCACCACAGACCCCAGATAGTGGCGCACAAGTTCGGGATGTTCTCTCACCGCCTCGCTTATGGAGCAGAAAACAATGCCCTTTTCCTTCAATTTATCTCTGAACGTTGTCTTTACGCTCACCGAGTCCATCACTGCATCGACAGCCACTCCAGCCAAAGCCATACGTTCCTCCAACGGTATGCCGAGTTTGTCAAATGTCTTGACAAGCTCAGGATCCAATTCTTTCCCGCCGTCAGTATTCTTGGCCTTTGCCGTAGGGTCGGCATAGTACGATATGGCTTGATAGTCTATCTCCGGAAGACGCAGATGCCCCCATGTGGGAGCTTCCATAGTGAGCCAGTGTCTGTAAGACTTCAGACGGAAGTCCAAGAGCCAGACGGGTTCGCCTTTCTTCTCGGATATTAAACGCACCACATCCTCTGACAATCCTTTTTCTATAACCTCGGTGTGGACATCAGTAACGAAACCATACTCGTATTTCTTGTCCGCCACCTCACGTACAAAGCTATTCTTTCCGTCCATTATAATATCCTTCCGGTATCGACGTAACAAACAATTTGGTAAATTCTTCCACAAAAGTGCACAACACCGAACGCGACAGAGACTCCTTGGCAATGCCGGCAAAAGAACAGAACACCACCACGCAGGCAACGCACACAGAATACTTCAGCACACCTAACACGGCTCCTCCCAACTTGTTGATCAGCCCGAGACACAAGATGTTGAGTACACCTACAAACATCCGTCCTACCAATCCCATACCGATGGATACCGCTACCCATATAAGGAAGAAACTGAGTATTCTGGCAATTCCTGTCTCCGTACCTATATACGGCGCAAGACACGCTCCGAGCTTGGCATTGAGCATATAAGCAAGTACCAATCCCACCAAGCATCCGCACAACGTAAACAGAGAGACCACAAGTCCTTTCTGCCACCCACGCACGGCACCGAATGCCAAGAGAACCAATATTACCGCATCAAGTCCGCACATAAAGACGGATTACAGTTTTGCCTTTACCTCTATTTCCTGGAACGTTTCTATGATGTCACCCTCACGAAGGTCGTTGTAGTTGACAAGAGAGAGACCGCACTCAAAGTTGGTGGTCACCTCCTTCACATCATCCTTGAAACGTTTCAACGCATTGATGGTACCTGTGAAGACCACTATACCGTCGCGAATGACACGAGCCTTGTTGGAGCGGCTCACCTTGCCCTCTATGACATAGGCGCCTGCTACAGTGCCCACCTTGCTGATGTGATATACCTGGCGGACTTCCACCTGAGCGGTAACCTCTTCCTTAATTTCCGGACTGAGCAAACCCTCCATAGCGTCCTTCACCTCTTCTATAGCGTCGTATATGACACTGTAGAGACGTATGTCCACACCCATCTGCTCCGCCAACTTGCGTGCTGCGGCGCTGGGACGCACCTGGAAACCGACGACAAAGCAGTTCTCGGCTGCGGCAGCCATATTGATGTCGTTCTCGCTGATTTGACCTACTGCCTTGTATATGACGTTGACCTGTATCTTCTCCGTGGACAGTTTGATGAGGGAGTCGCTCAAAGCCTCTATAGACCCGTCCACATCGCCCTTCACGATGAGGTTGAGTTCCTTGAAGTCGCCAAGGGCAATACGTCTTCCCAGCTCGCTGAGGTCAAAGCGTTTCATTGTCCTCAGTCCCTGCTCGCGGGCCAGCTGCTCACGTTTGCTGGCAATCTCGCGGGCTTCTTGGTCGGTGTCCATCACATGGAAGGTGTCACCAGCCTGCGGGGCACCGTTGAGTCCAAGTATCGTGGCGGCCTGTGCAGGACCTATTGACTGTATGCGCTGGCCACGCTCGTTGAGCATAGCCTTTACACGGCCATAGTTGGTGCCTGCCAACATTATGTCGCCAGTATGGAGTGTACCGTTGCTGACGAGGACTGTGGCAACATAGCCGCGTCCCTTGTCCAAAGAAGACTCTATGATGGAGCCGGTGGCCTTACGGTTGGGATTGGCCTTCAAGTCAAGCATCTCTGCCTCCAACAATACTTTCTCCAAAAGCTCGTGCACACCAGTTCCTTTCTTGGCACTGATGTCCTGACTTTGGTATTTGCCGCCCCAGTCCTCCACAAGGAAGTTCATGGCAGCCAGACTCTCCTTGATTTTATCGGGGTTTGCCGACGGCTTGTCTATCTTGTTTATGGCAAAAACGATGGGTACATTAGCAGCCGTGGCGTGGGCGATGGCCTCCTTGGTCTGAGGCATGATGTCATCGTCTGCAGCCACTATGATGATGGCGATATCCGTCACCTGAGCTCCGCGGGCACGCATGGCAGTGAACGCTTCATGACCCGGAGTGTCGAGGAATGTCACTTGTCTGCCGTCTTCCAGCATCACATTGTATGCGCCTATGTGTTGTGTGATGCCGCCGGCCTCGCCTGCAATGACATTTGTCTGGCGGATATAGTCGAGCAGAGAAGTCTTGCCATGATCCACATGTCCCATCACTGTCACGATTGGAGCGCGGGGCACCAAATCCGACTCGTCGTCTTCCTCCTCGGTTACCGCTTCGCTCACCTCGGCACTGATATATTCTGTGGTAAAGCCCAGTTCCTCCGCCACCAGATTGATGGTTTCCGCATCCATACGCTGATTGATGCTCACCATGATGCCTACGCTCATACAAGTGGATATGACCTGTGTCACAGGCACATTCATCATGGTTGCCAATTCGTTGGCTGTAACAAATTCCGTCAGCTTCAGCACCTTGCTCTCTGCCACGGCATTCTCCATCTGTTCCTCCATACCTTGGCGGAAAGCATCCCTTTTCTCACGGCGGTACTTGGCTCCCTTACCCATCTTGTTGTTTTTGTTGGTAAGGCGAGCCAATGTCTCACGCACCTGCTTTGCAACGTCCTCTTCACTGACTTCCGGCTGTACAAGAGTCTGTTTGGGACGGTTTTTCTGTTTCTTGCCTTTATTGTTGCCGTTGCCGCGAGCCTGACCGTTGTTATTGCCGTTGATGCCGTTGTTCTTCTTTTGGAAGTTCTGCTGTTGGTTGGCAACAGCATTGATGTCCACTCTCTCCTTCCCTACACGCACCCTCTTCTTGCGGTCGGCACTGTTAGCCTGTCCATGCGTGGTGCCCGACCGTTTTTCCTCACGTTCGCGGCGTTTCTCTTCGCGGCTCTTCTTTTTGGGACGTGTACTTTGGTTGATGCTGTCAAGGTCTATCTTGCCTTTCACCACAGGTCCCACACCAGTCTGCAATGAAGGGGCAAGACGGAACACGCCATTCTCCACCACACCGACCTTTTCCTCCGCTTTTTGTTTCGATGCGGTTTGTCGCACAGGAGTTTCTTTCTTCTTTTCTGTGGGATTTTCTTCTTCCTGTTTCACAGGCTCTTCTTTCTTCACAGGCACGTCGGCACTCTCTGCTTTGGAGTCTGTTGCCGGTACCGTCTTCTTGACCTCAGCAAAGCCTGCTTTACTCTCTGCCAGCT
>CAVHCL010000041.1:0-10961 GCA_963634425.1 Bacteroidaceae bacterium
CCTTATGATTACAGGCGGGACAGGTTCCTTCGGCAATGCAGTGCTGAACCGTTTTCTCCGCACGGACATCGGCGAGATACGCATATTCTCGCGAGACGAGAAGAAACAGGACGATATGCGGCACGAGTATCAGGTAAAATATCCTGATGTGGCGAATAAGATAAAGTTCTTCATAGGTGACGTGCGCGATTTGCAGTCTTGCCGCAACGCCATGCCGGGAGTTGACTACATATTCCATGCGGCTGCCTTGAAGCAAGTGCCTTCGTGCGAGTTCTTCCCCATGGAGGCTGTAAAGACCAACGTTGTCGGTACAGACAATGTGCTTACCGCCGCCATAGAGTTCGGTGTGGGGGCTGTCATCTGTCTTTCCACCGACAAGGCGGCCTATCCCATCAACGCCATGGGCATCACCAAGGCAATTGAGGAGAAGATAGCCGTCGCCAAGAGCCGCTATTCCGGCAAAACAAAGATTTGCTGCACACGCTACGGAAACGTGATGTGCAGTCGCGGTTCTGTTATTCCTCTTTGGATTGACCAGATACGCAACGGCAACCCTATCACATTGACCGAGCCTAAGATGACGCGTTTTATAATGTCGTTGGAAGAGGCTGTTGACCTTGTGCTCTTCGCTTTCGAGCATGGGCAGAACGGTGACATTCTCGTGCAGAAAGCGCCGGCTTGCACTATCCGGACACAGGCCGAGGCTGTATGCGAGTTGTTCGGCGGCAAAAAGGAAGACATCAAGGTCATCGGCATCCGCCACGGCGAGAAGATGTACGAGACCCTGCTCACCAAAGAGGAGTGCGCCAAGGCTGAGGACATGGGCAACTTCTACCGGGTGCCGGCCGACAACCGCGGCCTGAACTACGACAAGTTCTTCAAGGAGGGCGACACCAAGCGTGCGGAAATAGAGGAGTTCAACTCCGGCAACACCTGCCGTCTGAACCTTGAGGAGACGAAGGCCAAGATAGGCGCGTTGGAATATATCAAGAAGGAACTTAGCGGCGAAGGAAACTTTGTACAGTAATGAAGGTATGAAGATTTTAGTCACAGGCGCAAAAGGTTTCGTGGGCAGGAACCTCTGCGCCCAACTGAACAACATAAAGGACGGCAAGGCACGCTGCTATGGCGACTTGAAGATTGACGAAGTCTTCGGGTACGACCTTGACACAGACCCCGCATTGTTGGACGGCTTCTGCAGGGAGGCGGACTTCGTGTTCAACCTTGCGGGCGTGAACCGCCCGAAGGAGCAGAGCGAGTTCATGCAAGGCAACTTCGGTTTCGCCTCCACCCTGCTCGGCACCTTGAAGAAGCACGGCAACAACTGCCCCGTGATGCTCTCCAGCTCACAGCAGGCATCCTTGACAGGACGTTTTGGAAACAGCGAGTATGGACGCAGCAAGAAAGCCGGTGAAGACCTGTTCCTTGAATACGGCAAGGAGACGGGAGCGAAAGTATTGGTCTACCGTTTCCCCAACCTCTACGGCAAGTGGTGCAGGCCCAACTACAACTCTGCCGTCGCCACTTTCTGCAACAACATCGCAAATGGCCTGCCTATCCAGGTCAACGACCCTTCGGTAGAACTTGAACTACTCTACATTGATGACCTTGTAGACGAGATGATTCACGCTTTGAAGGGTGAGGAACATCATTGCGAGTTTGAAGGATTGGAAGTCATTCCATCGAAAGAAGGCAGATATTGCTGTTGTCCTGTCACCCACAAAGCGACACTTGGGGAGATAGTGGACTTGCTCCACCGGTTTGCCGGTATGCCCAGGACATTGCTGATTCCCGAAATTCCTGCCGGCTCGTTTGCCAAACGGCTGTACAGCACATTCCTGTCGTATCTGCCGAAAGAGAAGGCCGTCTTCGACTTGAAGATGAACGTAGACCAGCGCGGCTCGTTCACGGAGCTGGTTCACACGTTGAACTGCGGACAGGTGAGCGTCAACATCTCCAAGCCGGGCGTCACCAAAGGCGAGCATTGGCACAACAGCAAGTGGGAGCAGTTCATAGTAGTCAGCGGACACGGTCTAATCCGGCTCCGCAAGGAGGGTACGGACGAGGTGCTCAACTACGAAGTCAGCGGAGACAAAATCCAGTCTGTCATCATGCTTCCGGGCTACACACACAACATCATCAACCTCTCGGATACGGAAGACCTCGTTACCGTGATGTACTGCAACGAAATATTCGACCCAAATAAACCAGACACATTCCATGACCCAGTTCAAAAATAACGGAAAGCTCAAACTCCTCATCATAGTGGGGACACGCCCGGAGATTATCCGGTTGGCGGCCGTGATTGCCAAGTGCCGCAAGTATTTTGACACACTGCTTGCCCACACAGGCCAGAACTATGACTACAACCTCAACGGCGTTTTCTTCAAGGACTTGAAGTTGGCAGACCCGGACATATACATGGAGGCCGTGGGCGATGACCTCGGTGCGACCATGGGGAACATCATCGACAAGAGCTACAAGGTGATGGCCGGGACAAAGCCCGACGCCGTGCTTGTGCTCGGCGACACCAACTCGTGCCTTAGCGTCATTGGCGCCAAGCGTCTGCATATCCCCATCTTCCATATGGAGGCGGGAAACAGATGCAAGGACGAGTGCCTGCCCGAGGAGACCAACCGCCGCATCGTGGACATCATCTCTGATGTGAACATGGCATATTCGGAACACGCAAGAAGATACCTCGCCGACTGCGGGTTGCCCAAGGAGCGCACCTACGTCACAGGCTCACCTATGGCAGAAGTGCTCCACAACAACCTTGCAGAGATAGAGGCAAGCGATGTCCACCAACGCCTCGGTCTGGAGAAAGGCAAATACATACTTCTTTCAGCACACCGTGAGGAGAACATTGACACGGAGAAGAACTTCGTGTCTCTCTTCAACGCCATCAACAAGATGGCGGAGAAGTACGGTATGCCCATCCTCTACAGTTGTCACCCACGCAGCCGTAACCGCCTTGCCGCAAGCGGTTTCAAACTTGATACGCGTGTCATCCGGCACGAACCGTTAGGTTTCCACGACTACAACTGTCTTCAGATGAACGCTTTCGCAGTGGTGTCAGACTCTGGCACGCTGCCGGAAGAGAGCAGCTTCTTCACAAGTGTAGGGCATCCTTTCCCGGCAGTGTGCATCCGCACCAGCACGGAGCGTCCAGAGGCTGTTGACAAAGGTGACTTCATCATTGCAGGAATTGACGAGAAATCATTACTGCAAGCCGTCGACACGGCCGTGGCACTCTGCAAAGACGGTCTGCACGGCATCCCTGTGCCAGACTATGTGGACGTGAACGTCTCGACAAAGGTGGTGAAAATCATACAGTCCTACGTCGGCATCGTCAACAAGATGGTGTGGCGGAAGTTTTAATGACCCAAACAACATAAGAACCAGGACGACTGGGGCAACAAGAAACGAATTTTTAAATGAGTTCGAACGAACCGCTATTTCTGCTGAAGTTGCTGCGGATGGCAATTGGCAGAGAAAAAGATGTCACTCTCCCTGCTGGCATTGACTGGACAGATTTGCTCCGGTTGGCAGACCGGCAGGGAGTGTCTGCTATTGTGGCTGACAGTATCAGCAAAGCAAATATTGCATTGCCGTCAGATGTCAAGTTTGAGTGGATATCAAGAGTGATAACGTGTGAGAATACCTACCAACTCCACGAAAAAACAATGATGAATTTGGCGGAACTTCTGCGTGAAGGTGGGTATAAAATGATGGTGTTAAAGGGCTATGGGCTGTCGCTCAATTACCCTACACCTAACCATCGGCCATCAGGAGACCTTGACATATGGATGTTTGGGGAGGAGAAGAGCGCAACTTCTTGGTTGGCATCGAATGGAATAGATATTGACAATAGCCACCATCACCATCAGGTGTTTCGGTTTGATAGAGTCATGGTTGAGAGCCATTATGATTTTATCAACGTACACACAAGGCCGTCAAGCAAGAGAGTGGAAAAGAGGCTGAAAGAGTTGGCCGAGAAAGACACGATGAAGAAGGATGGGATCTACTATCCATCAGCAGACTTCAACGCACTATTTCTGTTGCGACATTCGGCCAGCCACTTTGCTTCGACGGAGATGTCGTTGAGGCAGATGTTGGACTGGGGCTTCTTTTTTGAGAAGCATCATGAGGAGATAAATTGGCAGGAGTACCTTTCATATATCAAAAAGGAGGGTATGTACAGGTTTTACAACCTGTTAGCGACATTTTGCATAAGGGAATTGGGGTTTGATGCTGTCGTATTTCATGAGCTGTCAGAAGACAAACTTTATCGGCAGTTCTATGATGAAATCATGACACCATCTTTCTCGGAGCATGAGGATGGTTCTTTACTGAATGCGCTGTGGGTGAAGCCCCGCAGGTGGTGGCACAACAGATGGAAGAACAGACTTTGCTTTCCAGACGGTTTACTTGTGACATTTGTGAACGGCATATGGGCGAAGTTGTTGAAGCCAAGCCATTTTATACACTAAGCCGTAGCACCGACGGGGTTGGTAACTTTCGGGCATGAAACGTTGAGCGATGTAGTTGTCAAGTTCGTTGTTGCTTGTAATGTATGTGAGTGCGACGATTTTTCTGTTTTGCTGACTTGTAATTCGGAAACTTTGTCTAAATTTGCGATTGAATAGGAACCATAAATTTACATTTACGATGAAACATAAAGGTCGTTTCCGCAAACTCATGGCATTGACGTTGGCTCTCGTTGTCTTCGGCATTGCCGATGCTTTTCCCAAACAGACAGCCAAACAGGCAGTGCGGCTCATATTTGATACGGACATGGCACCGGACTATGACGATGTCGGCGCTTTGGCGTTGCTCCATGCTTTGGCGGACATGGGAGAGGTGGAGATTCTCGCCACGCTGTCTTCCAACAAATGCCAAACCTGTGTGCCTTGCATCGAAGTCATCAACACATATTTCGGCAGACCCGACATACCTGTAGGGTGTGCGAAAGGCAGTGCGCCCGACCTCACGACATGGCATAAGGGGCTTCGTTGGACGGACGAGCTTCCCCAACTTTATCCCCACCGTACAGAATCTTCGGAAGACAGTGAGGACGCAGTGCGTGTGTACAGGAGGATACTCAGCCGGCAGCCCGATGCCAGTGTCACGATTGTCACGGTGGGCTTTTTCACAAATCTCAGTAACCTGTTGGCTTCAGCAGGTGATGAATACAGCCGTCTGAACGGAGAGGAACTGGTCAAGCGTAAGGTCAAGAGGCTTGTGTCAATGGCAGGCAAACTGCCAGAAGGACGGGAATTTAACGTTTACAGCGACACGAAGGCTTCGCAAGCGGTTTTCTCAAAATGGCCCACCCCTATACTGATAAGCGACTTTGACATCGGCAACGTCATTCTTACCGGCAAGAAGCTGGCGGCATCGGACATCAAACGCAGTCCGGTAATTGACGCTTATTCCATGGCTCTGTCGCAGGACGACCCGGAGGGGAGGATGAGCTGGGACCAGACGGCGGCGTTGGTTGCGGTAAGAGGAGCAGGGAAATACTTTAAAACAGAGAAAGGGACGATGACAGTCCTTGACGACGGTTCGGACAAGTGGACAGAAGACCCGGACGGAAATCACGAGCACCTGGTCTTCAAGATGCCGAAAGACAAACTTGCGGCAGTGATAGAGTCTTTGATGCTCCATCAGCCTTTGAAGTAGTGCATGGCACCTTACAGGCTCATCTTCACGGCGTAGAAGACTACCGGAACCAGGAGACTTGGCAGAAGATTGACTGTCTTGCAGTCCTTTATTCCCAGTATGGAGAGACCGGAACTGAGAATGAGTACGCCTCCCACAATGCTTATCTCTGTGCGTAACTGCTCGGGCATCGCGGTTGCGAAGAAGGCGAGGCAATAGATGATGCCTTGCCAACAAAAAAGTATGGGCGCCGCCGCCATCATAATCCATCCGTATGACGCTGCAAGAACGGCGGATGTCACGAGGTCGAGTGTGGCGTTTGTGTAAAGATATGTGTTGGCCGGCTCGGACAAGTCCCATCCGTGGCTTTCCGACAGACAAGACAACAATGGGCCTACTATGCTGAATGTGCCCATACAGTAGAGGAGAACTCCTGTGACAAGTCCGTTTACAGAGTCCTTGCCAGAAACTGGCAAGGACTCTGTTTTTTGTGCCAGCCCCAGTCCTGTTCCCACTGCTCCGCCTATGGCAAGGCTCACTATGAAGAGGACAGGGAACTCGCTCTTGCTCATGTTCGTCAAGGCGGTGCTTATGCCCAAGACGACGCAGCACAGTCCGAGGGCATTGAACATACAGTCCTTGTATTTTTCTCCGACGCCCTTACGGACAATGGCTCCGAACGCAGTGCCTATGACGATGGTGCACGTGTTGACTATAGTTCCTAACATTCTTTCTTTTTTAGCGTGTTTGTTCCGTCTGCAAAGGTACTGAATAAATGCGTAAATTACGCCTTGTAATTTGGTAAAGTCGCCAAAAACGGCTATCTTTGTGGCAAAATAGGGCATCTGCCTGTTTAGGGAAGAGTAACACTAAAAAATTATAAATGGAAGATCAGGAGAGAATAATCAAGGTGGACATTGAGCATGAAATGCGTAAAAGCTACATCGACTATTCGATGAGCGTGATTGTGGCGCGTGCCTTGCCCGATGTCCGCGACGGCTTCAAACCGGTTCACCGCCGTATACTGTACGGAATGAAGGAATTGGGTAATATTCACAGCAAACCGTACAAGAAGAGCGCGCGTATCGTGGGTGAGGTGCTTGGTAAGTACCATCCGCACGGCGACAGCTCGGTGTATGGCTCGTTGGTGCGTATGGCTCAGGACTGGGCTATGCGTTACACGTTGGTGGACGGGCAAGGCAACTTTGGCTCCATAGACGGCGACAGTCCTGCCGCCATGCGTTATACAGAGGCAAGGCTCAGCCTTATGGGGGAAGCCATGATGGACGATTTGGAGAAGGACACGGTGGATATGGCCAACAATTTCGACGGCACTCTGCTCGAGCCCACTGTGATGCCCACGCGCATACCCAACCTGCTTGTAAACGGGGCTACGGGCATTGCCGTAGGTATGGCAACCAACATACCTACCCACAACCTCTGCGAGGTGATAGACGCTTGTGTGGCATACGTGGACAACGACGGTCTTGAGGTGCCGGACCTGATGGAGTATGTCAAAGGCCCCGATTTCCCAACGGGAGCTTACATAATGGGACTCCAGGGGATAAAGGACGCATACGAGACCGGCAAAGGACGCATAGTGATGCGTGCGAAGGCTGACATAGAGTCCGGCGACCAGCACGACAAAATAGTGGTGACGGAAATACCGTACGGTGTAAACAAACAACAACTCATAGAGTATATCGCACAACTGGTGCAGGAGAAGAAGATAGACGGCATCAGCAACGCCAACGACGAGAGCGACCGGGACGGTATGCGCATAGTGATAGACATAAAGCGCGACGCCAACGCAAGGGTGGTGCTCAACAAACTCTTTAAGATGACTCCCCTGCAGACAAGCTTCAGCGTCAACAGTATCGCTTTGGTGAAAGGACGTCCACAGCTGCTCAACCTGAAGGATTTCATCAGGTGCTTTGTGGAGCACCGGCACGATGTGGTAATCCGCCGCACAAAATACGACTTGCGCAAGGCGGAGGAACGTGCCCACATCTTGCAGGGACTCATCGTCGCCAGCGACAACATTGACGAGGTGGTGAGGATAATACGCGCCAGCAAGTCTCCTGTGGATGCGCAGCGTGCGTTGGAGACACGTTTCGCATTGGACGAAATGCAGAGCAAAGCCATAGTGGATATGCGCTTGGCGCAGTTGACCGGCCTGCAGCAGGAGAAGCTCCATGCCGAGTATGAGGAACTGACGGAAAAGATAAAGTACTACAATCAGATCCTCACCGACGACACCCTTTGCCGCAAGGTGATAAAGGACGAGTTGGAGGAGGTGAAAGAGAAATTCGGCGACGAGCGCAAGACCCAGATTATGCCGAGTGCAGAGGAGTTCAATGCCGAGGATTTCTATCCGGACGACGAGGTGGTGGTGACCGTCAGCCATTTGGGATATGTCAAGCGCACTCCTCTTGCCGAGTTCCGCGCACAGGGCAGGGGTGGCATCGGCGTTAAGGCAAGCTCGACGCGCGACAGTGACTTCATAGAGAAGATTTATCCTGCCACCATGCACAACACCATGCTTTTCTTCACGGAGAGAGGACGCTGCTATTGGCTGAAGGTCTACGACATTCCTGAGGGAAGCAAGGGCAACAAGGGACGCGCCATCCAGAATATGCTTATGATAGAGCCAGGCGACAGCGTTAACGCGTGTCTCTGTATACGCAAACTCGCTGATCCGGAGTTCTGCCGAGGACATTACGTGACGTTCTGCACCAAAGATGGTATCGTGAAGAAGACATGCCTGACGGAATACAGCCGCCCGCGCACAAACGGCGTGATAGCTGTCAACATACGTGAGGAGGACAAAGTGATAAGCGTGGCTCTTACCAACGGCACGGACGAAATTATAGTAGCCAACGCAGGAGGCAGGGCAGTGCGCTTCAACGAGTCGCAGGTACGTGCCATGGGGCGTAACAGCACCGGTGTGCAGAGTATAATCCTTGATGAAGACCCGCGTGACTGTGTCATCGGCATGTGCGTAATAAACGACGCTGCAACAGAGAGCATCATGGTGCTGAGCGAGAACGGTTTCGGCAAGCGCACTGACGTGGAGGAGTACCGCAAGACGAGCCGGCATTGCAAAGGCGTAAAGGCTATGGCCATAACTGAGAAGACGGGATATCTGGTGGCCATAGAGGTGGTTAAGGATGAAGACGACTTGATGATTATCAACAAGAGCGGCACCACCATACGTCTCCATGCGGATGCCGTTAAGGAGACCAAGAGCCGTGTGGCACAAGGCACCAAGGTGATAGAACTGAAGAAACGCAACGATGTTATCAGCCATCTCTGTGTGGTGCCGCGTACAGAGGAGGAACATTCCGACGAGGAGACGGAGGAGAGTAGTACGCCTGAAATATCGGAGAATATGGAAAACTAAACAATATTCATTCAAACCAGGGAGTAATTATGAAGAAGATTATTTTGTCGCTTGTCCTGCTCATGAGTGTGGGCGCAGTGTCTGGACAGACTCCAGAAGAGAAAGCGAAAGCCAAGGCCGAGGCCAAAGCTCTGAAGGCTGCCACCAAGCAAGCCAAATCGAAGGTTTCAGAGGCCAAGAATATTTACAATGCCTTGAACCTTAAGATACAGGAGAAAAAGGCCACCAACGAGGAAATCCTCTCGGAATGTAAGAAGAGTCAGGAACTTCTGCAGGAAGCCCTCAAGAGCAACCTGCTGGATGAAAGGAATTCGTTGGAGGCGTACAAACTGAGTTCTGAAGTCGCGTTCAAGCCCCATAACATCATGCTTATGGAGTTTGCTGCCAAGAAATTGCCTTTCGACACGGTGTATATGGTAAATAACCTGAAGATGCTCACCGAGGGACTTCATCATGAGATTGTAAACACCAAGGTGACCACAGGCGAGACTGGCAACGAAGGCTACATCAAGGCGAAGAAGGTGAATCTTGCACAGTGTGGCGACCACTACATCTATGCGGCACAGTTCGAGGCAGCCTGCAAGCGTTACAAGAGCGCCTTGGAATGTTATGACATGGCACTCTCGTACAAGGAGAAGTATCCTGAGGTGGCCGAGTTTGTGGACTTGCGCATCCCAAACGAGCAGATAGCGTATTACGCTTTCCATACCGCACACGACGGCAAGATGTACGATGCCATGGATAAGTACTTCGACGAAGCAATGAAGTTTTCCGATGGAGCAGAGGGCACCAAACAGGTGAGGGTGATGTCGTACCTTGAGAGAGGCGACTCTGCATCGTGGGCAAAGTGCATGTATGACTTTACCGTACAGGATCCAGAGGCCAACAAGGACTATGTGCAGATACTGTTGGCGTACTATCAGAAGAAGGGCAGCGACAAGATGCTGGAATATGCCGACAAGATAATTTCTGTCGCTCCGGACTTGTACATCGCCAATTACGGAAAGGCTTATGTCCTCTTCTCCACGGAAAAATATGAAGAAGCTTTCAAATACTACCTGAAGTGTACCGAGGTTGAACCTGGAGTCTACGACGGTTGGTATCAGTGCGGACTCTGCAAGTACCGCATCGCATTGGCTTTGAATGCGTCTATCAGTAGCATAAAGGATCAGAAGAAGGCAAAGGCAGCCCTGGAGGAGACAAAGAAGCTTTTCGGAGAAGCCATTCCGTTTTTTGAGAAAGCCAGGGAGTGCACTCCCGACGAGCCCGCAAAATGGGCGTATGAGCTGAAGCAGTGCTACACTGTGACGGGACAAGCCGCTAAGGCGGCCGAGATGGACAAACTGTTGTAGTAGCGCAGTGTGTCGTACCTTGTACGGGTTCGTGTTCGCATGAACCCGTACAAGGTTTGCGGATATGTGTCTTCCACAGACATTCATAGCCTGTGGATATGTATATATTATAAGGTAAAAAGATGAAGAAGGTATTTGTTTTTATTTCTGTTTTTTGTTTATCCGCAATGCAACCTTTGCCGGCAGCCAAAAAGCAGAAGGATAAGCCTACAAAACTCTCCACCCTTGTCAAGGCTGCCAATCTTGCTATGAAGAACAGTAGCGGGCAGGACGGAGCGGAGAATAACCTGCTTGCGGCACTTCCGCGCACAGATCTTTCGGAGAAGGACAAGGCGTATATATATTATCTTTCGGCACAGCTTGAAGAATCGAAGAACGGCGTGGAGAACCGTAAAGCCTATCTCAAGCAAAATTATGACACTGCGGCATTCTTCTCCACTTTGCTTAAGATGTACGACCACTTGTACCGTTGCGACAGTATAGACGCAATCCCCAACGGACAGGGCAGAGTGAGGCTGAAGTATCAAAGCAAGACGAAATCG
>CAVHCL010000041.1:10971-21873 GCA_963634425.1 Bacteroidaceae bacterium
TAATATCCTGAACGGAGGAAAGTTCTTTCTCAGCAAGGGAAATTACGACGTGGCATATTACTACATGGATCTCTATTACACGCATTTCGGGAGCGGCACGCAGGACACCACTATGTGTAAGGTGGCCAATTGGGCGGCTTTATGTGGCTTCATGACACAAAAACCAGACCGTACACTTAAATACATAGACCTTGCGATAGCTTCGGCAGACAACGTGCAAAGACCTGTACTTCAAGAATACAAGGTGAGAAGTTATATGCAGCAAAACGACCAAGCGTCCGTGCGCCGCGAACTGCTGACAGGGGTTAGGGACTATCCGCTTCACGACTTCTTCTTTGTCAATTTGGAGGATATCTATTATGGTGAGCGGAATTTTGCCTCCGGGCTCAGTCTGGCCGACTCGCTTATCGCCATTGACAGTTCCAAGGCACTGTACTGGTACACCAAGTCGAAACTGATGCTTGCGGACAACGACTATGTGCAGTGCATAGAATTTTCGGACAGCACCATACGCCGCGACTCCTCATATGTGGATGCCTACTACAACAAGGGAATCTCATACCTCAACCTTGCCTTGATACGGCAGGAGTCGGCCTGTGTGGATTTGCGCGACACCAAGAGTGCTGCCGACAGAAAACAAATACAAGAACTCTACCGGCAAGCCAAGCCTTGTATGGAAAAGGTGCGTCAACTCCAGCCCGATGTCATGGACAGATGGGGCAGGTCGTTGTACCGCATCTACATGAATTTGAATATGGGCAAGGAGTTTGAGGAAATCGACAAACTCCTTCACGCCCAATCCAAGTAAAATCAGTACGCAAACAAGGGGTAGCCCGCCATTACAGCGTTTACCTCTTGCCGTACCGCTGTTATGTTAGCCTCATCTTCGGGATTGTCCAGTACACGTTCTATGTACCCGGCAATTCTGACCATGAGGTCTTCTTTTGCCCCTCTGGTGGTGATGGCAGGCGTTCCCAAACGGATGCCGCTTGTCTGGAATGCGCTGCGCGAGTCGAACGGCACCATGTTTTTGTTGACGGTGATGTCGGCTGCCACAAGGGCTTTCTCCGCCACTTTGCCAGTAAGCTCCGGATATTTGCTGCGGAGATCCACCAACATTGAGTGGTTGTCAGTCCCTCCGGACACAATGTCAAATCCGCGTTTCATCAACTCGTCAGCCAGCACTGCGGCGTTTTTCTTCACCTGCACGGCCCATTCCTTGAATGAGGGAGACAACGCCTCACCGAAAGCCACGGCCTTGGCTGCTATCACGTGCTCCAACGGTCCGCCCTGTATGCCAGGGAATACGGCACTGTTCAACAGAGCAGACATCATTTTTGTCTCACCCTTTGGAGTCTTTTTGCCCCATGGGTTTTCAAAATCTTTTCCCATAAGTATGATGCCTCCGCGCGGTCCCCTCAGAGTCTTGTGTGTGGTGCTGGTCACTATGTGTGCGTACTTTACGGGGTTCTCCAGCAACCCTGCTGCTATAAGCCCTGCGGGATGTGCCATGTCCACCATCAGTATTGCACCTACAGAGTCCGCTATCTTCCTCATACGGGCATAGTCCCATTCGCGGCTGTATGCGGAGCCTCCACCAATTATCATCTTGGGTTTGTGCTCCAATGCCAGCTTCTCCATCTCGTCATAGTCCACGCGTCCGGTGGCCTTGTCCAGATTGTATCCTATGGGATGGTATATGATGCCGCTCGTGTTCACCGCCGAGCCGTGGCTCAGATGCCCTCCGTGGTCAAGGTTGAGTCCCATGAACGTGTCGCCCGGGTTCAGTACGGCCAAGAACACGGCAGCGTTGGCTTGTGCTCCTGAATGTGGTTGTACGTTGGCGTACTCAGCGGAGAAGAGACGTTTCACCCTGTCTATTGCCAGTTGCTCCACTTCGTCCACCACTTGGCAACCGCCGTAGTAGCGTTTGCCGGGATAGCCTTCCGCATATTTGTTAGTAAGGCACGACCCCATGGCTTGCATCACTTGGTCGCTTACGAAGTTCTCCGAGGCTATGAGCTCAATACCTCTTTCCTGTCTTTGACGTTCTTTCTCTATAAGGTCAAAAACCGGTCTGTCCTTTTTTTCCATATTTTTGTCGTTTGGTTGTTTTGTGGTTTTTGTGCGGCGTTCGTGTGCCGCAGAGGAGTTCCCCATTATTTCCCTCTTTCTTCACCCTGTACCAGAGTCACGTTGTCCAATGTCGTCTCCCTGTTGCAGTAGTGGCACTGCAGTATGCCCTTCTCCTTGTTAAGTACGTGGAAACGGGTGAGCATCGGCTCGTTGTTGGATATGCATTTACGGTTGTCGCACTTAATGATACCGGTAAGTTCGTCGGGCATCTTCACGTCTTTCTTCTCCGTCACCTCATAGTCGCGTATCACGCACAGAGTAACGTTGGGTGCCACCACGGAAAGTTGGTTCAACTCTTCGTCGGTGAAGAACTTGTCGGCTATCTTTACTATGCTCTTACGCCCCATCTTCTTGCTTTTGAGGTTTATTCCCACTGTCACCGAGGTACGTACGTTCTCCAGATGCAGCAGACTTATCACATCAAATATCTTTGAGGGGGGGATGTGGTCTATCACGGTGCCGTTCTCCAGTGCGGCCACCTGCAGTTCTTGTCGTTTCATAGGATGATGTCTTTGTCGTTCTTTATGTCTTCCAGAGATATTCCCAACACATCGCATATCAGAGCCTGTCGGGCGTACAGTCCGTTCTTTGCCTGTTGGAAGTAGTAGGCGTGCGGGGAGTCGTCAATGCTGTATTCTATCTCGTTCACCCGCGGCAGAGGATGCAGTATCTTCATGTTTTCTTTGGCTTTTGCCAGCATGTCTTTCTTCAGCAGGTAGCGGTCTTTCACGCGTTCGTATTCGTCCAGGTCGGTGAACCGTTCCCTCTGCACTCTGGTCATGTACAAGATGTCTGCGTCGGCTATGGTCGTTTCGTTGAAGTCCCCGTGTTCCACATACTTGATGTTGTGTTCGTCGCAGTACGTCTTGTAATAGTCTGGTATCGCCAGTTCCTCGGGAGCTATGAAGTGAAATGTGGGGTTGAAGTGTCTCATGGCGGTTATAAGGCTGTGCACCGTCCTTCCGTATTTCAGGTCACCCACCAGATAGATGCTCAGGTTGTCCAGCGTGTTTTGTGTCTTGTATATTGAGTACAAGTCCAGCATCGTTTGGCTGGGATGCTGGTTCGCTCCGTCCCCGGCGTTTATTATGGGCACAGGCGCTATTTCGCTGGCGTAGAGTGCGGCACCCTCAAGATAGTGCCGCATCACTATCACGTCGGCATAGTTGGATACCATCATGATGGTATCCTTCAGAGTCTCGCCTTTTGTGCCGCTTGTCACCTTGGGGTCGGCAAACCCTATAACTTTAGCTCCCAGTCTGTTGGCGGCTGTCTCAAAGCTCAGTCTCGTACGTGTGCTGGGTTCGAAGAAAAGCGTCGCCACTATTTTCCCTTCAAGTATCCGCCGGTTGGGATGTTCCTCAAACTCGTGGGCCATCTCTATCAGATACTTTATTTTCTCCTTGGAATGGTTTGCGATGGTTACAAGGCTTTTGTTTACCATAAGTCGTAAGAATATTAAAATTGTCCGTCGTTTCGGGTTTCAAAATTACGCCTATTTTTTTACATACACAACAGGTTTCATGAAAACAGAGTGTTTTTTTCAATGTTCCGTCAGTTTGTCAATTATTCTTTGTACCTTTGCCACATTGTAAAATTATGTCAGTATGCGATGAGAAGAAAATTATTTTGTTTCCTCTGGGTCATATATATAGCGGCAGTCGGGGTTGTGGTGTACCTCTTCCGTGCCATCTTCAACGGCGACATCGGTTATATGCCGGACATAGAGCAGCTGCAGAACCCTGTCAACAAGTTCGCCTCTCAAGTACTCTCCTCCGACGGCAAGCTGCTCGGCACATGGAGCTACAGTCGTGCCAACAGAATTTTCGTTTCCTATGACGATCTCTCCCCTTCGCTTGTGCAGGCACTCGTCGCCACTGAGGATGCACGTTTCTACGGACACAGCGGCATTGATTACATAGCTTTGGCGCGTGCTGTGGTAAAGCGTGGCGTACTGCACAGGAAAAGTGCCGGCGGAGGCAGCACCATCACCCAGCAGTTGGCCAAGCAGCTTTATTCCGAGAGGGTGGCCACCGTGTACGAGCGCCTCTTGCAGAAACCCATAGAGTGGGTGATAGCTCTCAAGTTGGAACGCTTCTACACCAAGGAGGAGATTATCACCATGTACCTCAACTATTTTGACTTCCTGCACAACGCCGTAGGCATTAAGACAGCCTCCAAGACATACTTCGGGAAAGAGCCGCACGACCTTGACGTGTGCGAGAGTGCGACGCTTATCGGAATGTGCAAGAACCCCAGCTACTACAACCCTGTGCGTCAGCCGGAACGGTGCCGCGACAGACGCAATGTGGTGCTCGGACAGATGGAGAAAGCCGGTTACATCACATCTGCCGAAAGGGACAGCTTGTCGTCTTTGCCTCTGCAGCTTTGTTTCCACCGTGCCGATCACAAAGAGGGCAGTGCCGCTTACATAAGAGACTACCTACGCCTTGCGCTTATGGCCAAGAAGCCGCAACGTAAGGACTACGCCGCATGGCAGGGACAGAAGTTCTATGAAGACTCGCTCGCTTGGGAGACAGACCCCCTTTATGGTTGGTGCAACAAGAACCTCAACCGCGAGGGACGTCCGTACGATATCTATTCCGACGGTCTCAAGGTGTACACCACCATAGACAGCCGTATGCAGCAATATGCTGAGAATGCCGTGAGGAAACACGTGCAGGGCGAGTTGCAGGCGGCGTTTGAGCGGGAACTGCGCTACAACCGCAACGCTCCCTATGCGGCCTCGTTGTCGCCGGAGCAAGTGGAGGCTGACTTCAAGAGAGCCAAGCGTCAAAGCGAACGCTATGTGAAGATGAAAGCGGCTGGATATTCCGAATCCAAGATAGACGCAGCCTTTGCCACGCCTACGGAAATGACGGTATATTCCTCGCACGGTGACATAGACACCTTGATGACTCCTTCAGACAGCATCATGTATTACAAGAGATTTCTCCGTACAGGGTTCATGTGCATGGAGAACGCCACCGGGTATGTTAAGGCATATGTCGGCGGCGTGGACTACTCACATTTCCAATACGACATGTGCACGCAGGGCAGACGGCAAGTGGGCTCCACCATCAAGCCGTATCTGTATGCGCTTGCCATGGAGAACGGGTGGAGTCCGTGCGATGAGGCTCCCAACGTGCAGCAGACTTACCATGTGGGTACCAAAGACTGGACTCCACGTAACGGCAGCAAGAAGAGGTACGGAGAGATGGTGACTCTCAAATGGGGGCTTGCCACCAGTAACAACTGGATTTCCGCATGGCTTATGAACCAATTGTCGCCAGCCGCTTTGGTGCGCCTTTTGCATGAGTTTGGCATACTCAACAGGGACATACATCCATCTCTTTCCCTGTGCCTGGGACCATGTGACATCTCCGTGGCTGAGATGGTGGGAGCTTATTCCGCTTTCGCCATGAAGGGTGTGCGGCGCATCCCGCTTTTCGTCACGCACATAGAGGACAGCGATGGCAATGTGGTGGGCGAGTTCCAACCAAGGGTGAGGGAGGTCATCTCCGAAGAGTCGGCTTACAAGATGATAGCTCTCATGCGCGGTGTCATAGACGGCGGCACAGGTTCGCGTATCCGCAACAGATATCACATCACGGCTCCCATGGGAGGGAAGACTGGCACCACCAACGACAATTCCGACGGATGGTTTGTTGGCTACACGCCTTCGCTCAGCTTCGGAGCATGGGTTGGGGGTGACGAGCGTGATGTCCACTTCGCCAGCATGGCTCTCGGGCAAGGTGCCAATTCGGCATTGCCCATAGTGGGGCTTTTCCTCAACGATGTCTATGCCGACTCTT
Source organism: Bacteroidaceae bacterium (assembly GCA_963634425.1). GTDB lineage: Bacteria > Bacteroidota > Bacteroidia > Bacteroidales > Bacteroidaceae > Physcousia. Next base: position 16,923 of record CAVHCL010000041.1, read on the forward strand.
CACTTGGGTACAGCCAGTCGGAAGATTTCGGAGTGCCCCCAAGCTTTGACCCCTGTGCCTCTGTTCTGGACGAGACCTCCGGTGAGGAAGTTCTTGAGGGAAGTGTCATCACGGACTCGGAGCCTGAATCAGAGTGGTGATGCAGTTGGAGTGACAGATATTTTTTTTCGACATGAGATACATAGGTCTGATACCTGCCAGATACGGCAGTTCGCGTTTCCCGGGCAAACCATTGGCTTTGCTTGGCGGGAAGACGGTGATACGGAGAGTCTACGAGAGGGTATGCGGCTCTTTTGATGCGGTGTATGTGTGCACCGACGACGAGAGGATATACAACCACGTCCTTTCGTTCAGCGGCAAAGCGGTGATGACCTCTACGGAATGTAGGAGCGGCACAGACCGTTGCTGGCAGGCATACGGCATACTTGCTGAGACGGCGGACGTAGTGGTTAACGTGCAGGGCGACGAGCCTTTCGTGTCCGCTTCGCAACTGGAGCTTCTCAAGTCGTGCTTCCTCGACCCCACCACACAGATAGCCACGCTTGTCAAGCCTTTTGGGCAGACGGACACATGGGAGTCTCTCAGCAATCCCAATTCTCCTAAAGTAGTGGTCTCCGACGACATGAAGGCTCTGTATTTCAGCCGCAGTGTCATACCTTATCTGCGCGGAGTGCCGCAAGAAGAGTGGCTTAGGCATCACACGTTCTACCGTCACATAGGACTCTACGCCTACCGCAGCGAGGTTCTCGGAGAAGTTGCGTCGCTCCGTCCCGGCGTACTTGAGCGGTGCGAGTCGCTTGAGCAGTTGCGTTGGCTTCAGCACGGATATGTCATCAAGGTAGGAGTCACCGATTTCGAGACGGTGGGTATAGACACGCCAGAGGATTTGCAACGTGCTGAAAATTACTTAAAAACATTTAAAGGTTAGCCGTCGGTTTTGACAATTCATTAGATTTCCTTATCTTTGCGGCGAAAAACGGATGTAGCGTCAAATGATTTTTTCTTCAAGGTATATATATATGGTTTTTTCGCTTGTCGTCCCGTCAGTTGCGGCAAGCGCGCAGCAGATAAAGATAGGCAATTACACATTCCCCGGAGGTGGAGGGTACCAGGGAGAGCTTGTCAGGGGCAAACCAAACGGCAACGGTGTCACCACGTTTCCCAACGGCGATGTGCATACCGGCGAGTACGTCAAGGGCAAACGTCAGGGGAAGGGCACTTACCTGTTTTCGGACGGCGAGAAGTACGAAGGGGAGTGGTATCAGGACCAACAGCACGGCTGGGGCACATACTATTTCGCCAACAACAACAAGTACGAGGGACTCTGGTTCCGCGACAGCCAGCAGGGCGAAGGCACCATGTATTACTTCAACGGCGACACATACGTGGGTGAGTGGTATATGGACAAGCGTCACGGATACGGCACATACACATATTCCAACGGAGAGTCGTACAAGGGCGAGTGGAAGGACGACGTCAAGTGCGGCAAGGGCGTTTTCGACTGGAACGACGGCAACGTCTTTGACGGAGAATGGAAGAACAACATGAAAAACGGCAAGGGAGTTTTCCGCTATTCTTTCGGGGATGTCTACTCGGGCGACTGGGTGGACGACTGTCAGCAGGGGAAGGGCATCTACACTTTCAGCGACGGCAACAAGTACGAAGGCGAATACGTAAAGGGGCAGCGCACAGGAGAGGGCATCTACACCTTTGCCAACGGCGACAAGTATGTGGGACATTTCCTCAACGGAGCGCAGGACGGCACCGGCACTTTCAGGTGGACTAACGGAGCCGTGTACGAGGGACAGTGGAAAGACAACAACCCCAACGGATACGGCAAGTACACATGGGCCAACGGCGATGTGTACGAGGGCAGTTGGAAAGACGGAGCCATGGATGGCGAGGGCGTGATACGCCAGGCCGACGGAGTGAAGTTCAAAGGAACTTTCCGTGGCGGCAAGAAGGAAGGCAAGGGCATCATGGTGGATGCTGACGGCGTGCGCTACGAGGGTGTGTTCCACGACGACCTTAAGGACGGAGAGTTTGAGGAGAAGGACAAGAGCGGCAGTTTGCTGCGCCGGGTCACTTATGTCAAAGGCATACAGAAGAGCGTTTCCCAACCGTCACGGTGACATCGGATGCGGAAAAGCCAAATTCATACAAAACATCAAAAACAATCATAGATATGGCCACAACAAAGACTGTTTCAGAGAACGTAACCAAAAAGACGGCCGCCGGAAAAGCGACAGCCAAGAAAACTGCCGCCAAGAAAGCCACTGTCAAGTCTGCGCCGGACCCCATACTCAAGTTGATAAAGAACGACCCCCTTTTGGCTGACTACTCCAATGCCGTCAACGGTAGATACCAGGCAGCCGTGGCAAAGAAGGCGGAGCTCTCGGGTAGCAAGAAAACCTTGAGCGATTTCGCCACTGGATATCTTTATTTCGGACTGCATAAGGAAGGCGACAGTTGGGTGCTCCGCGAGTGGGCGCCGCACGCCATAGACATATTCGTCGTAGGTGACTTCAACGACTGGAAAGAGAGTTCCAAGTATGCCATGAAGAGGATAAAGAACACCGGCAACTGGGAAATCAGAATTAAGAACAAGGCATTTGCCCACGGCACGTATTTCAAGTTCAGCGTGCATTGGGAAGGCGGATGCGGAGAGCGCATCCCGGCGTGGGCTACCAGAGTGGTGCAGGACCCCGTGACGCACATCTTCAGCGCGCAGGTATGGGATCCGGAGACTCCTTACCAGTGGCAAGTCACCAAGTTCAAGCCCGACACGGATCCTCTCTTCATCTACGAGTGCCACATAGGCATGTCGCAGGATGCCGAGAAGGTGGGCTCATACGTGGAGTTCAGGGACAATGTGCTTCCGCGTGTCGCCGCCTTGGGGTACAACTGCATCCAGATAATGGCCATACAGGAACACCCGTTCTACGGCAGTTTCGGTTATCATGTCAGCAACTTCTTTGCCGCCAGCAGCCGTTTCGGCACGCCGGAGGAGCTGAAGTCCCTTATAGACAAGGCACATACCTTGGGCATCGCCGTGGTCATGGACATCGTGCACAGTCATGCGGTGAAGAACGAGAACGAGGGGCTTGCCAATTTTGCCGGAGACCCTTGCCAGTATTTCCTGGGCGGCGACCGCAGGGAACATCCGGCATGGGACAGCCTCTGCTTCGACTACGGCAAGAACGAAGTGCTCCACTTCCTGCTCTCCAACTGCAAGTACTGGCTTGAGGAGTACCATTTCGACGGTTTCCGCTTCGACGGAGTCACCTCCATGCTCTATTACAGCCACGGGCTTGGCGAGAGTTTCTGCGGATATGCCGATTACTACAACGGCCACCAGGATGGAGATGCCATCACATACCTTACGCTTGCCAACGACCTTATACACGCCGTCAACAAGAATGCCATCACCATAGCCGAGGAGGTCAGCGGTATGCCGGGCATAGCGTATCCCGTCAAGGACGGAGGCTACGGCTTTGATTACCGCATGGCCATGAACATCCCCGACTACTGGATAAAGACCATTAAGGATCTCAGGGACGAGGACTGGAAGCCGAGTTCAATGTTCTGGGAAGTCACCAACCGCCGCAAGGACGAGAAGACCGTCTCATACGCCGAGAGTCACGACCAGGCGTTGGTGGGCGACAAGACAGTCATCTTCCGTCTCATAGACTCCGACATGTACTGGCACTTCAAGAAAGGCGACGAGACCGCAGTCGTGGAGCGCGGCATAGCCTTGCACAAGATGATACGCCTGCTTACAGCAAGCACCATCAACGGCGGCTACCTCAACTTCATGGGCAACGAGTTCGGGCACCCCGAGTGGATAGACTTCCCGCGCGAGGGCAACGGATGGAGCTACAAATACGCGCGCAGGCAGTGGAATTTGGTGGACAACCACGAACTGTGTTACCACTATCTCAACGACTTCGACGCTGCCATGCTCAAGACACTCAAGAAGCAGAAACAGTTGCAGAAGCAACCGGTGGTGGAGATATGGCACAACGACGGAGACCAGGTGCTCGCCTTCCAGAGGGGAGATCTGCTTTTCTTCTTCAACTTCAGCCCCACCAAGTCGTACTGCGGCTACGGCTTCATGGTCAAGAACGGTTCGTATGAATATCTGCTCAACACGGACGACGTGGCGTTCGGCGGCTACGGCTTCAACGACGACAGTGTTGTGCATTACACCAACTACGACGACCGTCTGGACAAGGAAGGCAAGGGCTGGGTAAAGTTGTACCTTCCAGCACGCACCGCCTGCGTGCTCAGAAAGGCCAAGGACTGAGAGACGGTTTTCCAACGACTCATCGCTATGAAGAGTAGGCATCCACACACATAATCACTGCGGCACGGACGGTTTTCACTGTCTGTGCCGTAGTGTTTGCCGACACATACTGGTATTATTATTTTTACAGTTATGAATTGGATAATCCTGATTGTCGCCGGCTTGTGCGAGGTAGGTTTCACTTACTGTCTTGGACGAGCGAAGTATGTGGAGGGTCTCGCCTGGTGGGGATGGATAGCCGGCTTTCTTCTGTTTTCAGTTGCGAGTATGGTGTTGCTGGCCAAAGCCACACAAAGTCTGCCTATAGGCACCGCCTACGCTGTATGGACCGGCATAGGGGCGGTGGGAACTGTTTTGGTTGGAATACTGTTTTTCCACGAGCCTGCCACTTTTTGGCGTTTGTTCTTCATCTTCACTCTCATCTCGTCTATTGTAGGACTCAAGACGGTGTCATAGCTGCGTTTTATTAGTGGCGTTGAACACGGCACTGCCTTATAGGTTACTTGATTGTCAGACATTTGGTGCAAAAAGCCCGACTGTTTCAAGTGGCAATGAGGTGGCGAGAGACACCTGCTCTGCCGTGAAACCGGCCGCAAGCATACGCTTTGCTGTCGCAATCTTTTCATTGTTGACACCTTCCTCACG
>CAVHCL010000042.1:0-5939 GCA_963634425.1 Bacteroidaceae bacterium
GAGCGAGGAGGAAAACATTATGGAGCAGGCTATAGGGGCCAAGATAGCAGACTATCTGATAAAGCCAGTAAACCCTACACAGATTCTCCTCACGCTTAAAAAGAATATCCATAGAAAGGAGATAATGTCCGAACAGACACAAAGCGCATACCAGCAGGATTTCGGGAAAATAGGAATGCAAATATGCGACTCCCTCTCCATAGAGGAATGGACAGAGGTGTACAGAAGGCTCACATATTGGGAGCTGCAGCTTTCCGAGACAGACAGTGCCATGAAAGAAATGCTGTCCATGCAACGTGGCGAAGCCAACACAGGGTTCGCGAAGTTCGTGCGCAAGAACTATATGCAGTGGATGGAAAATACGCAGGACAGACCGTTGATGAGCCCAGACATTTTCAAACGCAAGGTGTTTCCGGCTTTGGACAAGGGAGAGAAAGTGTTCCTGTTGGTGATAGACAACTTCCGGTACGACCAATGGCGAATGCTCTACAACGAGATAGCGGACATCTTTTCTGTGGAGGAAAGTCTCTATTGTTCCATACTACCCACAGCCACTCAATATGCGCGCAACGCCATATTCAGCGGTCTGATGCCAGACTCCATAGCCAAGATGTTTCCTCAGTTTTGGGTTGACGAGGACTCCGAGGAGGGCAAAAACCTCAACGAGGCTCCCCTGATAAAGACACAGCTTGACCGTTACAGACGCAAAAACACGTTCTCGTATCACAAAGTCAACGACTCGCAAACTGCTGAACGGTTATTGCCTCAGTTGTCGCATCTTATAAAGAACGACCTCAACGTGGTGGTGCTCAATTTTATAGATATGCTTAGCCACGCACGTACAGAAAGCCGTATGGTGCGCGAGTTGGCAAGCAACGAGGCGGCTTACAGGAGCATCACACAGAGTTGGTTCAGGCACTCTCCGGTAGGCGACCTCTTCCGTATGTTGGCAACATTGGACGTTACTGTCATACTTACCACGGACCATGGCAGCATCAGATGCTACAGTCCCATAAAAGTAATAGGCGACAGGAACACCAATACAAACTTGAGGTATAAGCTGGGCAAAAACCTAAGCTACAATCAAAAGGAAGTGTTTGAGATAAAAAATCCGAAGAAAGCAGGACTGCCGGCACCCAACCTCAGCACCACTTATATCTTCGCCACAGGCGATGATTTTTTCGCCTACCCAAACAACTACAATTACTACGTGCAATATTACAAGGACACGTTTCAGCACGGAGGTATCAGCATGGAGGAGATGCTGATACCGCTTGTCACGCTGAGAAAAAAGAAAAGATGAAGTCTACGGAGAGCCCTGGAAGGTTGTCCGTTTTCCAAGAACGAATAAAACAGAAAAATATGGAAATACACATCAAAGACTTGGCGCATATCAATCAGGCTGCGGCTGAATTTGCGGATGCGATGGGAAACCGCAAGTTATTTGCCTTCTACGGCAAGATGGGAGCTGGCAAGACCACTTTCATAAAAGCGGTATGTGAACAGCTCGGAGTTGAAGACGTGGTCACGTCTCCCACGTTTGCCATAATAAACGAATACGAAACAGCGGACGGCGGTGCCGTCTACCATTTCGATTTCTACAGGATAAAACGCATTGCGGAAGCGTACGACATAGGTTGCGACGAGTACTTCTACAGTGGCGGCGTCTGTCTGATGGAGTGGCCCGAACTGGTAGAGGAAATTCTTCCGGAGGACACTGTGAAAGTGTATATAACAGAACAGCCTGACGGCAGCCGCACAGTCACTTTTTGACTGGTTGTCACTCGTCATCCAGGCTCTCGCCGTATTCCAGTTCTCCGTCCACTATCCAACGCAGGTCTTCGGGAGCGAAGTCGCCCTCTTTGTCTTTTTTCGCCTGTTCGGCGAGATAGGCGGACACGGCATCTATGTCTATGTCTACGTTTTCCTCGTCCCCGGCTTTGTCCAGAAGTTGGCAATAGTACTCACCTATCACATCCAGAAAGTAGTACAGGTTTTCATCGGTAAACTTGCCCTTCACGTCCTGCGGCAGGTAGTTTTTTATAAACTCCACGGTCAGGCGGTCGTTCTCGGCATCTGCCATCAAGTCTTCTTCAAACGTGCTCATGTTTGTTGTGTATCAAAAACGGTTTAAAGCAGGCTCTTCAGTTTCTCCTCGTAAGTGGAACGCGGGGATGCTCCAACCACTTTGTCTACCACGGTTCCATTTTTCAGGAAGACCACCGTTGGTATGTTGCGCACTCCAAAACGGGCAGCCATTTCCTCGTCTTCTTCCACGTTGCACTTGCCTATTATGGCTTTTTCTGCGTATTCATCGGCCAACGCTTCTATGATTGGGGCTATGCGTTTGCACGGACCGCACCATGTAGCCCAAAAATCCAACATCACCGGTTTGCCTGTAGCAACCAAGTTCTCAAAATTCTCACTGTTGATAATCTGTGCCATATTCTTCAGTTTGTTATGGGTGAATAAAAATGTTTCGTTTGTCCTGACGGAAGCCTCATACGGAGTTTATGCGGAAACTCATATAATCCTTACTCTTTATATAGTCCAACAAATGTTTCTCCACAGATATGCGCCTCGACGGCATCTTCAGTCTCAATGCGCTGCCAACTGTGCTGTCCAACAAGTTGATGTGCAAGGTGGCATTGCCGTTGTGTTTGTTCACATACTCGCCGATGAAAGATATGTCGTCCTGGCAGAGACTTTCGGCATTGATGTCAATTGCGAAGTCTTGTATCAGCCTCTCCTTCACTTCGGCCAAAAACTCTATCTTGCCTATCTTCAGTTCGTACTGGCCTGTGTTATAGTAGCGTGGCTTTACTTTGCCTCTTATGTAGATAGCCGCCCCAGGCTCCATATAGTTGCGCCACAAAGTCCAGTCGTTGCCGAAAAGGGCAATCTCTGCGGTACCGCTATAGTCTTCCAGCTGCGTTATGCCGAATGGCTTGTTTTTGTTGGTGACACCTGTTTTTTTGATACCTGTTATTATGCCCCCCAGAGTGACCTCTTGCTCGGCGAACGGTGTGAGGTCTCCCATTTGGTCGGTATGCAGCGAGCAGGTGTTCTCCAACACCACACGGTATTCGTCAAGAGGGTGTGCCGACAGATAGATGCCCACCAAGTCGCGCTCTTTGTTGAGCTTTTCCAACAGTCCCCACGGTTCTGCTTCCGGTATGGCTGGTGTGGACATCTCCACGGCATCCATTCCGAAGAGCGAATATTTCATCTCCATTATTGTCTGTTGGTATTGGTTGCCGTAACGCACGAGCAGGTCGAGAAATTGTTCCCCCTTGCTGTTGACAGCCACTATCTGTTCTCTCTTTATCTGCTGCCCGAAGGCATCGAAGGCTCCGCTCAGGGCAAGGCTTTCCAGTCCGTTCTTCTTGACGGCAGTTAGCGGCACGCGTTCCACGAAGTTGAAGATGCTGCTGAACACGCCTCCCTTTTCCCTCTCAGACACTATGGCTTCAGCCGCACTGTCCCCAACGCCTTTGATGGCTTTCAGTCCGAAGCGTATCTGCCCTTTGGCGTTTACGCCGAAATCGGTGTGCGACTCGTTGACATCAGGTCCGAGAACTTCTATGCCCAGGGCTTTACATTCCTCCAGAAGACCTGTGATTTCCTTTATGTCGTCCTTCCTTCGTGTGAGAAGTGCCGCCATGAACTCAGCCGGGTAGTGCGCTTTCAGATAAGCGGTCTGGTAGGCCACCCAGGAATAACACGCCGCATGCGACTTGTTGAAGGCATACGAAGCGAACTTCTCCCAGTCCGCCCATATCTTTTCCAGCACTTTGGCATCATGTCCATTTCTGGTGCCGCCCTCTATGAACTTTGGCTTCATAGAGTCCACGATGTTCTTCTTCTTCTTGCCCATGGCCTTGCGCAGCTTGTCGCTCTCGCCTCGTGTGAAGTCGGCAAGTTGCCGGGAAAGAAGCATCACCTGCTCTTGGTAGACAGTAATCCCATAAGTGTCTTTCAGGTACTTCTCCATGCAAGGGATGTCGTATGTGATTTTCTCCTTGCCGTTTTTGCGTCTAATGAACGACGGGATGTAATCCATAGGCCCTGGACGGTAGAGGGCGTTCATGGCTATGAGGTCTTCAAACACTGTCGGATGCAGCTCTTTCAGGTATTTGCGCATACCGGCGGACTCAAATTGGAATGTCCCGACGGTGCGCCCCTCTTGATAGAGTTTGTACGTCAGCTCGTCATCTATGGGTATGGTGTCCAAGTCTATGTCCACACCATGCGCTTCCTTTATCACCCTGCACGCCTCCTTGAGCTCGGAAAGGGTTTTCAAGCCCAGGAAGTCCATTTTTATAAGCCCCGTGCTTTCTATCACATGGCCGTCGTATTGGGTGACGGTGGTTTTGCGCTCGGGGAAATCCGGGTCGTCCGCTGTGGACACAGGCACGTGTGTGGAGATGGGGTCGCGGCAGATGATAAAGCCGCAGGCATGTATGCCCGTTCCGCGTATCTGCCCCTCCAACATCCGGGCGAACTTTATGGTATTGGACTCTTTGGTGTCAGCGGAAATTTCAGCCTCCTGCAAAGCCGGCGTTACCTTTATAGCATTGGGAAGGTTCATTTTCAACCCGTCGGGCAGTCTGTCTGGTATGGCTTTGCACAAAGCGTTGCTTATGTCCAGCGGCAGGTCTTCCACACGCGCCACGTCTTTTATGGCGTTTTTGGTGGCCATGGTGCCGTAGGTGATGATGTGGGCGCAGTTCTCGTGTCCGTACTTGTCCATCACCCATTGCAGCACCTTGCCTCGTCCGCTGTCTTCAAAATCCGTGTCAATATCGGGAAGCGAGATGCGGTCGGGATTGAGGAAACGTTCAAACAGCAAGTCGTATTTCAAGGGGTCGAGTTTTGTGATGCCCAGACAGTAAGCCACCACCGAGCCTGCTGCCGAACCGCGTCCTGGCCCCACCCATACGTCAAGGTCCTTTCTGGCCGAGTTGATGAAGTCTTGCACTATGAGGAAGTAGCCGGGAAATCCCATTGTCTTCATCACGTGCAGCTCAAAGCGTATGCGGTCGCCCACTTCCTTGCTCAGAGGGGAACCGTATATCCGTTCGGCACCCTCGTACGCCAGTTTAGCCAAATAGTCGGCTTCGAACTTTATGCGGTATATCTTGTCGTAACCGCCCAGTTTCTTTATTTTCTTCTCTCCTTCTTCGTGCGTCAAAGTGTTTTCTCCGTTCTCGTCGCTTGTGAACTCTCTGAAAATGTCTTCTTCCGAGAACTTCTTACGCCACTCCTCCTCCGTGCCGAAGTCGTCGGGTATGGGGAAGAAAGGCATTATGGGGTCTGAGTCCAAAGAGTACATCTCCACCTTGTCGAGAATCTCCTGAGTGTTGGCCAACGCCTCGGGGATGTCGCGGAACACCTCGTTCATCTCCTCTTGGGTTTTGAACCACTCCTGCTTGGTGTAGAGCATGTGCTCTTCGTGTATCTTCTTGCCTGTGGAGAGGCAGAGCAGCCGCTCGTGCGCATCGGCATCCTCTTCGTTCACAAAGTGGCTGTCGTTGCTGCATATCACTCTGATGCCCAGTTCCGCGGAAATTTTCAGCAGTTCGGCGTTGGCCTGTTGCTGCAACACATACGTCTCCCTGTTGGCTTTTATATTGGGGTCGGTCACTTCATGCCTTTGCAGCTCCAAATAGTAGTCGTCCCCGAAAACCCCTTTGTACCAAGCAGCCGTCTTGCGTGCGCCTTCCGTGTCTCCTCTCAGGATTTCCGAAGGGACTTCCCCGGCTATGCATGCCGAACAACATATTATGCCGTCGTGAAAACGTTCCAAATCGGCATGGTCTGTGCGCGCGCATCCGTAAAATCCGTCCACCCAAGCCCGGCTCACCAACTGTATCAAGTTGCGGTATCCGTTTTGGTTCTTGGCCAAGAGTATCAGATGGTTTCCGCGCATATCCATC
>CAVHCL010000043.1:0-8854 GCA_963634425.1 Bacteroidaceae bacterium
TTCGGTAACATCCTTTACGTTGTCGCCAAAGTATACTACGCCAGAGCTGCCAAGTTCATAGATAGCGGTGTATGCACCAGCTTTACCTACGGCAGTGATAGCGTTCTGAACCTTGGTAAGGATGGGTTCGAGCAGTGTGTTGTTCTTATCGCTCAGCTCTTTTTGAGCATCTTGATAAGCCTGCTGGATTTTGGTGCTCAGGCCCTGCAGTTCTTCTTCTGTTTCTTTCTGCTTAGTTGGGTTCATAGCACTTTTTGTCTTCTCGTAGTCTTGAGCTTTGCGGTTCAGTTCGTCCTGCATAGCCTTCAGGTCGTTTTCCTTCTGCTTGCTAAGTGCAGCCATCTCGCCTTGTGCTTTAGCATAGTCTGGCAACGACTGTACCACTACCTGTGTGTTAACTTTGCCAAACTTCTGGGCGAAAACAGCCATAGGTGCGCAAAGCATCAGCATCAAAATAAGTTTTTTCATTTCTTTCTATTTTTAATTGTTATTGATTATTATTTCGAGTAACCTAGTTTCTGAAGTATTTCGTTAGAGATATCTATCTTGGGCGAACCAAATATGATGGCGCTGTCGCTGGCTCGGTCGAGCACCAAGCTATATCCTCTTAGCTCGCTTATCTCTTTTACAGCATTATATATCTCTTCTTGTATGGGCGACATCAGACTTTCGCGCTTCTTGAACAGCTCGCCTTCAGGGCCAAAGTATTTCTTTTTTAGCTCGGCGGCTTCTTTTTCTTTCTGCATTATTTCTTCCTGCTTGGCAGTTTTCTGCTCTTTCGAAAGAAATACCACTTCGTTCTGATAGTTCTTATACATGGTGGCGGCTTGTGTATTAAGTGCCTCTACCTCTGCCTGCCACTTTTTGCTTACCTGGTTGAGCTGCTCGTTGGCACGTTCATATGCCGGCACATTCTTCAGTATGTACTCCATGTCCACCAAAGCGAACTTCTGCGCCATACCGCTTATGCTGAATATGGCCAACAAAAAGAAAAATAGCTTCCTCATAATCCTCTGTCTTTTGTCGTTTTTTATTCGTTAGAACTCCTGTCCCAAAATGAAGTGGAAATGGCTGCCGGAATATACCTTGCTTCCATACACCGAGTCAAAGCCGTATGCCCAGTCTATACCAAGCAACCCCACCATGGGCAGGAATATGCGGACACCAGCACCCACGGAACGCTTCATGTCAAATGGGTTGAACTCCTTTACCGTCTGCCATGCGTTACCTCCTTCCGCAAACACAAGACCATAAATGTTGGTGCTGGCACCTAACATGAAAGGATAACGCAGCTCCACGGAGAAGCGGTCGTAAGCATAACCGCTGCAATACCCCGGGGTGAGCGAACCGTTGTCGTAGCCACGCATACCGATGGTCTCCGTAGCGTATGAGGAACTATAGCCACTGGTGCCGTCGCCTCCCACATAGTATGTCTCAAACGGAGAACGTTTGTTGCTGTTGTAGCTTCCAAGAATGCCAAGTTCCACACGCGTCATCAACACGAAGCACTTGTTGCCGGAAGACAAGGCTGTATAGGTGCGGCTCTTGAATTTCCACTTGTGGTACTCTATCCACCTGTGCATTTCCTGCAGTTCCTTCTGGTAGGTGGAACTGTTGTAGTCTTTGGCAAGGTGTGCGTAGTCTTTTCCGTCAAACAGACTGTAAGGCGGTGTCAGAGAGACGTTGAGCAGGAACTCAGAACCCTTACGAGGATATATCTGATTGTCTGTGCTGTTGCGCGCCAGTGAGAAACCAAGGCTGATGTTGTTGCAGTTTCCGTTGTTTATAAGGAAATACTGCCATCCCTTGAGCATATAGCGCGTATAGCTGAGGTCGGCACTGAGAGTGAACCAATCGTCCGGCCAACGCAGACGCTTACCCCATCCGAGACTAAGACCATATATCATCATATACTTGTCCGGGTCGTAGAAGTTCTCGTAATAGTAATTGTTGTATCCCGTACCGTATCCGTACAAGTAATTGGTATAGTAGTTGTTGTAGAAAGCAGAGTTGTAATAGTTGTCGCTTACGTCAGTTTGTTTGCTGAAAAATGCACTTATACTCAACGTATTGGGTCTCTTGCCTCCAAACCACGGATTCATATACGAAACATTATATGCCTGATAGTAACGTCCGTTGGTCTGTCCGCTTATGCTGAAAGTCTCGCCGTTTCCTTTGGGCATTATACCACGTCTGATAGCACCTTTCTTGAACAGATTTGCCATACAGAAATTACTGAATTTCAATCCTATCCTGCCTATCACTCCTGTTTGTCCGTATCCGAGCGAGAACTCTATCTGGTCGTTGCTCTTGGTGGTAAGTCCCCAGTTGAGGTCTACAGTACCGTTCACCATGTCAGGTTCCACCTTGTAGTCTATGTTTTCTGCATCGAAATGTCCGAGAGAAGCAATCTCACGATACGAGCGTTCAAGGGCGTCTTTGGAGAAAAGGTCGCCTGGCTTGTTGCGCAATTCGCGTCTCACCACATTCTCGTACACTCTGTCGTTTCCGGAAATTCTGACGTGGCTAATATGCGCCTGCGGACCTTCCGTGATGCGCATTTCCAAGTCCACAGAATCCTCCACCACATTCACCACCACAGGATTCAGTTGATAAAACACATACCCATTGTTGTAATAGAGATTACCCACCGCATCTTGGTCGGTGTTAAGACGCTCGCCCATCAGTTTCTGATTGTAGACGTCGCCTTTCTTCATGTGCAGTATTTCGCCGAGGATATCTGTCGGATAGATGGTGTTGCCCACCCATTCTATGTTGCGGATATAGTACTTGATGCCCTCTTCCACCTTGAGATGAATGTTCACATCGTTCTCGCCGAACGGCACTACGCTGTCCGACACTATGACAGCATCCATATAACCCAGCTCGCCGTACTTCTGCACCAAGTTCTCCTTAGCCTCCTTGTACTTGCTGTCCACAAATTTCTTGCTTCTGAACCAGCTTGCCAACGAATGTTTCTCGTGTATCTTCTTCAAAACACCGTTCTTGAACAATGTGCCCTTTATTTTTTTTGTGGACAAGTTGTCGTTGCCTTCTATATAGATGTGGTTTATCTTCACCTTGTCTTTCTTGTCCACCATCACGTCAAGTATCACCTTGTCCGGTGCCGACACATCCTCGCGCTGCACTATGTTCACCTCCGCATTCTTGTAGCCCTTCTCGTCATAGTACCGCTTGGCAAGAATCTTCGCACGGTCTATCATATTGGGGGTAACCTGGTTGTCCTTCAGAAGTCCCATCTTTTCCTGCAAGTCGTCACGTTCGCTTTTCTTACGCACTCCGTCGTAATTGATTTGCGACACTCTGGGACGCTGCGTCAGTTGTATGTGCAGATACACAGAGTCCATGACTATGCTGTCCACACTTATTGAGACATTGCTGAAAAGTCCGTTTCTCCAGTAACGCTTCACAGCCTGGGAGATTTCATCGCCCGGTATCTCTATGGGTTGCCCTACGGTAAGTCCGCTCAGTCCTGTCAACAGATACTCGTCATAGTTCTGTACCCCGTCCACGGTGATTCCTGCGATACGGAATGTACGCGGAGTGCGGTTATAATCAATGATGGGCTTAACCTCCCTCTCCACCAATTGCGCCATTGTGTGAGACACCACACACAACAACATATATGTAATAATAAGGTGCGTCCTTTTCACTGTTTATGTCTTGCTTGTATGTCCTTTACCTTTGCCTTATGCCTGTCACTTCTTCTGCTCCACCTGTTCGCCAGTTTTCCCAAATCTCCTCTGTCTGTGCTGATATACGGCAATGGCCTTATGGAGGTCTTCCTCCTTGAAATCCGGCCAATATGTGTCGCAGAAGTAAAACTCGCTGTAGGCGCACTGCCACAACAGGTAGTTGCTGATGCGCAACTCTCCGCCGGTGCGTATCAAAAGGTCGGGGTCTGTCATAAAATTGGTCTCCAGATGCTTGTTTATATAGTCCTCCGTCACATCTTCCGGCTTAAGCGAACCTGCGGCGGCATCGCGCGCCACCTGCCGCATGGTCTTGGTAATCTCCCAACGCGAACTGTAATTGAGTGCCGTCACTGCCGTCATTCCATCGTTGTTGGCTGTGTGTTCCATACATTCCGCAAGCCTGCGTTTGGCATGGTCAGGAAGACACTCCATATCACCGATAAGTCTGAACCTCACATTGTTCTTCATGAATATCTCGTCCTCAAGCTTGGTGGCGATGAGATTCATCAAAGCCTCCACCTCCGCCTCGGGTCTGCTCCAGTTCTCTGTGGAGAACGTATACATGGTGAGATATTTCACTCCCAGCCTTGCGCACTCCGACGTGATGCGCGTCACAGTCTCCACACCTTCAAGATGTCCGGCCGAACGCGGAAGTCCCCTCTCTTTGGCCCAACGCCCGTTGCCGTCCATAATGACGGCTATGGACTTAGGTATGTTATTACGGTCTATATTCAAAATATCATCCATCGTTAGATCTTGTTTTATCAGTTGTTACACCTGCGCAACTTGGGGCACATATCGTACGTGACAAAGAACGACAAGGCACTGTAACAGTCCTTGTTCTTTAAGCCCACGCTTCTTATTCCGTACGGATGCGCCAACTGCGTACCATTTCCTGTGGCATCCAGTTCGTCGCTGGTGGTAAAACGCACAGTCCACTCCATGCCGACGTTCAGTCTTGGCTTGGCCTTGTATTTCACTCCCACTCCTACGGGGAGGCAGAGAGCCGCACATGCTGGGGCATCTCCGCCCATGCCCACCGCCAAGCCCACTCCAGCCAATGCGTACGGAGTGATGCGGCTGTGTCCTTTATATCCCTCTCCTGTGCCATACCCCCAAAAGTTCATTTCAAACTGCCCTCCTATATCCATGACGTTGCGCGAGAAACTCACCGTGACAGGGTGCCCTCCAGCGGCAGAGCCGCTGTTCGGGTCTGCCGGCACAAACATCCCTTCCGTATTGCCAGCCAAATGTCCAAGCATGAGGTTCGCCTTCACGCACATCCGCGGATTAAATATTCTCCTCACCACAGCTCCACCCATCAGACTCAGGTGAGCAAAGGGCACACTATTGGCGTCGCCCAAATAGAAACACGGACCTATGCCTCCTCCCAATTCCATCTTGTACTCCGTCTCCTGTGCGCAAACAGACAACACAAACGGCAGCAGAACGAGTGTCAGTCCGTGGCGAAGCCAAGCCTGTTGAGTCTTCCGCGCCATACCTGATTGTCACCGATTATCCATATCACATTGTCAGCATCCACAACGGAAGTGACTGGAGAGTCCACCCCTGCCAATCCTTTGGGCAAACGTATACCGGAATCGCGTCTCCACGTAATCCCATAGTCGCTGCTGAGGTACACCGTCTTCATGTCTCCTCCGAACGCAAGGCACTTGCCATCGTAACTGAGAAGACTTGTGTTCTGCATAACAGGCAGAAGATTGCGGTTCTCGCGTGTCCAGTTGACAAACACCCACTCCGCATCTTCCTCAGCCGTTGTACTGTTCCACATCTTGTTCCACACAGCCATTTTTACGGAAGTTGCCTCTTGCCTATGCCCAACAGTCACCAGCCGCATATTGCCGTTTGGCTGCTCAAACAACAAGGAACCGATGGCAGACGATGGCAGGGAGTCCGCACTGGTGTCCAGACTTTCTTGTACGTTCCAGTCCTGCGCATCACCGGAACTCAACATTCTGCCGCTCCCCATAGCGTAGAATCTGTCGGGCGTGACAGCTACCAACTGCAGTCCAGGCTCTCCCTGCCCAAACACATTCCATGTCTCAGCATCGGTGGAGGAAAGAATCTTGCCGTCAGCGGTGCTGACATATAGTTCTCCGTCTCGCTGAACGAGCGTGTTCAAGAGAGTGTTCTCGGGCAAGTCGGTAGCCGAGAATGTCCATTCTCCATCCAGGGGCAGTCCAGAGCGTTTGCCAGCCACGTACCCAGTCCCCTCTTTGCCGATAACCGTCAACTGACCGCCGTTCACCACAGCCTTTGTCTCCGACATGGCTGCGAAGCCTGTCCCTTCCGCTAGACTGTCCACCCTTGTCCAATACAGGGAGTCACCCTCCTGCTTGTGCACATTTACCTTCAGAGTGTAAACGCGGTTGCTCAGACCGTCATTGGACACCAGGCTCAATTCTACGGGCGCACTCACGTCCATACTGTCCGTGCTGCTGTATGTAGTCCACACGCCGTCGTTGGTTTCCGTTTTGGTACGATAGGCAAGAAAATATCCATCGTACGTAATGCTGACAAGCACCGCGCTTAAATCCGAACCGTACAAGAGAGAGTCGCGGTTCTCTATGGTAAGTGTCTTGTGGTTGATGGTCATGGGGAAATACGCTCCGGAATACGTTGTGGAGACATAGGTGTCCCCCGATTTCAACGCCCTCTTCACCTGTCCCAAAGAGAGACTGGAGATGTAACAATAGTCGTCGGCAACCTCTTCTTCGTTCTTGATGCACGAGCCCATCAACAACGGCATACAGACAATCAGCCACGCCAGAAGTACCCTGAATATATTATGTCCGCACATTATATCCTGTATTCGTTTCATTAACAGGAGACAAAGATACGTTTATTATTTGAGATGACAACACTTTAGCTTGCCGAATTAAGTAAAATTATGGTTTGATGTACACCCATACACGTTTTTCGTTACATATAGACAGTCTTGCGGCACGAGCACTTGTATCTTTCGTCCGTCCAAGCGGTCCTCGCAAAAAAGCCTCATCTTTTCCGTTGAAGGCGCACGCACTCCACCACGGAGGTCAAACGGAGCGGTTTCCACTCTAGCCTCATCCCATAGTTCCTCCGAGATGAAAGACTCAAGCAGTTTAGCTCCGCCCTCCACCATCAGAGACTGCACATTCCTTTCGAAAAGATCTGAGAGTATCTTGCGGATGTCTCCGTCTCTGTACACCAAAGACGGAACGTTGCCGTCCATGATGTGCAGTGTGTCCGGCAGCACGCCGTGCCTGTCTATGGTGACGCGCAATGGGTTGTCGCCGCTCCAGAGACGTGACGTGAGCTGCGGATTATCGCAGAGTGCCGTATTCGTACCCACCATGACGGCCTTATGCATAGTCCGCATCCTGTGCACGAGAGACTGGGTAAACGGAGAGGAAAAACATGTGGCCCTTTCACCGGATTTGTGTCCCGCATCCATATAGCCGTCTTCGCTCTGAGCCCACTTGAGTGTCACCCAAGGACGTTTTTTCTGATGGAAAGTGATGAATTTTCTGTTGAGCCAAAGACATTCGTCCTCCAACACGCCCACCGTAACGTCTACCCCCGCGTCCATCAACTTGCGTATCCCCAAGCCGTTGACCTTGGCAAAAGGATCTTGGCATCCCACCACCACCTTCGGAATTCCTTTCTCTATTATGAGGTCGGCACAAGGCGGTGTCTTGCCGTAATGGGCACACGGTTCCAGACTCACGTAGATGGTGCTTGCAGACAACAGCGACTCGTCCTTTACCGAAGCTATCGCATTCACCTCGGCATGCGGACCTCCGCAACGTATGTGGTAGCCCTCCCCTACAATTTTCCCACCGCACACTGCCACAGCACCCACCATGGGATTGGGAGCTGCCCCAACCTCTCCACAACGGGCCAACTGTAAGCAGCGTCTCATGTACATTACGTCTTCTTGGGTGATGTCTTTCATCATTCTGTGTGTGTTTTTAACGTTCCTTGTCCCTGTTTCAAAAATATCTCGTTAACTTTGCGGCATGAATTATGTCCGACAACTGCAAGCCGTTTACGATATCCGCGAAGCGAGAGCCGTATATATGCTTGTGATGGAAAAGGCTTTCGGCCTCTCTTCCTCACAGGTTCTCATGGGCAAAGATATGGAATTATCCGCACAAGAACGCACAGAACTCGACAATATTATCCTCAGACTGCTGCGTGGCGAACCTGTGCAGTATGTTTTGGGAGAAGCCGATTTCTGCGGGCGTGCCTTTCACGTGGCTTCCGGTGTGCTTGTCCCACGTCCTGAGACCGAAGATTTGGTGTCCGCAGTTCTGGCGAAAAACCACACTCCGTGCAGCATTTTGGATATTGGCACAGGAAGCGGATGCATAGCCGTCACGCTTGCTCTGAGAGGTTTCTCCGTAACAGCCACGGACATCTCGGAAGAGGCACTTGCCATAGCCTCGCGCAATGCGGAAAACATGAATGTAAAAGTCTCTTTCGTCAGGGACGACATTCTGCATCCGCAACCCGTCAACCTTACGTGGGACATCATAGTCAGCAACCCTCCGTACATCTGCCATGGGGAAGCCTCCGGAATGGCACGAAACGTGTTGGAACACGAACCGCACACTGCACTCTTTGTCCCCGACAACAACCCCATGCTTTTCTACAGAGCCATTGCGCAATATGCCGAGCGACACCTCCGCGCCAACGGACACATTTACTTGGAGTGCAACCGTGCCTATACAGACGAGACTTGCGGCATCCTCGCCTCATGTCACTTCACGGGCATACACACCATGCAAGACAGGTACGGCAACCCCAGAATAGTAAAAGCAACCTTTATAGGCTCCACGACATGAAAAAGGAAACGACATACGAACAGGCACTCTCCCGAATGGCGAGACTCTGCAGCACAGCAGAACATTCCGCTTTCGACATACGCAACAGACTGAAGAAGGCAGGACTCCCCGCAGACGATACAGAGAAGGTTGTCAAGAGTCTCGAAAAAGAGAAATATATTGACAATTCCAGATTTGCCGCCGCTTTCTGCCACGACAAACTGCGCTACTGCAACTGGGGGAGAATCAAGATAGCCCAGTCGCTGCGCCTCTTGCAGATAGACGACAACGATATCCGCACCACATTGGACA
>CAVHCL010000044.1:0-24788 GCA_963634425.1 Bacteroidaceae bacterium
TGAATATTTATGAACGCTTGTGAACGGATCAGCAAAACGGTCAAAAAGTTCAACTTATTTTTAATGCCCACACAAAGTATCGGGGGGGGGATTTTTGTGTATTTTTCGTGCTGACACTAATTTTTAACACTTTGTTCATATAAATGCAAAAAAAAGTTTTTTATCTTTGCGGCACAAGAACAAACAGTTTTGCTCTTTTTATGACATTTTATTATTAACAAAAAACAAACAACAACTATGAGAAAGACATTACTTTCGCTTGCTGCGTTTTTGACGGCTGCCCTGTCTTGGGCATCCGGCGATGTCCTCACCGTATCCGGCAATGAGGACTGGGAGGCACTGTGCGCCTCTCCCGAGCAGTATGCCGACGGCACCGTCGCTCTGGCAGCCGACATCACGGTGTCCACGGGTTTCCCGGGCACGTTCTGCGGCACCTTCGACGGACAGGGACACACAGTCACCTGCAACGACCTGCGCCCCTCTGCCGAGTTCGCACTCTTCAACACCATCGGGGATGGCGCGGTGCTGAAGAACTTCACTGTGAAGGGCAGCATCGTTTCTCTGCACAGCACTGCCGGTGTCGCGCTCAACGCCACAGGCTCAGCCACCATTGAGAACGTCAAGGTGAACGTCGACATCACCTCTTCGGGCTGTCCCGTCAGTGGATTTGTGGCAAAAAGCACCTCCAGCCTCAACTTCATAGGCTGCGAGTTCGGCGGCAGCATACTGTGCAGAAACACAGGAAGCTCCGACTGCGCCGGCTTCATAGCCATCATGTCCGGCGAGAGCTCCTTCCGGTTCGACCGGTGCGCCTTCACCGGCAAGATAGAGCACTCCACCGCCACCGCCACAGTGGCAGGATGGCGCTCCGGCGGCTTTGTCAGCACCAACACCTCCACCCTTGCGGCAGACTGCGAGTTCACCAACTGCCTCATGTCAGGCGAGATACTGCAGTGCAACGGGTCGGAGCGCACGGGCGGACTTATAGGCAGCCCCGACACGGACAAGAGCTCCTATATCATGAAGGGATGCCTCATCACCGGCACCAACAAACGTTGGAACAGCAACACCGACCACACGTTCATTGCACAGGAGAACTGCATCGTCCTGGGCTTCGGAAACAACAAGAAGGTGGGCTCCAGAACTAATGCTTCCAACTGCTACTACACCTCCTCCACGGAGGTGACCCAGACCGGCATCAACCAGTTCGTGTTGACTGACGACGCTGCGATTGCCAGTGGCTCGCTCTGCTTCGGCCTCAACGGCGACCAGAGCGACATAGCCTGGTACCAGACACTCGGCGCCGACTCCATGCCCACCTTGGACTCCACCCACGGACAGGTTTACGCCAACGGCCGCAAGCACTGCGACGGCACAGACTACGACGGCGTGGTGTACTCCAACGAGGACGGCACGGTGGAGACCGACCAACACAACTACGTGGACGGCGTGTGCGACTACTGCGGAGAACCTATCGTGGAGGACGGCTTCGTGGTCATCGGCAGCAAGAAGGCATGGGATGCCTGGGTATCCAAACTCAATGGCGGCGCTAAGAACACAGGCGCGAAGCTCACATGCGACCTTGAAGTCACCGAAAAGTTGCCCGACGGCTTCTGCGGCACCTTCGACGGACAGGGTCACACCATAGACATCAACATCGGCGGCGAGTCGGGCAAGTACGCCCTCTTCGGCAATCCCGCGGCTTGCGTCATCCGCAACCTCGTCATCACCGGCGAGATTATGGGCGAGAGCAACACTGCCCCCGTGGCAAGCGTCCCCAGTGGCGAGCTTCTTCTGGAGAACGTCATCACCAATGTGGTAGTGACACAGACCACTCTCAATGACGGAAACTGCTCGGGCATGGTAGGCAATCCGCAGAACACCGTCACCTTCCGCAACTGCATCTCGGCCTCCACGGTAAAAGCCACCAAGGATGCCGGCGGTTTTGTGGGCTGGGCCGGCGGCAAGACCATCAACATGGAGAACTGCGCCATGATAGGCGACGTCAAAGTCAACCAGGGCGCGTCCTCGGTGTTCCTCCGCATCAGACACAGCGACTGCATAGTCTCCATGAAGGACTGCTACTACGTGCCGTGCACTCCTTCCATCCTCTCCGGCAACGGCACCAACATGGCAGTCACCGCCACCCAGGTAGACCCCGCCGATGTGACAAGCGGCTCGCTCTGCTACACCCTCAACGGCGACCAGAGCAATATAGTGTTCTACCAGAACCTCCCAGGCGATGAGATGCCGACCGTGAATTCAACCCACGGACAGGTTTACGCCCACGGCCGCAAGCACTGCGACGGCACAGACTATGACAACGTGGTGTACTCCAACGAGGAAGGCACGCTGGAGACCGATGCCCACAACTACGACAACGGTGTGTGCGACTACTGCGGCAAACTCAAGCTCAACGACGACGGCATATTCGAAATCAACGACGACCGCACCATGTCGGCATTCACCAGGGCTGTCAACGCCGGCGACTACGGACTTTCCGCAATAATGACAGAGGACGTGTCCGTGATTATGGGCGGCCTCGGATCGGAGTGTGAGATGATAGGCATTGGCCAGCCCTACAGCGGCACCTTTGACGGACAGGGGCACACACTCACAGTGAACGTTGACGGCAACGCAGGTAACGCAGGCGTGTTCGCTCAGGCCGGCAACGCGGTGATAAGCAACCTTGTTGTGGACGGCACGGTGAGCAACGGCACACAGGCCGGCTTCATAGGCAACAACGGCACCGGTTCCGTAACGGTGCGCAACGTGGTGATAAACCTTGACATAGAGGGCAAGCTCAACGTTGGCGGCATCTGCGGCAACAGTAGCAACAGCGGCAACTCCTTCACCATAGAGAACGTGATGTTCGCCGGCAAGGTGAAGTATGTGGGCACCGCCAACCAGAATGGCATAGGCGGTTTCGTGGGCTGGGCTTACGACACCAAGTTCGTCATGAACAACAGCATCATGATAGGCGAGATAGACCTTGGCACCGGCACCACCCCCGCCCAGATGCTCCGCGTACGCAGCACCTGCACCGTCAGCAGCAAGGACTGCGCCCTGATACCTGTTGACGGCATAACGTACATCAACGGCAACAACGCCGAGATGGACGCCACCCCGACGGTGTGCGAGAGCGCCGAGGACGGAAGTCTGGCCTACGCCGCCAACGGCTTCAGCTGGCAGAACCCGATGTGGTTCCAGAACGTGGGCGAGGATGCTGTTCCTTCCCTCGACACGAGTAAAGGCATAGTCTACCTCTCGGTGGACGGCTACGCTTCCAAGACCAAGGACGGATTTGCCGATATGGCAGCGGATTTGGCAGCCGAGGCTGAGACTTACACCGACGCAGGCGAACATCCCGCACAGAAGTCGCTCGTGGAAGAGTACATGAAGGCAATGAGTACACTGGCCGATGTATCTTCGTTCGAAGAGCTGGTGGAAGCATACTATCCCGCCGTGGCAGACCGGAGGAAACTGGTGGAGGCAAGTGTCGCCACATACGCCAAGCTGGTGGCCAAGGTGGAGAGCACACGCCAATACATAGAGGACAATGCCGACGACTTCAAGGGCGGTCCTGCATACCAAAAGCTGGAGTCTTACCTTAGCGACAACATCACAGAGCCTGCTGAGGACGAGTTCCCCAACGGTTCTTACGCCTACATCATTGACCCCGAAAACCTTCTTCTGGACGAGGCAGGCGTGACGGCGGAAATAGCATTCATCGACCAGATGCTCAACGATGCCCTCAACGAGGGACTCAACCCGGGCGCAGATGCCACGTCGTTCATCGTCAACGCCGACTTCAGCGACGGTCTCAACGGATGGGATGGCGACAAGATAGGTTCCGTAGTCAAGGGCGAGACCATCGACCTTCATGTGGTGGAACACTGGACAAGCAAGGCTTTCGACCTCAACCAGACAGTGACATTGCCCGAAAACGGCATCTACGAGGTGGTGATGAACGGTGCCTACCGTGTGAGCGGCGACGTGGAGTCGCGTATGCACGCTGCCATGCTCTACATGAACGGCAACCAGACTTTCCTGCGCTCCACATACGAGGACATCATCTCCGTGGACGAGGCACAGGACAAGGTCAACTGCTGGGTTACAGGCGATGTGCCTGACTATGAGGTTACCGACGAAACGGGTCTGGTTATAGGTTATCTGCCCCACGGAGCCCAGAGTGCCGCATACGCTTTCAACGCCGGCCGGTACGAGAACCGTCTGGTGGTGAACGTCACCGACAACACTCTTAAAATAGGTGTCAAGAATCCCCATTCCGTTTACACATACAACGACTGGACAGACATAGCCAACTTCCGCCTCAGGTACTTGGGCACCATGGAAGAGGTGGGCGAGACCATGGATGCCACCGTGGAGTCCATGTGCGACATGGCACAGTTCATCTGCGACACGGATGCCGACGAGTTGGAATACCGCAAGAATCCCAACTACTACAACGGCCTGAAGGATATGCTCAAGCAGTTGATAGCTGAGGGCAAGTCCGCCTCTACGGCTGAGGACAAGTACAATGTGGTGTGCAAGATGGGTGAGATCTTCGGCGACATCTACGAGTGCCAGAAGAACTACGCCACTCTTGTAGCTTACACCGATGCCATGGCGGCTGCCACCGACAAGCTTTCCACGTCGGGAGTCATTACGTCGGAAGAGGCTGACAACGCTTACTCCAAGATATATGACTCGCAGAACGGATACACCGACGGCAAGTACACCAGCGAGGAAGCAGCCAACGGCGGCGACCTCAGTGCCATCTCGTTCTATCCAACCACTGACGAGGACGGTTGTCTGAAGATTACCGACTCCAAGAACCTGAACGTGTTTGCCGCTTTGGTCACCACAGGCATGACGGACTTGAACGCTGTCCTTGCAAACGATGTCACAGCCGATGAGTCATTCATGATGATAGGCGGCCAGACCAACGGCACATACTACAAATACAACGGTGTGTTCGACGGAAAGGGACACACCCTCACGGTGGGTATCAAGACCAGTGAGGAATACACCGGCGTGTTCCGCCACACCGCCAACGCCACCATCCGCAACGTCAAGTTCGCCGGCGTGGTGGAAGGTGCCAACAACACAGGTCTCGTGGGACAGATTGACGGCAGCACCCGCTTCGAGAATGTGGAAAGCAACCTCAGCATCCTCGGCGGCAACAATGTGGGCGGCTTTGCCGGAATTGCATCCAACGGTCCGCAGTACTTCAACAACTGTCTCTTCTCCGGACGCGTGGAGTCTTACGACAACGGCGTGGGCGGTTACTACGGATGGTCGTCCACAAACAAGGTGTATGCGGACAACTGTCTCTCCATCGGTGAGGTGGTTGGCGACCAGGCCGCATACTTCTTCCGTGTGAAGTGCGACGGAACGGTGGGCACCGCCGGCGACGCCGGATGCTACGTGTACGGCGGCAACATGTACTTCCTGCGCACCAGTGCTCCCGAAGTGCTTGTCTCCGGCACACCTCAGTGGTGGGGCGAGTTCCTTACGGATGTCATTCTGGAAGTCAGCGAGAACGACTTGAATGCCGGCAAGGTCTGCTTCGACTTGAATGCCGGCAACGAGGAGAACCCCGCTTGGAGGCAGACTCTCGGCGAGGACAACACGCCTCTGCTCAACAGCGACCATCTGCAGGTATTCTGCATCGACGGTGTGTACAGCAACATCACCGACCCGGACGGCATCTCGGAGATAGAGCCTGCCGCACAGGGCACGGGTGCAGAGTGGTACGACATCAGCGGTCGCCGCATACAACGTCCGGGCAAGGGACTCTACATAGTTGGAGGACGCAAGGTGCTTGTAAAGTAGACGACGGCTATGCGTTAGACAGAGACGTTATTATACACTGAATGAACCTGAGAGGATGCGGGCTTCCCTTTACGGAAGTGGAGCATTCCTCTCAGGTTACAATGTATAAGATGTACAAAGGCATATCTCAAGAACCTACCGGAAGCTTGAAACCGAAAACAATTTGTAAACACACTACATTAAAGAACATGAACATCAGACAACTGAAAAACGTGATGGCGGCACTCTTCATAGCCGTCGTCGCTCCGCAGAGCGCAACGGCGCAGACGTGGCTTAAGGCGGGACCTTACCTGCAGGACCTCACCGACGATGCCGTCACCGTAGTCTTCGAACACGGCATACCATCGCTCTCGTGGATAGAGCTCAGGGAGAAGGGGACTACAGAGTCCAAGAACTACTACCAGGTGGTGGACGGACAGATACAGGTACACCGCCAGGTGCTCGGCGAGAATGCGGTGGAGCCGGTGCAGAACTTCGCCATAAGGGTGGAGGGACTGAAACCCGACACCCAGTATGAATACAGGGTGAGGGGACGCAGGATAAACAACATGACCGCCGAGGGCGCAACCATGGGCATCGCCACCACGGACAACTACACTTCCAAGTGGATAGGCTTCAGCACCATCGACCCCAACCGCAAGGAACACCATCTCTTCATCACCAGCGATATGCACAACAGACCCGACACTCTGACGGCTCTGCTGAAAGCTCTTGACTACAACACCATCGACCATTTCCTCTACAACGGCGACATGACAAACTATGTGCAGTCCGGCAGCGAGAACCCGTACACGGGCTACATCAATGCCAGCGTCGACCTTTTCGCCAAGAGCAAGGCATTTGAGATGGTGCGCGGCAACCACGACACGCGCGGCAACCTCTCGCGCCATTTCAAGGATTACTTCCCGCGCTCCAACGGAGAGATATACAGTGCGTCCCGCTGGGGCGACCTGGAGGTGATAATGATAGACTGCGGCGAGGACAAGGTGGACGACCATGTGGAGTACTACGGCATGGCGGCTTTCTATCCCTACAGGGAGAAGGTAGCCAAGTGGCTGAAGGAACTGACTAAGACGGAAGAGTTCCTCACCGCCAAGCACCGCGTGGTGGTGTGCCACTTCCCGCTGCTCAGAGACAACAAGCGCAACAATGAGTTCGACGGACAGCCACACCTCTCAAGTCTCATACTTCCCATCCTTCTGGAGAACGACATAGACATGCTGATATGCGGACACTACCACCAGTCTTGCTCAATAGCCGGACTTAACTACAACGGGCAGGGCAACAAGTTTGAGGAATATCTCATAGGCTACCACTCAGCCATGCGCATAGACATAAGCGAGGACGGATCGTTCAACGTGAAGGTGGTGGACTGCCATGGCAATGTTATCATGGACAAGATAGTGAAAGGCCCCAAGTCCGACACCCAGACGGTATTCCTCACTGTGGACGGACAGTGATAAAATTGTCGGCTTATGAGAAAGACAATATGTACAACACTCCTGCTTGCCGCGGCGCAGACAGGTTGCACGGCGTACGCACAACAGCCCAAGGAGATACCGGAGGGATACTACACCATGTCGCCTTTCCCGCTCTCCGTCAATGGCTATGTGTTCAGCTACGACACCGATGCTTCCCGATCTCCGTACGGCAACGCCGCGGACTACGACAATCCGTGCGGCAAGAACGGAGAGGCGGCGTACCTCTACGCCGTCGCTTCCGCCGGCACGCCTTTGGTGAAGACGGCGTACTACTTCAAACCGCTCGGCGGCGGCACTTATTCCGTGCAGAGCCTTTGCGGAGAGGCGTACTCCTACCTCAGTGCGGCAGACTACGACCGCCGTCTACTCATCCATACGCCGCAGTTCAGCAAGGCGTTCTCCACCAAGGTGAGGTGTAAGGACGGCAGCTGCCAGTGGGGCGAAAAGGAATACACCGTGCGCAACTTCAAATACGCCGGTTTGTGCGACACGCTCTCCTCAGTCTCCAATGGGTACGAGACCATGACGGTGCTTACGCGCATCGAGGACTCGCGCATTACGCCAGCCATGTCCGTACGCCGTCCGCTGAGCGACGCCAAGGGTGCCATGACGGTGTACAAGGTGGGCGACAATCCAGGCGAGGTGTCACCATTGGTGGCGTACGGACTGACCGTGCTTGTGGACGAAGCCCAGGCTCTCGCTGATGGCAAGACAACCACAGAGCAGCAGGCCGCCGATGTGACAGAGCGTCTGGAGGAGGCCACGCGGCAGTATCTGGAAACTGCGCCCACTGCGTTACAGCCTGTGGAGGACGGTTATTATTTCGTGGTGAACGCCTACCGCGCGTTCGTGATGAGGCAGAACAAGGAGAAGGTTCTCTGCGCTGCCCCTTCCGGCGACACGCGCAAGCTGACGTGGGGAAACCTCTCTGTCAACGACGGCAGTGTGGCGTTCCGTATAAGGCCGTCGGCGGATGGCACCTTTGTACTGGGCAACTACGACCAGAGTCTCTTGCTCGACGGCATGATGCTGAACTACGATGCGGAGGGCACATGGACGATAGCCTCTTCCGCCGACCCCGAAGCTTTGATGACCGCCGCCAACCAGACCACCGGCATGCGCTCTCTCTACGGCAAGAACACGGCAGACACCATAGCCTTTGACCGCGACGGACACCTCTACAGCGGCTACACGGCATCGTGGTATCTGCGCAAGGCGTACCACCAGGTCACCATCCCGTCCACGGGATGGGCTGTGCTCTCCACGTCCTTCCCTGTGGAGCTGCCCGACGGCATGGAGGCGTACACCGTGATTGACGACAACGGCATTCTCTCCCTGAAGTCTTATTTCTCTCCAGTGGTGCCGGCCCGCACCGCCGTGCTGCTTCGCGCAGCCAAGGGAACATATACGCTGCCGAGTACGGCAAAGGACGCTCCGTCGGTTGTAGGCAACGCACTTGTCGCCGTCAACGAGGCCGTAAAGGGGCTCGCCTCCGGCTCGATACGTGTGCTGAAGGTCGTAGGAGGCGAGGTGGGATTCTCCAAGTCCACATCCACGTCAGTGGCGGCAGGCTCGGCGTACATACCTTTCCGCGAGGGAGAGGACGACTTCCGTCCTCTGGCCGACGTGGAGGACGGCTTGTCTCCGGCACAGGCTGATGCCGCCGACGGTTTGAGAGCTTACGACCTCGTGGGCAGGCCGACGGATGCTGCGCACCAGAGGAAAAACAACATTTACATTATCAACAACAAGAAAATACTGAAACGATGATACGCAGATTATACATAGTGTCGGCAATGCTGCTGGCAGCACTCTCCTCCGCACACGCACAAGAATGGCTCAAGGCGGGACCTTACCTCCAGGAGCTTTCGGCGGACGGGGTTACGGTGGTGTTCGAGAATAACATCAAGCCGTTCTCGTGGGTTGAACTGAAGAAGAAAGGCACAACCGATGTCTCCAAGTACTACGACGACAAGGACGGGCAGCACCAGATATACAGCGAGGTGGTGGCTCCACAGGCGGCGGCTCCGCTGCAGAACTTCACTATCAGGGTGGACGGACTCACCCCCGGCACCGAGTACGAATACAGGGTGTGCACACAGTTTGTAGACTGGGTGAAGCCTTACAGCGCATCAGTGGGCGAAGTCTACGAGGGCGACTGGTACACGTTCCGCACGCTCGACCCTAACGCCACAGAACACCATCTCGTGGTGGTGAGCGATATGCACCGCCGCCCGGACGTGCTGGAGGAGATGCTCTCCGCGCTTGACTACCAAAGCGCAGACCATATCATATACGCCGGGGACATGATGGACAATATGCAGATTACCGCCAACACGGTGAAAGACCCCGAGGAACCGTACGCCTCTTTTGTGGACAAAAGCGTGGAACTCTTCGCGCGCACCAAGGACTTCTGCATGGTGCGCGGCGACCACGAGACAAAGGGCGACATCTCGCGCTTCTTCCGCAAATACTTCCCGCACCAGAGCGGCAGACTCTACAACGCATACCGCTGGGGAGACCTTATGGTGGTGCTGCTTGACGGAGGCGAGGCGGAGGCGGACGGCGACCCAATGGCGCGCGTCACCAATCTTGGAGCGTTCAACCAGTACCGTGAGGAAGAGGCGCGTTGGTTTGCCGAACTGATGCAGACCGATGACTTCCGCAACGCCAAGTACCGCATTGTGGTGAGCCATCTGCCCATTCCCAACGACCGCGAGGATGCCGAAGATGCCGGCACCACACATTTCTCCAAGCTGATGCTGCCGCTCCTCAACGAGGCGGACATAGACCTCCTCGTGTGCGGACACCGCCACCCTGAGTCGTACACCATGATGGCGAAGGGGAAGAGGGGCAACGAGTTCCCGGTGCTCATACAAGGCTATAACTTTGGCGTGCGGCTCGACATTGCCGACGGCAAGATTACCGTAACCACCGCCGGAGGCTCGACAAAGACAAGAGTGAAGAAGTTGAAGATGCGATAGAGTCCCTACAGTTTTTTTTCACAAGGAGCCGCCGATTGCAATCGGCGGCTCCTTTCCTTGTTGTTTACGGATGCGTCATTTCTCCAGGCACGTCACCTCCTTGACAGAAACTTCTTCCCACCTTTTATATATACGCTGTTTTCGGGAGTCCCGTTCATCCTCCGTCCCAAGAGGTCGAAGGTGTCCGTGTCCTGTGCCGCTGCGGCAGAGCTTTGTGGCAGGGACATGGCGTTCCCGTTGTCGAGAGGATGCACGGTGATGCGGTCGAAGTTGGGAGCCCACGTGTCGTCGTAGCTCTGCACCGTGATGGTGTTGTTGCCGGCCTTCAGCTTTATGGGTATCATTTTCCATCCCATGCCCTCGGGGTTGTACGTGCTGGTGATGTCGCCGTTGCCGTAGAAGGTGACGGTGTCGCCCACCTGCTCGTCGTTGACGAGGAGTTTTGCCTTGCGGGTGTCTAACGTCATGTAGTAGAGGGTGAGGAGGTAGTTGCCGTCCTTCTCCGCCTTCACGTTGTTGAACTTGAGGTACCTGCCCACGCCGATGTTCATGACGTAGCCGGAGCCCGAGGCGTGCATATTGGAGTACGACTGTCTGGTGACTCCGCTGCTGAGGGTGTTCCCCGAAGCCTCGGCCTCGTAGGTGATGCGCTCGGCGGGACAGTCGAGGTTGCCGTCTGTGGAGACTTGCATCAAGAACCCGCCCTCAGAGATTTCCTTGAGTGTCATGGTGGTGCCCTTGTGCACCTCAGTCTTTTGGAATTTCATGTCGCTGCGGCAAGTGGCGTCGTGGTAGATGTATGCATAGTATGTCTTTCCCTCGTCCAGGAAGTCAAAGTTGAGCTTGCATATGCGCGCTGCGGTGTTGATGCCCGCTACCCACCAGTCCTTGCCGTTGCGTCTGGCTACGGTGATGTACTTGCTGGGTTGTCCCTCCAGCATATGTGACTCGTCCCATACAGTGGGCAGACGCTTCATGATGTCCTTACCGTAGAAGTAGCGTATGTTTTCCGGACATTCGGCGATGTGCACTATGCCGCTTTCGAACACGGTGAGCAGAGCCATGTGGTGTGCCACGGACTGGTTTGTGATGATGCTTCCACGCCATGTGGCGAAGTCGCCAGGGGTGTAGTCGGCGGCTCCCACCACGTTGCGCGTCAGTGCCAGATTGATGTGGTGTGCCGCATTAATGTTCTTCGCTGCCCAGAAGTTGTTTTCTCCTCCGTAGATACCCTCCTGTGTCATCAGGTGGGGGTAGGTGCGGCGCATTCCCGACGGGCGTGTGCATCCGTGGAGGTTGACCAGCATCTTGAACCCTCCTGCCAGTTTCAGCAGTTTCTCCATGCGCTCCATTGTTTCCTTGGAGTCGTCTTCCCAGAAGTCTATCTTAATTCCTTTCACACCCCAGTCTTTCCATTTCTTAAGTGTGTAGACCATGTTGTCGTTTGAGAAGTCTTGGCTGTCGGATAGTTTGGCAGTCCACCACAGCAAGCTTTCCACGCCTTTCTTCTCTGCGTCCTTGATGAGCGTGGGAACCCAGTCGGCGTTCCACCCTCCGTCTATGAGGGTGTATCTCCATCCCATTTCCGCGGCAAGATCGGCATGTGCGTATTCACCTTCTTTGGTTCCTCCGTAGATGTTGCGTATCTCCGTCTTGTTGCCGTCCGAGCCACCCCAGAACCATGCCGAGACACCTGGTTTTATCCAGTCCAGGTTCTTGATGGAAGTGGGAGGGCAGAGGTTCTCAGTCATGGTGGTCTCGAACACAGTGGCGAGATCACCCGTCACCGCCATGCGCCAAGGCGAGACGAACGGCAGGGAGCACACTATCTGGTGCTCTTTGTCCTCTTTGTAGTCTTTGGTCTGTCCTGTCCACGAGAAGGAGAACTCGCCTGTTTCTTTCTCTGCCTTGGTGAAAGAGGTGCAGAATATGCCGCTGTTGTTGGCCTCGGAGATAAGCATGTAGTCCGTGCCGTCGTAAACCAGGGTGGGGGAGTTGAAGCGCGTGTCGTCGGCGTTTGTCAGCGCATACCATGTGCCGTAGAGGTTGTAGTGTCCCTCGTACGGATAGTTAGGGTCTTGTATGTTGCCCCTGAACTTGCACGCGAGACAGTTCTTGAAGTTGCTGAGGCGTATGCGTGAGGCTTCCTCCGTAAGCACTACACTCTTGTTGCCGCCGTATTCGGGTATTCCGTAGCGGAAGGCGAAGCCGTCGTCGTAGAGGCGGAACTCCACGCTGAGTCTGCACTCGTCCTTGCCGGTGACCACCGACAGGGTGTTGCAATGGTCTCTGTACTGTAGCTGTTTTCCCACCGGCAGCCAGTAGGGTGTGTCCGTCTCCGCTGTGGCTGTGGACACGAAGTCAAGACCCTGTGTGAGGTCAATGCCGGAAGTCTTGAGTCCGAGCGGCGAGTCCTTGACCACCACTCTTCCGTCCTTTTCCACGGTATAGGAAAGCCTTCCGTCCGTAAGGTACACGGTGGCCTTGATGTTGCCGTCGGGCGAGGCCGAAGATACGGAGCGGTTCTCCGCAACGGCGGAACATGGCAAGGCGAAAAGTGCGGCCAACGCCACTTTGTTAAGGTGTTTCATTTGTGTCAGTTGTATTAAAAGTGGTTTGTAGTTAGTTGTTGCGACAAATTTACGGAATTATATCTACATTTCGTTGCACGACGGCAGATAAAGTGCATTTTTTTCGTACTTTTGCAAATCAAAATGTTAATATGATATGACGAAATTATCCCGTTTTGCAATGTTTGTATCGGCGGCATCCGCCTTCTTCCTTTTCGCATTTCCCGCAAAGGCCGACGACAACATACTTCCACAATGGGCACTCGGCGGTTTCCAACGCCCCGAGGGAGTGAACCCACTGATAAGTCCGACATCGGAGACCACCTTCTACTGTCCGATGAAGAAAGCCTCGGTGAACTGGGAATGTGCCGACACCTTCAATCCGGCGGCAGTGGTGCGCGACGGCAAGGTGGTGGTGCTCTACAGGGCAGAGGACGACCCCACGGCGGGCATAGGCGGAAGAACCTCGCGTGTGGGTTACGCCGAGAGCGAGGACGGAACACACATAAGCATGAGGATGACCACACCGGTGGTGTATCCCGACGGCTCCGACGTGTCCAAGACTTACGAATGGCCTGGAGGCGTGGAAGACCCGAGGGTGGTGGAGGCAGAGGCGGACGGCAAGCCGCTGTATGTGATGACACACACCTCGTGGAACAAGAGCACCGCACGTTTGAGCATATCCACCAGCCGTGACCTTAAAGAGTGGACACACCATGGACCGGCGTTCCGCACGGCGTATGGCGGCAAGTTCCTCGACCTCGCCTGCAAGTCGGGCTCCATAGTCACAGAGATAAAGGACGGACGGCTGCAGGCGGCGAAGGTAAAGGTGTACGGAGAGTACAAATACTTCATGTACTGGGGCGAGTATTGGGTGTGCGGCGCAGTGAGCGACGACCTGGTAAACTGGGAGCCTGTGGTGGACTCCGAGCTTAACCTGCGCTACCTGGCACGTCCGCGCAACGGGTATTTCGACAGCCAGCTTACAGAGTGCGGTCCTCCAGCCGTGGTCACCGAGGACGGCATAGTGCTGGTGTACAACGGCAAGAACAAAAGCGGCTCCAACGGCGACCCGTGCTATCCGTCCAACACGTATGCCGCCGGGCAGATGCTTTTCAGCGCAGACGACCCTCTGCAACTCGTCGATCGTCTGGACAAACCTTTTTTCCGCCCCATGGAGGCGTTTGAGAAGAGCGGACAGTATGCCGCTGGCACGGTGTTCGTGGAGGGGCTTGTGTACCACACCGACAAATGGTTTCTCTATTACGGATGCGCCGACAGTTTTGTGGGAGTGGCGGTGTACGACCCCTCTTCTTCCAGTAAGACAGGCGACCCCATACTCCTCGACACTGTCCCCGAGGGCGTGGTGAACCAACGCACAGGCATCTCGTCGGGCAAGGTAAGGTGCAGGATACACTCGTGCAGCGGAATGGTGAACGAGAGCGAGAGCCCCAAGAACATACTTACAAGTTACGTCTGCCCCGGACGCAAATGGTGCGACACTTCCACGGAGACACCGTGGGTGGTGATGGAGTTTACGGACATATACAAGATAAACAGACTGGTACTGCACGACGTGGGGACCCGCGAGGACAACTGCGGCAACGTGCCCGAGTACTGGGTTTACACCAAGCTCAACGCATCGGACTCGTGGGATTTGGCGGTTCACGAGACTGGTGTGGAGGCACTCGCCGACAAAGATGCCTCTTTCCCTGCCCACGAGGTAAGATACGTGAAGCTTCAGGTTAAGAGGGGCATACGCCCATCCGGCGTTGCTGACAATGCCGTGCGCATATACGGCTGCGACATCTACGGCGAATACTCGCGTCCGTCGGAACGTACTGACGGAGCGGTGAGTGTGGGCAAGACCGTCTTGACCTCGTACGACACACCGGACGCTTCGTACTCTGCCATGAACCTGCTTACAGGAACTCCTGCGGCGGACTGTCCTTGGAAGTTTACACAGGGCGTTCCCGGAGAGTCTCCGATGCGCTATGTGATAGTGGACTTGGAAACCGTCTGCGACATCCGCAAGTTTATGATATGGGATGCGCGTTCGCTGGACTCCAACGCATCCAACATAGGAGACTACCAGATATATGTGAGTGAGGAGCGGCCCGACCTCAGTCTGATAAGCAAGACCGGAGACGACAACACGTGCTGGACTTTGATTGCCACGAGGAAGAACACGATATCGTCGAACAAGAAAACCGTTATGCTGTCTTCTCCCGTCCGCGGCAGATATGTGAAGCTGCTTGTCCCGCGCACCAACTCAGGCATGAACCCTGCGGCATCTCCCAAGTTATATGCCTTGTACGTCTACGGCACGGAGGCGGAAACGGAGGACGGCATCTCCGAAGTTACGGAGAGGGAACAGTCGGAGCAGATGTTCGACCTTCTTGGCCGTGCCGCGGGAAAGGGACACAAGGGTGTGGCGGTGAAAGCCGGCAAGTGTGTAGTCGTCCATCGTTAGGAATGTATGTGGCGTGTGTGCCGGGGCTACGGCACCAATGCCTTCTGTATTCCGTCCACGATGCCTTGGAGTTGGTTTCTCACCTGGACAATCTTGTTTGAAGCCTTGCCCAACACTCCTTTTGCAAAGTAGCCAAGGCACACGCCTTTCATCTCGCCTATCTCGTGCTGTTCCTCCGCAGTGTAATCGTGGCGTTGCAGTTTCTTGTCTATCTTGTAGAACTTGCGTTGCTCTTTCTGCCAGTCTCTGAAGTTGTAGGTAGTGGCGTTTTCCTCAAGCTCGGCTGTGAAGTCCCGCATCTCGTTCAGAGCCGCTTGTTTGCCGGTGGTGCACGACATCATGCACAGTGCGGCGGTCAGTGTTAACATCGTCTTCTTCTTCATTTGAAAATCTGTTGGTTTGTGAAGTGGAGGTAATAAGTCCATTGTGTTATTGTTTGTTCTCTTGCAGACGACTTCCTTGTGACAGTCATGGGCTGACAAGTGTCTTTCTTCCGTTTACGATGTACATTCCCGGCTTCAGGTTGTCAGCGCCTTGCCAAGGAGAGCGTATGATGGAGCCGCCCAGGCTGAAGACACCGTATCTGAATTCGGGGACAGGCGACCCGGTGTCGCCAATGCCGGTCTGGTAGTCCTCGTATCCATCCACTATGTACTTGCACATACGTGCCGTATTCTCCAGTAGCGATGCTCCGCTTGCCATGGCGCCCATGGATGCGTCGCTGTCATTGCCGTCGTATGTCTTGGTCCAGTCGTAGTCGCAGAATACTTTGGGATAGCGGTCAAAGTTGAGTTTGCTCCACATCATGCTGGCGTTCTTCTGCACCAGTCTGGCGATGTTCAACCTGTAGGCGACCGGCATTTCGGTATCCAACACAAAGTTCACGGCGTACGGGATAAGGACAGCCTTGAAGATGCTTTGGTCCATGCTTGTGCCCTCGTGCCTCAATATGTTTGCCCCGTTGGTGCACCGTCCGCTTGTGAAGGCATAGTTGATGTATTGGTAAGCGGCATTCTTGTATTTGCTCTTGTATGTGGCACTCTTGCCGGTGAGATGGTAAAGCTTCCTGCACGCTTCGCCGAAAGTGCCTTGTGTGTAGGTTAGGGGAGGTTCCTCCACACGCCAGTCGCTTTTCGTTATGTGCTTTGTCATGTAGTCGTAGAACTTCTCGGCGTACTCCAAGTACTTCTCGTCACCGTACTTCTCGTACATCTTCACGGCTATGAGGCAGGCCGGAGACAGTGTGCAGGCGTTGGGACCGCTGCCGCTGTCTGTGTTCCACGGCAGCCAAAGTCCTTTCTCGTCCTCTTTGGCTCTGGACATGATGCCGTTGTCAAACAGTTTCCTGGCCACCGTGTGGTATGTCCCGTAGTTGAGAGCGTCGCTCATGTGCATAAGGGTGAGGCAAATCCAACACATGTCGTCAGTGTACGGATTCTCAAATCCCGTAGCGCCGTTGTGCGAGTAGTTGTTGCCCCTGCTGTTGTACCATCTTCTGATGTATCCGTTGTATGTGGACTTCAGAGGGGAACCGTCGTCCTTGTGCCTTTCGTATGCGTAGACAATGACATCTATGGCGTGTGCCTGCTGCCAGTAAATGTATTGTCCCCACACACCGGGGCGTTCGTTGAAGATTCCTTTGGACTTGTTCATGAAATTCTCCACGAAGCAGTGCGTTAGGGAGTCCGCCTTGCCGCAGTAAGTCTCTTTCACTGTGCTGTAGAGCGAACGTATGGCAGGGTCCGACTGGCAGAATCCGTATACCGACGAGATGCCTGCCAATAGGGATATGGTCAGTCTTTTTATCATTTCTTTTCCTTCAGTAAGTCGCGTATTTCGGCAAGAAGCTTTTCCTCGGCGCTTGGCTCGGGTTGCGGAGCGGGCGGCGCCGGTGTCTCCTTCTTTTTCCTCGACAGGGCGGCAATGCCTTTTACCATAAGGAATATGCAGAACGCGATGATGAGGAAGTCCACCACATCTTGTATGAACTGCCCGTAGTTGAGCGTCACCGCATCCGCCACCACTTTGTCTCCTTGCGTCTCCGCTTGCTTTATCACTAATTTCAGGTCGGTGAAGTCCACGCCGCCGGTAAGCACTCCTATCGGAGGCATGATAATGTTGTTGACGATACTGGTGACGATTTTTCCGAAGGCACCGCCTATGATCACACCGACGGCCATATCCACCACATTGCCTTTGAGGGCAAATGCCTTGAAATCTTGAATAAATGACATTAATTATAATTTTTTAAAGGTTTTCGGATGCGAATATAAAAAGAAAATTGTAATTTTGCGCGCAAATAACGAAGGAAAGTAGTGAAAAGGTGCATTTATGTATTGATGATGGCGGTTTCAGCCTTTCTTATAGCAGCGTGTAAGTCTTCTCATTACTGTAATTGTGGATAACAAAACAACAGTTTTTATAAACATATTTTAAATTTAACAGAAAATGACAAAAGTAGCAATTAACGGTTTTGGCCGTATCGGTCGTCTGGCTTTCCGTCAGATGTTTGAGGCAGAGGGTTACGAAGTAGTTGCAATCAACGACTTGACATCTCCCAAGATGCTCGCTCACCTTCTGAAGTATGACACCGCTCAGGGTGGTTTCGCAGGCAAGTTCGGCGAGGGCAAGCACACTGTAGAGGCAACTGAGGACTCAATCATCGTTGACGGCAAAGAGATAAAGATTTCCGCCGAGAAGGACGCTGCAAACTGCCCCTGGGCTGCAAACAACGTAGACGTAGTGTTGGAGTGCACAGGTTTCTACACATCCAAGGAAAAGGCTTCTGCACACCTTGCAGCAGGCGCCAAGAAGGTTGTCATCTCCGCTCCCGCAGGAAACGACCTGCCCACAATCGTTTACAATGTAAACCATACAACATTGAAGGCTGAGGACAAGATTATCTCCGCAGCATCCTGCACCACCAACTGTCTGGCTCCCATGGCTGCCGCTCTCAACGCGTACGCTCCCATAGCCAGCGGTATCATGTCTACCATCCACGCCTACACAGGCGACCAGATGATTCTTGACGGTCCGCAGCGCAAGGGTGACCTTCGCCGTAGCCGCGCAGGCGCTTGCAACATCGTCCCCAACTCCACAGGCGCTGCCAAGGCCATCGGTCTGGTTATCCCCGAGTTGAACGGTAAGCTCATAGGTTCTGCACAGCGTGTGCCCACTCCTACAGGCTCTACAACTATCCTCATCGCTGTAGTTAAGGGTAAGGATGTGACTGTAGACGGCATCAACGCAGCAATGAAGGCTGCCCAGACAGAGTCTTTCGGCTACACAGAAGACCAGATTGTCTCAAGCGACATCATCGGCATGCGTTTCGGCTCACTCTTCGACGCTACTCAGACAATGGTCAGCAAGATTGACGACGACACATACCAGGTACAGGTTGTTTCTTGGTACGACAACGAGAACAGCTACACATCTCAGATGGTTCGTACCATCAAATACTTCGCTGAGAACGTTTAACAGCGAACTAACGCACGGAACAGGCCTCGCTTACGGCGGGGCTTGTTCCTTTGTTGCAAAAAGTCAGCTTTCCTTCACCTTATTTTTGACCTTTATAACCTCCAACATCCTATACTTTACCTTTTGACATGAAGTCCCCATACACTATTCTCAGCCGTTTGGCAGGGTGTCTTGTCCTTTCGTTCCTGTTTCTTCCGTTTGCCGGAGCCGTGGACGAAATCAATCCTGTAGCATATCCCGAAGCTGTGGTGACAGAGGGTAATATGCGGTTCACTGTGCTCACAGACCGCATGATACGCATACAGTACAGCAAGACAGCCCAGTTTGAAGACCGCGCCACGTTCGCCATAGTGAACCGACGGCTGCCTGTGCCTCGTTTCACCACGGAGAAAGACGACAAATACCTATACATTCACACAGACAGTGTAGACCTCCGTTACCGTTTGGGCTCCATCCCCAAAGTCTCGGACGAATCGCCCAACAACTTGCTCATCACGTTCCGCATGAACGGCTTCACTTGCCAGTGGTATCCCGGCAAGGACGATGCGCTTAATCTGATGGGCACCAACCGCACCCTTGACGGCGACTACGGAGACTCTTTCAGGGACAGGCTGGAAAACGGACTCATCTCCAGAGCCGGATGGGCTGTCATAGACGAGAGTCCCAAGACGACGAGGGGGGACGGAAGCACGTCTTATGCTCTTGAGCCTAACAGCGAAGGCTTCATGTGGTGGGCGGACCCCGTGGACAGCGATGCCACAGACTGGTACTTTCTCGGTTACGGACACAACTACAAGCAGTGTATAGGAGACTACATAAAGGTGGGAGGACGTGTGCCCCTGCCGCCTAAATATCTTTTCGGCTACTGGTACAGCCGCTATGAGGCGTACAGCACCGTCGACTTCAAACAGATAATAAACGATGTGGAGAAAAACGATGTCCCCATGGACGTGCTCATCATGGACATGGACTGGCACAAGAACGGTTGGACGGGATGGAGTTGGAACAAGACTCTCATACCCAACCCCGCGGAGCTAATACGCTATATGCACCTCCACGGATTGCGCACCGCCCTCAATCTTCACCCTGCCGACGGCGTGGCTTCGCACGAAGACTACTACAACGACATGAAGGCCGACCTTGGCTATGCCAGCGACTATACAGGCATCCTTCCGTGGGCGGTGGAGGACTACGGCTACATGAAGGCTCTCTTCAAGAATTTCCTCAGGAAATATGAGGATATGGGAGTCGATTTCTGGTGGATAGACTGGCAGCAGCATCTTCTTGTGGACAACATGACTCTCGGCGAAACCTTCTGGTGCAACCATACTTTCTTCGAGGATATGCGCCTCAACAGACCTGAGCTCCGTCCCGTCATCTACCACAGGTGGGGAGGGCTCGGCAGCCACCGCTATCCCATAGCTTTCTCTGGCGACACGTCGGGCAAATGGGGCACGCTTGGCTACCTCGCTTATTTCACGAGCACCGCCAGCAACGTCTGCTACGCATATTGGGGGCACGACATAGGCGGACACATGGACATAGACAACAGCGACCTGGAGCTTTTCCTCAGATGGATGCAGTTCGGCGTGTACACGCCCATATTCCGCACACACGCCACCAAGGACGGCAGTGTGGAGCGCAGGATATGGAAGCTCGCCAACTTCAAGCAGATGCGCGAGGCGGTGCGTCTCCGCTACCGTCTCTTCCCTTACATATACACGGCTGCCAAGCAGACGTACGATACGGGAATAGGCATGAACCGTCCCCTCTATTACGATTGGCCCGAAGAGAACAAGGCGTACCAGTACGAGGATGAGTTCTTCTTTGGCGACGCCATGTTGGTGGCTCCCATATACACTAAGGCGGAGAACGAGGTCAGCTACCGCAACATATGGTTGCCCAAGGGCACGTGGTGGGACGTTACCGCAAACAAGTTGGTGCAGGGCGACCGTACCTTCAAGGGCTCTTTCACTTTGGACGAGTTTCCGGTCTTCTACAAGGCAGGGGCAGTGATACCTTTCTACCCGGTTCAGCGCAGTGTGGTCACCAATCCCGAGGAGATTACCCTTTGTGTAGTGCCCGGAGCTGACGGCGGCGGTTCCGTCTATGAGGACGACGGAGCCGACAACGAATATGTCAACGGCGCCGGCAGCTTGATAACCTTTGAGCAAAAGCGAAGTTCTCAGTCTGCGACGCTTGTCATAGGCGGACGGCAGGGAAGTTTTGAAGGCATGCCGCAGAGCCGCACTTGGGTTGTGCGGATGTTGGGCACCCCCAACTCCGTCAATCTTGAAGGAATCACCCTGAACGGAGAAACTTTGGGTGTATCGTCGGTTGTGTACGACTCATCCACAAGTGTCCTTGAAGTCCGTATTCCCACCGAAGACCTTTCAAAGGAACTTACACTCTTCGTGCCCTTGACGGGTGGCTCGGAAGCCAATGGCGACACAGAAGCTGAGGACTTTGTCATAGGGTATGACGAGGGTGGCGGCACGGTCAGCGTTTCTGCTCCCCGTTCGTCGTCCTCCGTCAGTCTCACTGTCTCCACTTTGGCTGGGGCGTGTGTCCTGAAACAAAATGCCGCAGGGAGTGACAACATACAGGTGTCCGTCTCGCATCTGCCCGCAGGTTCGTATGTCTGCAGCGCGGTGGCGGACGGAAAGTCTGTGGTAAGGAAAATTTATAAGAAATAAGGATGAAAATCATGACACACAACATAACCCGTATTTCAAACCGCCTGTGGAACTGTCTCTTCGGTTTCATATTGATGGCGTTATGCCCCATAGGCGTGTTCTCCCAGACAAGACTCTGGGTGTCAGGCTCGGCTGTGCCCGGAGGCACACAGGAACTCACACGTTTCGTGGCGGGGAGCAGAAGTATGTTCAAGTTCCACGGAAAGCTGTTGCCCGGGACGCTGCGCATACAGAGCACGGACAGACACAGGGCTTCCACCATATATTACGGTCCCAAGCAGGTGGACTCCAATATAGTGAACAACGGCATTTCCATCGTTGCCAGCCGCGACTCCACCGTCGCTGGGGCATGGACAGTGCTTTTCGAGGCGGACAACTACCGTTTCACGTACGATACCTCAAACAAGCAAGTCACAGGCGAAATTTTCCCGCTGTGGTACGAAGCTTGGATTGTGGGAGGATGTGTGGCGGACAAACAAGGGAACTGGCAACTCAGTGCCGGAAAGGCTATGACACGTTCCGACGACGACCCCTACGAGTGGACATGGACAGGGGAACTGAAAATATATAAATACAATGTGGAGCCCAACCGCTTGAAGATAAACGGACAGTATGGATGGACACCTAAGGCTCTCCATCCGTTGACTGCCGATCAGTTGCTCACTTCCGCTACACAGATGTGGTATATGGGACCCGACGACAGCAAATGGACTATTGACAAGGACGGTTTTTATACGATTACCATCAATGTCTTCAAGGAGACCATAGAGACGGTGTATTTGGGAGAGGAACTTCCCGACGGCATCACGCCTACGCGTGAACTGGATGCCGACATTTGTGTCGCCGGACGCAACATCACGATAAACAGCAGTAGTGTTGTGGATTGCAGGCTTTATACACTCAAAGGAGACCATGTGGGAACGGCAACCGGTTCGCAGGTGAATATGAGCGTGCCTGCCGCTGGCGTATACCTTATATACGTCAGCGACGGTAAAAACGGAGTGTCGCGAAAAGTGCTGATAAACTGAGACACACATGGACAAGGCATTTCCGCACAATTGTGGCAGCGAGGCTCTGTTGCCTCCTGCCGAGACCGTCACAAGTGTTCAGAACCCTCGTGTCAAGCGTGTCCTTGCCCTGCAACAGAAATCGCAACAACGAAGGTCGGAACATCGCTTTGTTGTGGAAGGGCGGAGAGAATTGGCGCATTGCCTTGAGGCAGGATACAGAGTGGAGTCTGTCTTCCTGTGCGATGATATTGCCGGCACGGCAGACTTGCTTGTGCCTCCGGGCACACAAGTCTGCCGTGTCAGTTCTAAAGTCTACGGGCGTATGGCTTACCGTGGCGGCACGGAAGGTGTGTTGGCTGTGATGGAAAGCCGCGCCACACGGCTTGCGGACTTGCGGCTGGGAAACAGACCTCTTGTAGTTGTGTTGGAAAGCGTGGAGAAACCTGGCAACTTGGGTGCGGTGCTCCGCAGTGCCGATGCGGCGGGCGCCGATGCCGTGATAGTGTGCGACCCCATGACAGACATTTACAACCCCAATCTCATCCGTAGTTCCATTGGGGCGGTATTCACAGTTCCGTGTGTCGCTTGCAGTTCGGAGGAATGCATATCTTTTCTCAAGGATCGGCATATACGCATTCTCACAGCGCAACTTCAGGACTCCACTCTTTACTACGACACCCCCATGGCCGACGGCGTGGCAATAGTGTTGGGCACGGAGTCAACCGGACTTACCGGCCAGTGGCGCAAGGCTGCCGATGCCCACATACGCATTCCTATGCTCGGCCGTCTCGACTCTCTCAACGTTTCGGTAAGTGCGGCAGTACTTCTCTTCGAGGCAGTCCGCCAAAGGGTAGGGGCATAGCCCCGTTGACCGGCAGGAATAGCCTCAAGTGCCGGTCACATGCCAATATTTGTCAATGTTCACTTATTCCCAAAAATTGACATTCACAATATAGCATATTGACGAGCACAATACGTCGAATTGACAAGCACAAGTCGGCGACATGACATCGGCGGACATTTCCGGTTGGTAACGCCCCCCCAAAAAAAAACATTTCCCTGCCGGGAGTTTTTCTCCGGGCAGGGAAAATGGAAAAAGCTCGTCAGTCCGACAGTTCCGTGTTACTTTGCTGCGACGGCGCGGACGGTGTTGCCGTAGTAACGATATCCAAAGAGCGTGCTGACAAGGATTTCGTTTGACTCGAATCTGAGGTGGTAGGCCTGTAAGTTTTCGCTGTCCATAGGACCGTCGAGCGTACTGGACCAATAGCAGCCTGTGCTTTGGGTATAGTCGTAGTAGCCGTACTCATCTTTTGCTCCCGC
Organism: Bacteroidaceae bacterium; assembly: GCA_963634425.1. Classification (GTDB taxonomy): domain Bacteria; phylum Bacteroidota; class Bacteroidia; order Bacteroidales; family Bacteroidaceae; genus Physcousia. Next base: position 23,853 of record CAVHCL010000044.1, read on the forward strand.
AGTGGGAAGAAATATTGAATTGTAGGTGTACTTTTTACTGGTTATCCTATAGCCATTGACACCACTTTCTGTTGTCCATTGCCACGTGCAGTTGTCTTTAAGCTCTTCAAATTCCTCCTTGGTAGGCATACGGCAAGATGTGCCCCAGATTTTATAAGCGGCATCATTATCTGATTTGAGAACGGTGCTGTTGTTGTTCGTGGAATAGGGCTTTTGGTATAAGTCGCTATTGTATGCTCCTTCAGAATATTGGTCTTTGGTAGTTGTCTCACCCCAAGCATAATAGCCGCCGTAGTCTGTTTCAGAGTCAGCGCCGACATTCATGGTGGCCCAGAGGACACTCAGGCCGAGGTCCACGAACTCGTGGCCGTTGATGACCCTGTTCACAACCACTGGAATGGCGGTTACCTGGGCACGACTGATAGTAAGTGTGCTCCAATTCATGGTCTGGTTGACGTCCCCACTCTGCAGCACAACCGTTACGTTGGTGTAGTCGCCCGTGGCCAAGGGCAGGTAGAACACGCCGACGTTGCCTGTTGATGCACCGCTGAAGGTGAAGGTCACCTTTTTGTCGGCATCAGTGCTGGCATCAGCCGTGGCAATCGTCGGAGTGCTTGCCAGGTCGCTGACGGTAAAGTCGCCCGAGAGTTGCTCATTGGCGGTGACGGTGAGTGTTCCTGACGAAGCCGGCATCTTGTCGACGCGGATGACCGCCAAGCCGCCGAGGTGCTTGAACGTGATGCTGTTGTTCGAGATAGCGCCAACCATCGGCATGTTGGTGGAGTTGGCGGGATAGGCATCGGTCGTGCCGAAAATCTTGGCCTCCGGCTTGTAGTTGTCGTATGCGGCAGGCAGATTGTAGGTGAGAGCCGTAGCACTGGTAAACGTGTGGCTCTCGCTGTAAGGATATACAGCGTATCCGCCTACTGTTCCCGT